>CAJQPC010000258.1 GCA_905480105.1 uncultured bacterium | reverse complement strand
CGAGCCCGAGCGCCGGGTGGTGCCGCTGGATCTGTTCCCCGCCAGCGTCCTGGACTCCGTCGTGATCCAGAAGACCATGTCCCCAGATCAAGCCGCAGAGTTCGGCGGTGGTGTGGTGCAGCTTCGCTCCCGCATGGCGCCCCCGGAGCCCTTCCTGAACATTGGACTCTCCGGCGCCTACCGCCACGGCACCACCTTCCAGCAGGGCCTGACCGGCGACATCGGACCCACGGACTTTCTGGGTTTTGGTTCCGGCTACCGCGCGCTTCCCCAGGGCCTGGACCAGGCCAGTCGACAGGACGCGCTGGTCCAGGGCGACCTGTTCACGCCCGGCTACACCCCCCAGGACTTGGAGGGCTTTGGGGAGTCCCTGCCCAACCGCTGGGTGCTCAACTCTCGCCAGCTCCCGGCCGACTTTGGCTTGGACATCGGAGCGGGTTTTGGGCGCTCCTTTGGGAAGGATCGCAGCGCAGGAGTACGCATCGGAGTGAACTACGGGCAGAGCTGGAAGAAGCTTGATTACGAGCGGACTTGGTACGTGCTCTCCGGCGATGGGATGGAGCCCAGCTCTACCTACCGATTCCAGTCCACCGAGCAGAGCGTGGGCTTGGGCGCGATGATGGCCGCAGGGGTTCAACTCGGGGAACACAACGTGTCCCTGGTGTCCCTGGTCAACCGGGACAGCGCCTACGAGTCGCGCACCTACGAGGGCTTTGCCCGGGATGAAAACGCCATCATTCGCGAGGGCCGGGTCCGTTGGATTGAGCGCCAGTTGGTGTTCAACCAGCTCTCCGGAGAGCATGTCCTGCCCGTGGACAGCGGCTTGGAGTTGGATTGGCGCTATGCCTACAGCGTGGCCTCGCGCCGGGAGCCCGATCGCCGGCACTGGACCGATGAATACCAAGAGGGCTCCGATACTTGGCGTTTGTCCACACGCTCTTTCGGCAACGGCATCCTGTACTCGGAGCTGCAGGAGACCAACCACGACGTGGGTGTGGGGCTGACCCAGCCCGTCGCGTGGCTGGACGGCGCTCTGAAAGTGGGCGCCAGCGCGCGGGTTCGGGACCGCCAAGTAGACACCCGACGGTTCCGCTACTTCGATAAGTTCGCAGCGGATAACCGGGAGATTGACAAGGTCCTGGCCGGCGACAGCTCGGGCTACTTCACCCCGTCCACCATCGACCCGCAGGGCTTTCAGCTCCAGGACAACACCCAGGCCACCGACAACTACGTGGCCCAGCAGCGCATACAGGCTGGGTACATGATGCTCAGCGGCGGCACCGGAGCGTGGCGCGCAATGGCCGGTTTCAGGGTGGAGCACTCCATTCAGGAAGTGACCACCTACGCCCGCTTTGACCCGGACTCTCCCCCAATCCAGGCGGGCATCGACAACACCGACTTTTTACCCAGCGGGAACGTGGCCTACAGCCTGAGCGACACCATGCAAGTGCGCGCCGCATACGGTCGCACGGTCTCCCGCCCGGACTTTCGAGAGCAGTCTCCGGCCACCTTCTTTGATGTGACCGGTGGCCGCGCGGTCTTTGGAAACCCCGACCTTCAGCGCGCCATTCTCCACAACGTGGACCTGCGCTGGGAGTGGTACCCACAGGCCGGAGAGAGCGTCAGCGTTGGATTCTTCGCCAAGCGCTTTGTGGCCCCCATCGAGATGGTCATCGTGCCCAGCGGCGGCAACCCGGTGACCTTTGCCAACGCCGAGTCTGCCAACAACTTGGGTCTCGAGCTCGAAGGCCGCAAGGCCCTGCCGGCTGCCCCAGACTTCTTCGTGGCCGGCAACGTGTCCCTCATCCGCAGCCGGGTCACCCTGGCCGAGGGCAGCGGCATCCAGACCTCGAGCGAGCGCCCCCTGCAGGGGCAGGCCCCCTGGGTCTTTAACGTTCAAGCCGGGTACCAGAACCCCGACTCGGGACTCGGCTTTACGGCCCTGTACAACGTCGCCGGTCCGCGCATCCAAGAAGTAGGCGCCCTGGGCATTCCCGACACCATTCTGGAGCCGACGCATGCCTTGGATCTGGTGGTCAGCAAGGGCCTGCCCGCGGGGTTCAAGGTCAAGCTCAAGGGCCAGAACCTGCTCAACGCTCCTGCCCGCGTGACCCAGGGGGCAGAGCAGATCGAGAGCATCCGCTCCGGCGCCCGCGTTGGGGTGAGTTTGGATTGGGGGATGTAGAAGGACAAGGCTTGTGGCATCTTGCACAGGTGCTGCTGCTCTTGCTCTTGTCCTGCGATTCTGCGGGTGTCGCCGACCCCGCCCCCGAGGTCATTGATCCCGTCGCCCATTTGGCGCGGTTGAGTCTCGATCTACGGGGAATACGGGCCAGCCCTGAAGATCTCCTGGATGTGGAGCTGAACCCCGGAAAAGTCCAGGACTATGCCGAACTCTGGGTCTCCGAGCCTGCCTTCGCCGAGCAGATGGCATGGCACTACAATGAGCGCCTGCACACCGCAGTGGCCATGCGCTCCACACCGCGCAGCTACCTGCTGAGCGACTCAGAGCACAGGGCCATGGGCTGGGCGCCTCTGGAGCACGTCCGCCAGATCATCGCTCAGGACCGGAACTTTACGGAGGTGGTCACGGCCCAGTCCATCCCAGTCTCCGTCGTTCAGGCCCAGACCCTTGGGTGGAGCGAGCCCGCGCAGGATTGGGATGTGGCGCCCGTTCCCGACGGCCGGCCCATGGCGGGCATCCTCTCCAGCCCCACCCTTTGGCTTGTTTTTGATGGAGACGCCACGTCCATGAACCGCCAGCGGGCCAATGCGGTGGCTCGAATCTTCCTGTGCACGGATTTCTTGGACCGAGAGGGGGACTTTGAGTTTGCTTTGGCGCCCGAGGATCTGCAGAACAGCGAGCAGGCCACTCAGACGCAGGACGCCTGTCGCTCCTGTCACGCCGCCTTGGACCCCTTGGCGGCAGCGTTGGGCGGGTTCTCTGAGCGTTCGGTCAGCGAGCCCATCGAGCAGGCAGCGGTCTACTCCACTTTCACCCAGGACTGGTTCCGGAGCTGGGTGGAGCCGGCCTACTATGGCGCGCCGCTCGGGGATCTGGCCAACCTGGGAGAGCAGGTGGCCGCCGACCCTCGTTACGGTCTGTGCACCACCCGCTATGTGGCCGAGAGTCTTCTGGGGCGCAGACTTAGGGAGAGCGATCCGCTGCTGGAATGGGGGCCTACCGCATCGGTACAGGCGGGCGCCCTGGCGTTGGTCGAGACCGCGGAGTACCGAAGCACAGAGCTCCGAACGCTCAGCAACAGCCAGCTTTACAGCGTGGCGCTGGACCTGGGAGAGCGCCTCGGGGGAGGGAACCTGAGCGCGCGCTTTGAGCCGCTCTTGTGGTCTCCCGAGCGCCGGGTCCTGGCCGGTGGGGGAGACGATTTCGAGGTCTTGGAGAAGAACAGCACCCCCAGTCTCGGGCACCACTTGACCATGGCCTGGGTCGCCCGAGAGCTCGCTTTGGCGGTGTCCCTGGCGGGGCCGCGAAACGAGACCGAAGTACGGGTTGAGATCGTGCGCTTGCACACACTCATCCTGAGTCAACAGGTACAGCCGGCCTCGCCCGAGGTGGACGCCCTCTGGCAGCTCTTCCAGGCCGCCGGCGCCTGGGACACACCGGAGGTGGCCTGGGACGTGGTGCTTCAGGCGCTGGTCAGACACCCCAAGGCGTTGGTGTACTGATGTGGCTCCTTCTCCTGTCGTCCAGCCTGCTTGGCTGCACGGACCCGGTCCCTGAAAAGCTGAGCGACTACAGCACCCATGCCGCGCCTACCCTAAGGACCCATTGCACCGCCTGTCATGGGGCGCTGAGCGCGTATGGGGGCGTGCGTCTGCATACCAGCGATCTGGCCTCGGATATGGGTTCCAGGGCGCTTGTGCGCATGTCAGAGGGCTCCATGCCCCCGGGGGGAGGGGTGAGTCAGCGGGAGATCCAGGCCTTCTCCCACTGGCTGGATCAGGGAATGCCGGGCGAGTCCGCGGAGCCCTTGCCCGTCGACCTGCCGGTCGCTGGACTGGATTCATTTGAGGTGGATGCGACCCTCTCGGAGCTGAGCCCCGGGCGCTTTGAGGTGGTGTGGCTGGAAAGCTACTCCATGCTTCTCTTCGCCAGCGAGGTCTGGTTGCTGCAGGACTCGGCACTGTACTTGGAGGAGCGCCGCACGGACCAGCAGGTGGACCGCTGGGATCCACCGCTGCGCATCTTTGACCCCACACAAGAGAGCTGGACACAAGACACCCAGCACAGTCGAACCGATGCTCTGGGCGAGGGTGCCTGGAGTGAGCGCTGGACCGCGGAAAGCTGGGATGTGTTGGATGCCAGGGCCGCTGACCAGGAGGCACTTGGAAGCTGGATTGTGGAGGAGGGTGGAGCGTCTATGGGGTTTCAAGCCGGGGAGCTGAGTCTTGTGGCCCGCAGCATTCTGGACCCGGAGTCTGGTGGTATAGAGTCCATGCTGGTCCGCTCTCCGAACCAGGCAGAGTCGCTGCTCATAGACGGCCTGGTGTGGGTTGATCGGGTGATTCTATGGCCCTGAAAACGGCCATGAATCGCCGTGGTTTTCTGGCTTCGCTGGCGGCCCTGGGGTTGAGTGCTCCCTTGCTCGGTCGGGTGGCCCATGCGGCCACCGACACCCGTCTGGTGGTGTACTGGAACGATGGAGGGTGGGACCCGACCTACATCTTTGACCCCCACTTTGAGAGCGATATAATCGACGGAGACCCGGAGTCTCTGCCCGCTCAGCTCAAGGGGATCGACTTTGCGGACGCCGAGAGTCGGCCCAGCGTGCGGCGGGTGTTCCAGGACTTTGGCGACCGAAGCGTCGTGATCAACGGTTTGGCCGTGGGCAGCATCTCTCACACCGCCTGCGCCCGCCTGATGCTGACCGGCTCCCGCAGTCACACCCAGGCGGACCTGCCCAGTCAGGTGGGGGGACGTCTGGCAGCACAGGCCGCCATTCCCTTCTTGGCGCTCTCCGGACCGCGCTTTCCCGGAGAGCAGGGCCAAGCCCTTCTGTCCGCCAGTCCCGACGCGGTTCAGCTCATCCAAGACACCCGTTGGATGTCCAACGAGGCCTTGGTGCAGAGCTACCTGGACGGCGTCGCCTTGGGTTCGAACCCCAAGGAACAGGCCTATGGCGACTCCCTGGCGCGACTGCCCGGCCTATTGGAGCAGGGGGAGTTGCTGATCGGAGAGAGCGATCTGGACCGGGCCTTGGCCGCTCTGCAAGCCGACGTGTGCCGGAGCCTGATTTTTCAATCTCAGTTGCCGATGCTCACGGTCTACGACTCCCACCAGGACAATCATGGCAACCAGTCCAGGGCTTTGGAAGGCAGCTTTGCGGATCTGCACACCCTGCTCAGCACCTTGGAAGGGCAGGGCACCTTAGACCGCACCTTGGTGCTCGTACTCAGTGAGATGGGCCGGACACCGGTGTTGAACGCTGCCCAGGGCAAGGACCATTGGCCCTACACGTCGGCGCTGCTGATTGGAGGCGGCATTTCCGGGGGCCGCGTGATTGGCAGTACGGATGAGGGCTTGGCAGCCCAGGGCATGGATCGAGAAAGCGGGGGGCTGGACCTTGGCGCGACGGCTCCCAGCTCGGCGGATCTGGTGGGTGGCGTGCTCCAGCACTTTGACTTGGACCCCCAGGAGCTGCTGGCGGGGTGTTTGCCCATTCGGCTCTAAGGCGTGACAGTGGGCCGCAGGCTGGGGTCCAGTGCAAAGGCCTCCTCGTAGAAGCGCTCCGCCTCGGCTTGATTGCCAAGCATCTGATGCGCGATGCCCATTCCCGCGGTGGCGCGGGCATGGTTCGGCTCCCAATACAGGGCGCCCTCGCAGCTCTCCAGACTCTCTTGCCATGCTCCCAGCGTCTGCTCCACCAAGCAGAGATTAAAGTAGTAGTCCTGGAGCAATACGTCGTCTTGGGGCGCAAAACCTTGCTTGGGTCGGTGGGTCACCGCTTGGTGGTATGCCGCGGAACTGCAGGGGTAGTCCTGTAGCTCAAAGCAGGAATACCCCAGCCTCCACCATCCCCGGAAGTGCTCAGGGCTAAGCCGTACCAGGGCCTGGAAGTGTTCCCGTGCCTGAGGCCAGTCTTGGTCTGAAAAGGCCGCGCTGCCTGCGGACCAGAACATGCCGGGGGCCAGCAGGCCGTAGCGCCGCTCATCCTCGAGAATCAGGGCTTTGGTGGTTTGCAGTGCTGTCTGCATCTTGGCCCGGATGGCCCGCTTCTCCGAACCCGAGGTGGCCAGGGTAAGACGCCGGATCTGGAGGCCCAAGAAGGCCTCTGTGATGCGCGGGTTGCCCGGTGACTTTGGGTAGTCGGCCTCTACCAGGTAGGAGGTGTCCTGCCAGTTCGGGATCCGCTCCAGACTCAAGCTCCCCCAAAGCAAGGCCAGTGCGCCTCCCATGACCCAGACCCAGCGGCCCTTTCTCTCCGCCAGCTTGGCGCAGCCCCATCCTAGTCCGCCACAGAAACCGACCGTGAGCAGGTAGAGGTAGCGCTCGGCCATGGTGGAGCCGACCACCTGCACCACCACGTTGCTGGGGATGGCGTAGGCGATGGCCATCCAGCCCAAGGACCATCCCCACAGGGAGCGCTTGGGAAGCTGCCAGATCAGCAGGCCAGCCAAGACCAAGGTGAGCACCAAGCCCAAGAGTGCGCGTGGGTCGCTCAGGTCGGCGATGGGAATGTAGCCCAGGCTTCGGTCCCAGATCAGCGGACGAGGCCAGAGGAGAAGCTTTCCATAGTCGGCGAAGATCCAAAAGACCATGCCGGCGGATTCGCTCCAGTCTTGGGCTGCCCAGATGGCGTTGTTGAGCAGCAGCTCGCCGCCTTCGCCTTGTACCTTGAGTACATGACCGGTGACCCGGTAGCGCTGGATGAAGTAGGGCAGCAGCGGTGGCAGGGTCAGGGCGGCGCTCCAGCCAGCGACGGCCTTTGGGCTGGCTGTTGTGCCGCACCACAGGGTCAGGGGAAGCAGCGCGACCGTGATCAGTGCATTTTCCTTGGTCAGCAGTGCTGCCAGCATGCACAACAGGGCCAGGGCCACCCGCCATCCTCGCGCCACCTTGGAGAGACGGGTGGACTTGGCCAGGTCCACCCCGATCAGCAGAACGCCAAGCTGTAGCGCCAGCGCCATCAGCTCATCGCGGCTCTTGATGTTCGCAGCGACCTCGACGTGGAGGGGGCTGAGCACAAAGAGAGCGGTACCCAGCCCCGAGGCACCCCGGGAGCGGGTGATGCGGTGTAGCAGTGCATAGACCAGCGCCGCCGTCCCAGCATAGAGGGCCACGTTGATGCCGTGTGAGACGCCGGGATCAAAGCCGAATAGCTCGAACTCTAAGGCGTAGCTGATCATCGGAAGCGGTCGGTAGTAGGTGGCAAAGCCAGCGAAGAATCCCTCCCAGTAGCTGGACTCGAGAAGGGGCAGAACCCCTCCCAGACCCTGCTGTACCCAGCGGTTGCTGCTGATCACCGAGTTGTCGTCCAAGGCGTAGCCAAAGCGTAGCGTCTGGATGTAGAGCACTGCGGCCAGGGCAACCAGGAGCAGAGGGGGCCAGGCGGCGTGGTCCAGCAAGCGCGTTGTCTTTTTGCCAGGAAAGGACGGGCCTGTGGGCGCACCCTGGGCCTTGTTTGGGGCCTGAGCCTGGCTGGGCACAGCGCTATCCGGCTTGGATCGGCTCTTGTTCCTGCGCTTCTTCTTGGCCATCGTCACCTGCTGAGGGTGAGTCTATGCGATCCGTCCACAGCTTGAATATGGCCATGCCCAACAGCATGGTGCCGACAAAGATCAAGGCGCCCTTCCCGCCCGAGGCCAAGCTGACCACGCCCGGTCCTGGGCAAAAGCCACCCAGTCCCCAGCCCATGCCAAACAGGGTCGCGCCCCCCACCAACTGCCAGTCGATCTTCTTACCCTGCGGAATCTTGAATTCCATGTCGAAGATGGGGGCTGGACGCTTGATGATCAGCCGGTAGCAGATCCCAAAAGTGAGTGCTGCGCCGCCCATTACACACGCCAGGGAGGGGTCCCAGTCGCCGGTGACATCCAGGAAGCCCAAGACCTTGCCGGGCTGGGTCATGCCGGCCAAGCCCAAGCCCAAGGCGAAGATGACCCCGGTGATCGCGGCGACGGCGCAGCGGGCCAGGGAGTGCTGTGGCGTGCGCTTCATGCGGCACCGCCCAAGATCCAGTTCATCGTGACCCAGGCGGATAGACCGCCGGTGAACATGAACACCCCGACCGCTGTGAAGGAACGCTTTGAGAGCCTGGGCAGTCCGCACACGCCATGTCCGCTGGTACAGCCACCACCCATCCGGGTGCCGATGCCCACCAACAAGCCCGCCAGGCCCAAGGCCCACAGGGGCAGTTGGAGTGTGTCGGTGTAGACCTGTGGCGCAAAGGTCAGCAGCCCCAGACCGCCGATCAGCAAGCCCGCGAGGAAGCTCAAGCGCCATGTGCGGTCTGACGCGGGTGCGCCAAAGAGTCCACCGAGCACGCCGCTGATTCCAGCGATGCGGCCATTGAACAGCAGCATGGTTGCCGCAGCCAAGCCGATCATCACCCCGCCAAGGGTCGAGGCGAGGGGGGTGAAGTGTTCCATGTCGGGGCTCCTGGGTGACCGTTGGATTCAGGTTGCGGTCCAGGGGATTGCTCTGGGGAACGCAGCGGTCACCGTGAGGGTACCCGAATCCCTTGAGTCCATTGGCTGCAAGGTTGTGCTGGGGGCGCCTGCCCGGTGGGTGCGCGTGCGCAGTCTCTGCTCGCGCGGTGGGCGTCTCTATGGCGGTGACCCAAGTCATCCTGGTTCGCGCGCTGGACCCCCGCAGATCGACCGACTTGGACGCCGACCAGATTTGGCTCCAAGACAACGCCAGATTCTTGGACCCCAGCAGCCTGCCCAGGGGCCTTCGAAAAAGAGAGCTCCGAGTAGGTCGATGTTGATGGGCTGGCCGCTTTCCGCGGGAAAGTTAGAAGTCAAACATGCTCTCCGACGACGTGATCTCCGCCCTGAGCGCCACCGGCGCCAAGCTCACACCCCAGGCGTCCCTGACCCGCAAGGCCTACTGGAAGTGCGGCGGACCCGCAGAGCTTTTGGTGGAGCTCAAGACCCTGGCCCAACTCCAAAAGGTCATGCGCGCAGTGGGTCGGGTGACCGTGCTTGGGCGTGGTTCCAATGCCTTGATTCACGACGCTGGCATTCCAGGTGTGGTGCTGATGCTCAAGGGGGAGCTTGCCGCACTTGAGATCGCCGATGATCACGCTTGGGTGGGTGCGGGTTTAAAGCTCAACGCTCTTCTCAACCGCTTGGACCAGGCTGGCATGGCAGGCGCGGAGCCGTTTTCTGGTGTCCCTGGCACCATGGGCGGGGCGGTGGTGATGAACGCAGGTACCCGCTTGGGCGAGGCCAAGGACCGAATCTTGGTGGTGGAGCTGGTGTTGCCGGGAGGGGAAGTGCTGACCTTGACGGCACAGGATTGTGGGTTCTCGTACCGACACAGCAAGCTGCCAGCCGGCGCTGTAGTCTCGCGGGTCAAGATCGCACTCTCTCCAGACCCCGATGGCAGCCGCATGACCCAGCGAGAGGCCTTTCTGGTACGTCGAAAAGCCACGCAGCCCCTGGATAAGCCCAGCTGCGGTAGCACCTTCACCAACCCAGAAGGGGACTCGGCCGGTCGCTTGATCGACGCCTGTGGTTTGAAGGGACATCGGATCGGTGGTGCCCAAATCTCCGAGCTGCATGCCAATTTCTTCTTGAACGATGGGGGAGCGAGCTCTGAAGAGCTGCGGCAGCTCATTGTGCACGCCCGCCGAGTGGTGTTCGAACAGACAGGCACTCTGCTCCGCCCCGAGGTCAGGCTGCTCGGCGACTGGGGCTTGGACCCGCTCTCTATCGACTAGGGTTAGGTTGTTCCGTATGCAAGAAAAGCTCATCTTCGTGCTCGGCCCCCCTCGCTCCGGCAGCACCCTGCTCATGCGCATGCTCAGCACGCACTCGCAGATTTACAGCCGGCCTGAGCCCCACCTGCTCACCCCACTGGCACACCTGGGGTTCTACGACAACGTAGACCGGGCGCCTTTTGACCAGCTCCAGGCGGCCACTGCGCTCAAGCAGTTTGTCGCGGATTTGCCGGGCGGGGAAGACGACTACTTAGACGCCCTTCGCGCCTACACCGATGTTCTGTATGGGCGCATGGTAGCCACCCAGGACAAGCCTTACTTCTTAGACAAGACCCCGGCCTACGCGCTGATCTTACCCTTTGTTGCACGGCTCTTTCCCCAAGCCCACTTCGTCATCCTGACCCGAAATCCCCTCTCGGTGTGGGACAGCTTTGCGGCCAGTTTCTTTGATGGGGACTATCAAGCCGCCTACGATTTCAACCCTGTGCTCGAGCGCTACGTGCCGGCTATGGCAGACTTTCTGCGCTCCGCTCAGGTCCCCTTCGTGCACGTAAAGTACGAGGACATCGTCGCCGACCCCGAATCACAGCTCAAGCGCATCTACGAGCACATCGGCATTCCTCACGAGCCCGAGACGGTTGACTATGGCCAGGCCAAGCCAGCGGTTGAGGGTGGGCTTGGAGACCCGATCGGCGTGTCCAAGCACTCCCGCCCGGTGACGACCTCCTTGGAGAAGTGGGCGCAGAGCGCGGCGGCCGATCCCGCCAAGGAGGCCCTGCTTCGCCACATGGTCGACAGCCTTTCCGATGACGACCTGGCTGCTTGGGGGTGGGACCGAGACACCCTCTTCGCCCCACTGTCCGAAGTAGACGCAGAGCAGGCAAAAGCCAAGGCTGAAAAGAAGGCCCGCGATGACCGCTGGGACAAGTACAAGTTTGAGCGCCGAACTCTGGTGCGCCTCCGCAAGAACATCCACCACAATGCACTCGGCAACATGGTCAAGAAGACTCGTTTTTACTGCGATGTACTCCTGCGCGGCGACGGCGAGGGCTTCTCCGCCTACGACGCCAAGCGCTTCGGTGCCGACAGCGACGAAGACAAAAAGCACTGACTTGGCTCTGGGAGAGCGCCGCCCTACGCAAAAAGCCCCCGAAGCCTGTCAGGCTCCGGGGGCTTTTTGGCGCAACCAAGCGTATTATTTGGCGCCAAGGCCCTCGATCAGCGTCTTGAGTTCACCCTTCTCGTGCATCTCCATCATGATGTCTGACCCGCCCAGGAATTCACCGTTGATGTAGAGCTGTGGGATGGTGGGCCACTGGGCAAAGTCCTTGATTCCAGCGCGCACTTCCGGATCGGAGAGCACATCAAAGGTCTCGAAGGTCGCCCCGTTTGCCTTGAGGATCTGCACGGAGCGGGCACTAAAGCCGCAGGCCGGGAAGAACTTGTTGCCCTTCATGAAAAGCATGACTTGGTTTTGGGTGACCAGGTCTTTGATAAAGTCTTGAACGCTGCGCTCGGACATTTCGTCCTCCAGTTTGGCGAAGGCCTAAGCCTTGTTGGGCCAGTTGTTTGGGGTATAGGTCTTCAAGGCAAGGGCGTGAATATCGCCCTTCATGTGATCCCCGAGGGCTTGGTAGACAAGGCGATGCTGTTGAATGCGCGAGCAACCCTCGAATGCCGAGGAGACTACCTCTGCTTCAAAGTGTTCTTTGTCGCCTGCGTTATCGCTGACGATGGCCTGGCAATCTGGCAGCGCAGACTCCAACATTTCGGCGATCTTGGTGGGTTCCATCATGGTTGAGCCACTCCCTCGGTCCCGTCCCTTAGCCGCACTGTGGGACAACCGCGAGCCCATGACTTGGTTCAGCTATCTCCTGGTGCCTTGGGCGGCGGTCGTCGCAGTGCTCGTCTCGGCTTTCTGTCTGTTTTTTGCGCTGCCGACGATCCTGGTGCCCAGGGGAAACCGCGAGCGCTACTGCTTCTGGACGAACCGCTTGGCCAGCTGGGTCATCCTTCGGCTGGGACTCTTTGCCCGCCCCCATCTCCAGGGCTGCGAGAACCTTCCCGTGGGCCAGCCGTATCTGCTCATCTGCAACCACCGCAGCTTTGTGGATGTGCTCCTGCTCATCTGGGCGGGGCACACCCAGGGTATTTCCAAGTCCCAGGTCTTTTGGTTTCCGGTAATGGGGCTGCTTGGGTACTTGGGTGGGGCCGTGTTCTTCAACCGCATGGAGCCTCAGGATCGCAGGCGTGCCAAGGACGAGGCCTTGATGCTCATCAAGTCCGGCCGGGCCCTACACGTCTACCCCGAAGGTACGCGAACCCGCTCTCGCTCCCAGACGACCCAAGAGAAGGTGTACACAGGGTTGGTGCGTGCGGCCTTTGACGCAGGAATCCCCGTGGTTCCAGCTGCCATCTGGGGTACGGACACCGTCATTCCGGCCACCAATCGCGGCATTCGCTTTGGCCAGCGGGTCTATGCCCAGTTCGGTGCGCCCATCGCGCCCCAGGACTACACGGGCTTCGAAGACTTTTTCCAGGCTGCCTGGGGACAGACCACCGAGAGTGTCCAAAAACTCAAAGAGGCCCACCCGCATCCGCAGGTAGACCTCTTGGAGTGAATTCCGTGTCGCCTTACTCGGCGGCGGGAGCTTCCTCGGCGGCAGGAGCCTCTTCGGCTGGGACTGCAGCGGGGCCACCAAACTCGAACATGTAGGTGCGCTTCGACTTGTCTGTGAGCATGGCGTACTTGCCGGCAGGAACGGCTTCTGCGGGGATGTACTGGACTGCGCGATCGCCGTGCAGGGCGTTGATTACCAGGGATGGGTCCAGCTCGACGTCCATCTGGGTATAGGCGCCCTTGGCGTCGATCTCGGCACCGATGTACAGCCAAGCCTGTCCGAGACTAAAGTGAGTCAGGCCCTCGCGATCCGGGTTGAACTTGACCTCTGGGGACTCGAGCAAGGGGTATAGGGTCTGATTCTTGATGGTGGTCGGGCCGACGAGCACAAGGTAGCTGCCCTGTTCCACGGAGGGCCAACTGCCGGGGGTGCCGGTGGGGTAGCGCACAGCCTGCTCGGTCCCGAAGATGGTGGCCTTGGCCACGTCCGCCTTTGTGCGCTGAGACTCCATGGTGCCGTCGGCTCTCAGGACGTAGACGCCGGCGCCGGCAGGTCCCTGCCAAGCGGTGAGGGGGTTGGCCAGAGCTTGCTCATCACCGCTCACCTCCTGGTTGCCAGTGAAGAAGCGCGCCTCGTCTCCAGAGGAGAGCACATAGGCCTGTCCGGCGCACAGGGAGTCAAAGCTGTAGTTTCCGCTGGCGTCCGTGGTGCTCTCAAACACCTGACAGGTCATTTCGGGGGCGTTCGACCTGGCCAAGACGCGAAGCCCTGGCAGGGGAGCATTGTTCAGGCCATCCGTGACTGTCCCCGAGACAGAGCCCTTGGTGCAGGCGGACAAGGCGATTAAAAAGCCAAAGGCCAAATAGGGGGCAATGCGGTTCATAGGGGTGCTCCTTCAAGGAAAGGGGTCAGGATTGGCCCTTTTGTCATGAGAGTGACAGTACCAGAGGCGCCCCCCCGTGGTACCGGCTTTTCAGCTTAGGCCTTGTGCGTCGTGCAGAGGCTCAAGCTCTTTGGATCTGGAGCGCCTTGAGTTCGGCGGCCATGGCGAGTGCATGTTCGTGCACCAGTGCTTGGTGATCGGCTTGGTATCTTGCTTCTTCACCAGCCTTAGCAAAGAGCACCCCACGGCTGCTGTTGACCAGAGCCCCCAAGCCATCCGCTCGAAAGCAGGGGAGCGTGTCCGCAGCGGAGCCCCCTTGAGCACCGTAGCCGGGAACCAATATCCAGGACTGCGGCATGGCTGCACGCAAAGCCATGGCCTCGGATGGGACAGTAGCGCCAACTACTGCACCGATGGGGCCCAGGCTTAGGGAGGAGGAGCGGCTCTGATTCCACATCGAGATCCAACCTGCCACCTTCTCAGCGACGCCATTGCCCTGTAGGGCGTCGGCCTCTGCGTTCGAGGTCCGCACAAGGATGAACAGACCTTTGCCTTGGGCATCGCAGCAGTCCAGGAAGGGCCGCAAGCTCTCGGGTCCTAGATAGGGGGACAGAGTCACCGAGTCCGCACCCAGGGGGCCTGTGTCGTCGAGAGTGGCCCGGCAGTAGCCCTGCGCGGTGGAGCCAATGTCCCCGCGCTTGGCGTCCAAAACCACCAGCAGATCCATCGCCTTGGCCTGGGCGACCAGTCGTTCCAGCGCGGCGATGCCGGGGGCTCCGAGCTGCTCAAAAAAAGCCACTTGGGGCTTGACTGCGGCGGCGATTCCATCGATGGCTTGGAGCACTTCAAGACCCCAAGCTTGGACCGCGTCGGCTGCCGCCAAGCGGAAGGCTGGGCCGCTCAAGCCTGCGTAGCGCTCTCGAAAGTGGGCGGGTAGCAGGTGCAGGTGGGGGTCAAGGCCAATGCATACGGGACCTTTGTCCTGCACGGCTAGTGTGAGTCGTTCGGCGAAGGGTGTCATGCCGTTGGCCTAGCGCGGGGAACCCTGAAACTCCAGCAAATCAGTAGCCCCACAGCGAATAGCGACCCGATCAGTTCCGGGATGAGCTGGGCGGGGCTGCTTTTTGACCCTGTCCGTCAGAGCGCGCCTTTCGACGCGCGCGCACGTCTGCAGACACCATGTCGTCGTTCTCTACCCGCGTGTACTGGAAGATTGCGTAGAATAAGCGGTCTTCTAACCCGCGCTTGATGCGCGCTGGGATCAGGGCCTTGGCCCCACGTCCCAAGGCGAAGAGCGTGCCTGACAGGGTTCCAGCCGTGCGTTTGTCCATGCCTTGATGTAATCATGGACGGAGACGGCCCGCTTGGTACCTCGGGTCGAGAGGAGTTCAGAATGCCCAACATTGCTCGCGTGACGGACATCGCGGTGAATCCCGTCGATGTGCACGGCAAGCCCTGCTGTCCGCACCCGGTCGCCGGCCCAGGCATGGTCGGTGGGAGCACAGTGATGGTGGAAGGAATGAACCCGATGCGCATCGGAGACATGGGCGTGCACGCCGCATGTTGCGGACCCAATGCCTGGGTGGTGGGTAGTGGGTCGGGCACCGTCTACGTGATGAACATCGGCGTGGCGCGCATAGGCGACATAACGATCCACTGCGGTGGCGTAGGTGCTCTGGTCTCTGGCGCCGCGCGCACGCAAGCGGGCTGAGTGAATGGCGACAGGGCTTCAGAGCTTGGTATGCCCGCGCTGTAGACGGCCTAAGGGGGGCGCGATGATACAGGCCTGTCTGGGCCCGCTTTCCCCGGACTGGCTTCAGTGTTTAGGGTGTGGCGCGCGTTACCGCGTTCAGGATGGTTTTCCCGTGGTTCTGCCCGAAGGTCGGGCCAGCTCGGACCACCAGGATCAGGCACTCGTCTCGGCGATGCAGGCTGTGCCAGTTGGGGCGCTCCAGTGTCTGCTTCGGGCGCAAGTGGCCCTGCTTAGGCCGCCGATCTTGGACATGGGCTGTGGGATTCAG
>CAJQPC010000257.1 GCA_905480105.1 uncultured bacterium | reverse complement strand
CTGACCACCTCCTCCGACAACGGGCAGAGCTGGACCAAAGAGGAGCGCTACTGGGAAGACGACAACCTGGAGGATGACGGCTACGCAGCGCACCAGGTCATGCGTCTGGAGTCCACTGCCCAGGGCTTTGTGGGCAGCGGCAGCAACATCGCCGAGCCCCCCATGTTCTTCAGGCCCAGCGCCCACCCCGACGCGGAGTTCTGGCACATGAACCGCGAGGAGATCAGCCAGCGTCACATCGGGGAGGCGTGGGCCATGGCCACCCCAGACAACGGCGAGACCTGGGTGCTCGGCGGCCGGGACCAAGAGATTGGCGCCTCGGCCAGCGGCTTTCTCTTTGTGGGTACCAGCCAAGACTGGACCTCCATCCCTCTAAGCCCAGAGATCGACATCGTGCGGGACGTGGACTTTTCTGCCGACGGAAGGCTTGGCCTGGCCGTAGGCGACCGCTACCCCCCAACGGCCAAGGGTGGCTTTGTCCTGGTCACCTTGGACGCTGGGCGCACCTGGATGGAGATGGACGTGGACCTTCCAGCCGACCTGCAGCGGGTGGCGCTGCAAGGCGACAAGTTCTGGATCGGTGGAAACGGCTACTTTGCCGGGGGGCAGCTCTGAGCCCGGCACTCAACCCAGAGCAGCTGCAGACCTTGCATGAGCAAGGCTATCTGCACATTCGCGCCCTTCTGCCACCGGCTCAGGTCCTGGACCTTCAGCAGGCCTTCTCCGACGTACTGGCCCTGGCCAAGGAGCTTCCGCCCACCGACCCACAAGACCCGCACCAAGCGCATTTCGTGCGCAGCTGGGATCCCTTTCGACTGCATCGGGTGGTGTGGGCCGGAGCCGCCAGTGCGCCGCTGGCCCTATTGGGGGACGATCCCGCGTTTTTAGCCCTTGCCGCCAGCGTCCTGGGGACCTTGCAGATGGACCAGCTCATTCAGCAGGCCCACTTCAAGCTGCCCGGGGATGGGGTGGGATTCTCCTGGCACCAGGATGCCTCCAATCGCCGCTATGGAAGCCCTCTCTGGAGAGACATTAACGGACGGGGAAGCTTTGTTCAGATCGCAGTCGCCGTAGACCCCATGGGGGCCCACAACGGCGGGCTACAGGTCCTGCCAGGTTCCCACCGCCTGGGTTTTGTGGCCGACCCCGAGACCGGTCGGATTCCGGAGGCGCACTTGGACCTGAGTCGTGCGGTTCACCTGGATCTGGCCCCTGGTGACGCAGCCCTGTTTGGACCCTTCCTGATCCACGGCAGCGGCCCCAACACGGGGCGCACCAGCCGGCGCCTCTTCCTGCAGGGCTACGCCTGCAGAGGCGCCAATCGCCGCCACTACCCAGGCTCTGGACTGGGCGTGCCCAGACACTTTCAGGGCAGGCTTTCCAAAAAGCGATCCGAAAAATGAAGGAACGTCCGCCCGCTGCGTCTTGATGGGCAGACAGGAACTCATCATGCTCAGCCTCTTGCCCTTCCTCATCGCCTGCAACGTCAACGAGTCCACAGACGCCCTGTTCGTGGACGGCATGGGCCTGACCGCCATCAACATTGATGTGCAGGCTGGCGATGTGACCTACTTGGGCGGCTACGGCGATCTGGAGATGCAGGTGCGCTCATGGGGCGCCTCCACAGACCCAGAAAAGGCCGTCGCTCGAGAGGACGGAAACACCTGGGGACTGGACCGCCAAGGGGCCACCGCCCAGGCATGGGCCCGTAGCTTGAGCTGGAACGCAGGCACCGACCTGACCCTCATGGGCCCCAGCGGCGTGGTCAGCGACTGGGTCCTTCGGAACGGCGACCTGGATATTCAAGGCCTCTCCGGTGACCACTACATGGAGGCGGACCGCGTCCAGCTCTTCAACGTCAGCGGCAACCTTGAAGTGGTAGCCGACCAGGTAGATGCATCCCTGGCTCCGGGCCCTGGAGACGTGATCCACATCATCGCGGACGGCCCCGTCGACTTGGAGCTGCCTTGGAGCCGCGGATACGACCTGACCGTCTGGGGCGACCCAGAGGCCGAGATGGCCATCGAAGACTTTGGCTTTGGTCGGGTCGCCACCAGCCCCGGCTACTTTGCCGGAGTCAGCGGAAACGGCGAGGTCCGTGTCATCATCGAGACCAACAGCAGCGTGAACATTCGGTCTTTCTGACCGACGCTGCCCCAGGAGAGCGCAGTGACCGTCGCCACCATCCAGGCCATCGCAGCGGCCTGGATGGTGGTGGTCATGATGCTCGCGGCGGGATTCAAGCTGGAGCTGGGGCAGCTCAAGGCGGTGACCCAAGACCGCAGCCTGCTCCTCAAGAGCATCGCGGTAAACCTGGTCGCCATCCCCATGGCTGCTTGGGCCACCCTCGTGTTCTTGGACCTGCCCAGCGCAGTGGGCGTGGGCATCCTTCTGGTCGCGGCCGCCCCAGGGGGAGCAACCGCAGCCCTGTACGCCAATCAAGCGCGCTCCGATCTGCCCCAAGCCGTGGCCATGACCCTGCTCCTACCCGCCATGGGACTGCTCACAACCCCTGCAACAGTGGCCCTTGCCGCAGACCTGGATGTGCCAAGCGGACCCTTGGCTCTCCGTATCGCCTTGGCCTTGTTCGTCACCCAGCTGCTCCCACTAAGCGTGGGCATGCTCGTGCGCTTGAAGAGACCCCAGCTGGCGGCCAAGTTGGCGGGTCCAACCACTCTGCTGGCCAACCTGCTTCTTGCGGCGATCACCGTCCTGTTGCTGGTGCTCAAGGGACGCGCATTACTGGAAATCCAAGCACAGACCTGGGCGGCCATGCTGGGCTTGAGCACCTTGGCCCTGGTCTTAGGCTACTGGGCCGGCGGTCCCCGAGTCGCCTCCGCGCGCAGCGCCAGCATCGTCGCGGTGACCCGCAACGTCGCGGTCGCCATTCTGCTGGCTTCCACCGCCTTCTCCGAGCCGATCATCGACGCCACGGTGCTCAGCTATGCGCTGCTGGTGGTGCTGTTTCCGACAGGCCTGAGCCTGTTTTGGAAGCGCAGCGCTTAGAGCAACGCTTCCAGCCGACCCCACAAGGCCGCCTCCTCCGCCGCCTCACTTCGGACTCCAGGCACGGGCAATGGATCCGCTTCTCTCCGGTCAAACCAGAACCGACCCGACGGCACATCGGCTCCGCAGAGCCAGACTACGGTGTCGGCGCCCTGCTCTGGGGTCCGCAACACGCCCTGGGTGAGCTTGTGGAAGGTCGGCAAGCTGGAGCTCACCCCAGGTGTGTCCGCCCACCCCGGGTGCATGACAGAGAAGCAGCACTCTGGGCGCTCCTTGGCCCAGAGCTTGGCCAACACGATCTCCGCGCGCTTGGTCCGCGCGTACTGCACCACGCCATCGTAAGGCTCCGGCGGCGCGAAGGTATCCGCCACGTCCAGGCTCTGGGTGAGCCCGCCCCCCGACGAGACCCAGATCACCTTCTTGGCCGGCAGCCAGCGGGTCAGGCGATGGGTGGCCACCAGGTTCAAGGCCAGGGCCAGCTCCAAACCCTCTGGCGACCGCTGCAGGGCCGTGGGCAACACACCGGCGTTGTGAACCAACACGTCTACCTCCCCGAGCTCTTGAGCCAGGGCCCGCACACGCACCGGATCCGTCAAATCCCAGCCCGACCTTCGGCTGGCGTCGAAGGTCCACGCGCCCAGCGCATCGCACGCGGCGCGTGCAGCTTTGCCCAACCCCCCGCTCGCGCCCGTGATCAAGACACGCTGCCCAGTCAAGCCCGCCAGCTCCCCGAAATCCTTGGCGTGTCTCTCGAAACCGGGTCGGCCAAATCCAAAGGGGTCGCGGAGTCGATCAAGCATGCTCCCTTAGGCCCACAGGGCCAAGGGCTTGCACCCCATTGCCTAGAGTCCTGTTCACCGACCGACGGGCGTAATACCGTAGCGCCATGGCCGACGACCTGCCCATCACCGAGCGAATCCACGTGCCCGCCCAGGCGCTCAGGGTGCTCTACAGCCGCTCTGGCGGACCCGGTGGCCAGAACGTCAACACCCGGGCCACTCGCGTTCAGCTCTTCCTGGACCTCTCCAGCTGTGGCCTACACCCCGCAGTTCAAGAGCGTCTGACCAAGGCCCACCCCGGCAAGCTCAGCACTGCCGGAGAGCTTCGGGTGGCCGTGTCCACCCACCGCACCCAAGAGGCCAACCTCAGCACCGCCCGAAAACGCTTGGCCCAGATGATCCAGCAGGTGCTGCAACCGCCCAAGCGCCGCCGAAAGACCCGCCCCACGCGCGGCAGCAAGGAGCGCCGCCTAAAAGGAAAAGCGCAGCGGTCCGAGACCAAGAAGGGCCGGGGCAAGATCGACTACTAATCGCCCCTCCACGGCACGAAGCGCGGGCGCTGTTGAATCAAAAACGGGGCAGCAATGCCCACAGACTCAGAGTCCAATCTCCCGCACAGACACGATGGGCCCGCTGGGGTTGGTGTCGCCGCGCAGGTCCACAATGCCTTGGATAGACCACGCCTCGCCTGCGTCATCGTCGTCGTCTTGGGCATCGGTGTGCGCGTCCACAAAGATCTGCTGAACCCGCCAAAGATGCGTCTCCAACTCTTCAAAGACAGTGGTCCAACCCTGCTTTAAACGCCCATCAAAGAGTACATCCCCACGCTCATCGATGTAGGGCCCGATGGCCCGCTTTATGTCGGTGGCGGCCATGGACTCAGGGTCTGCGCGGGTGCAAGCGGCTGCCTCTTCCCAGTCTTGCTGGGACATGGCGCGAACCACGGCGTAGAGCTCGTAGCGGACTCGGGCCCGGAAGCTCTTCAAGTCTCGGGAGATGTCGATGACCAGGTCTTCTGGGGCAGCATCCGGCTCGATGAGCATGGCCTCCCAGGTCTTGACCAGGGAGTCATCGATGCGGGCAATCATGGCACGCAGAAAGCCCAAGACCTCGTCGACTTCGGGGGTGCGAGCGTGCTCCGGCACGTTCTTGTTCAAGGTGCTGTAGACCTGGGACAGATAGCGCAGGACCACGCCCTCGCTGCGCTCCAGTTGCAAGCCCTTGACCCAGGAACCGAAGGTGTCCTGAACCTCTACGATCTCCCGAACAATGCCCTTGGGTCGGATGGGCTCGCTGGCCAGCCAGGGGTTGTGCTCGGCGAAGAGGTTGTAGACCTCGAAGGTCCACTCGGCCCGGGGTTTGGGGTAGGTGACCTCCTCCAGGATGGCCATGCGGTCTTCGTAGTCCACGCCCTCGGCCTTGAGGCTGGCCACTTTGATTCCCTTCTCGCGGTTGGTCTGCGCGTAGAGGATGACCTTGGGGTTGGGCAGGATGGCCTCGACCAAGGAAAGCAGATTCAGGTGGTATTCCCGGTCCTCCTTGTCCAGGAGTTCGACGGCATGTAGCAGAAACAAAGACAGGCTGTGATACAGCGAGAAGTCCTCTTGAACGCCCTTGTTCAGCACGTAGCGGGGCGGGTTGTCCTCGCCCAGATCCACCACCACCTCGGCGTCGATGAGCTCGGAGAGGCGCTCCTGGCCCTCCAACATCAGCTCGATGGTCTTGCGCTTTCCGGTGTGGGAGAGCTGAACCAACTTTTCCAGCTCCTCCAGAGCATCCCCGCCGCTCTCCATGCAGCGCGCAATGAGCTGCAACAACAGGCCATGGTCCACCGAGAAGCGTCCCTCCAGAGTCTCTGGGCGTCCAGCGACCATCCGGTCAAAGGTCTGCTTGTCCCAGTGCTTGTAGCCCCGCGTCGGCGGCTTCTTCTTGACCACCTTGTTCTTCTTCTTCTTGCCCTGGGCCACAAGTTCGCTCAGCTTGGCGTTCTCGATGATCCAATCGGGGGCCTGGACCACCACGCTGCCTTCTGTATCGAATCCCTTTCGGCCGGCGCGTCCACCGATCTGCTGAAAGTCCCGAACACTCAGCAAGTCAACCTTCTGCCCATCGAACTTACACAGTTTCGTAAAAAGAACGCTGCGAATAGGCAGGTTAATGCCCACGCCCAAGGTGTCGGTGCCACAGATGATCTTAAACAGACCTTGCTGGCCCAGGGTCTCGACCAGGGTTCTATATTTGGGCAGCAGGCCTGCGTGGTGCAGGCCCACCCCGTGCAGCACGTAGCGGCGCAGAGTCTGACCGAAGGGGGAGTCAAAGCGGAAGCCCTTGACGGCGGCCTTGAGCTTGGCCTTTTCCTCATCGGAGGAGAACTTGCTGGAGGTGAGGGCCTGGGCCAGCTCAGTGGCCTCGCGCTGGGAAAAGTGCACGGCATAGACCGGGGACTTTCCGCCAGAGACCAGGCGCGAAAGGGCGCTGTCGGTAGGCTCCTCACTGTAGGTAAAGGTCAAGGGAACGGGCCGCTCAGCGTTGTCGACCACGGCCACCTCGCGACCGGTGCGCTCCTCTAAGTCGGCCTCGATGGCGGTGGTGTCTCCCAGGGTCGCTGAGAGCAGCAGGAACTGCGCGTGGGGCATGGTTAGGAGGGGGACCTGCCAAGCCATGCCGCGGTCCCGGTCGCCGTAGTAGTGAAACTCATCCATGATCACGGCGGTGTAGGGCGTGCTCTCCCACTGCTGCAGCGAGATGTTGCTCAGGATCTCGGCGGTGCAACACAGGATGGGGGCGTCCCGGTTCACCGAGCCATCCCCTGTCATTAGCCCCACGTTATCGGCGCCAAAGGTCACACACAGAGCCCGGAACTTTTCACTGACCAGGGCCTTGATGGGCGCGGTGTAGACCGACTTTTGGCCCAGGGACATGGCCCGAACGTGCAGCGCCAGCGCCACCAGGGACTTGCCCGAGCCCGTGGGGGTCTTGAGCAGGCAATGCTGCCCGGCGAAGAGCTCGAGCACGGCCTCTTCTTGGGCCGGGTACAGGGTGATTCCACTGTCCTCGGCCCAGTCCAGGAAGATCTCCATGCCCTGGGTCTGAGGGTCGTCGGAGGCGGAGAGGCGGTCGATAAGGGAGGACATAGAGTCCCCCTAACGCCTTGGTCACCCGCCTTCTTGCCGATGCCCAACGGCCCGCATCCATGGCATAGAACCCCTAAACTGACCTACCGCCAGCAAGCGGGTCACCCTGCCCACGCACGACCCGTCGTACGGCCGGAAGCTCTTAGGCGTCCCCAAGAACGGCACCCGCGTGCAGCGACGCGCGCCGCGGTCTAAATCGGCCCAGTAGGCCGGGTCTTGTACATCACGTCCAAGAGCGCCTCAAAGAGCGCGTCCTCGTCTTTGATGACCGGGTGGTGCTCCCTGAGCACGGCCATGACTTGGTCCATCTCAATGCGCTTGAGGGTCCAGAGGGTGGAGTCCTCCTCGATCATCTCGACCACAAGCTCGCGGGTGACTTCCATTGGGTACTCCTTGCGCGGATGGTAGCCCCAAGCGAGGTCGAGCGTGCGCCTTTGGGCTTGTGCGAGCAAGCTCAGCCTTCCCGTGGCGTAAACGGGCATGCAACTCGCACTGCTCCTAGCCAACGCCGCAGGTTCTCTCTACATGGCGGGTCTGTGCGCTTTCGTTCACCGCGTGCACTACCCCCTGGCCGCCCAAGTCGGGCCCGCCGAGTTTCAACGCTACCAAGCCTTGCACATGGAGCTGACCGGCTTGGCCGTGGGGCCAGCGATGCTCCTGGAGCTGGCCGCGACCATCGGTCTTGTGCTGTTCCGACCGGCTGGTGTGCCGCTGTGGATGCCCTGGGTGGGCGCCGCTCTGCTGGCCCTTGTCTGGGCCACGACTTGGTTCGGGGTGGTGCCCGTGCACACCGAGCTGGCCTCGGGCGCGGATCCACGACTGCTCTCTGAGTTGGTGTCCAAGAACCTGCCCCGCACCCTGGCATGGTTGGCCCGCGGGGGACTGGCCCTGGCGATGATTACCGCTGCGTGGCACGCGCGATAGACTGGCCCCATGTCCCTACTCGACCATCCCATCATCTCCGAGCGCTACTTCTTTCCCCGGGAGAGCGCCCTACCCGGCAGCACCCAGGTTCAGGTGGACGGCGCAGAGCTCGCCTGCTGGCGTAGCGCACCTCCCAGCGACCGACCTGTGCTGGTCCATTTCCACGGCAACGGGGAAATCGTGCGGGACTGGATGGAGCTCTTTCCCCGCATTGCCCATCGCAGTGGCTACGAGGTCTTTTTGGCGGAGTACCGCGGCTACGGAGCCAGCACCGGCACTGCCCAAATGGGAAAGATGCTGGACGACATCCCAGCCATCGCCAAAGCCGTTGGGGTGCCACCCGAGCGCTGCGTGGTCTTTGGCCGCAGCGTGGGCAGCCTGTACGCCCTGGAGTGGGTCAAGCGCTTCCCAAGCACAGCCGGACTGGTGATCGAGAGCGGCATCCACGATGTGCTCCAGCGCCTGTTGCTGCGCATGTCTCCAGAAGAGCTGGGCACTGATTTAGACGAGATGATCGACGCCATACAGGGCCGCCTAAACCACGAAGAGAAGCTGCAGAACTACCCAGGGCCGTCCCTGTTCATGCACGCCCAAGGGGACGATTTGGTGACCCCCGACCACGCCCGGGACAACCACGCTGCTGCCCAGAACGGCACCCTGGCCATGCTGCCCCATGGCGGACACAACGACATTCTGGGGCGAAACACCCAAGCCTACCTTCAAGCCTTGGATGGCTTTCTACAGTCCGTTAAGCTCGCTTAGGGGTTACGGGCCCGAGTCTGCTCGCATGGCCTAAAGGAGACTTGAGTGGGCCAGAAACAGCGCCGACCTATCACTGCCACAGAGGTGCAGACCAACAGCAGCGCTGAGGGACACTCCGATCACGAGCACACCCCAGGGGACCACCTCCACGAAGCGCCCAACTCCGACTTTTTGAGTCGGATGTTCGGGGGCGGAGAAGTGGACCACACCACCGGGGAGGAAGTGGATGCCTTCGTTCAGGCGGATGACTTTTTCTACCACTACATCCAGAGCAGCTTTGACAGTCAGGGCAACGGCGCAAAAGGCCGCATATCCGTGCTGGACGGAGAGGCCTTTGAAGCCGAGTGGATCACGTACGCGATGGCGCGCATCAACCCCAATACCCGGGCCCGCTTTACAGAGGCCGAGGCCCGCGCCTTCGGCGTAAACGCCTTCGAGGACAACGGCCGCGTCGTGCTGCACAAGAACCGGGGCACTCCGGGTACCGCTGTACACGAGTCCATGCACCTGTTCACCCACAGCTCCTACGCACGGGCCATGGGCTTTAATGTGAACGAGGGCACCACCGAGCTCTTCACCCGCCTGCTTTGCTCCCGGGTAGGCATCCGCAGGGAGCGGAACTATCAAGACCAGTTCAGCGCCATGAACGCGGTAGCCACTGGGTTAGACAGCGGCCACAACCTGCTGGCCAGCGCCTTTTTTGACGGCAACTACCGTGCGCTGAAGGATGCGATGAACACAGTCCCTGGACGCTACGACCAGTGGCTGGCTCTCATGCAAGCGGGCAACTACAGCGCAGCGAAGGCCCTGTTTTAGAGGCTCAATGTTCGATGGCAAACGCCCCGACCCAAATGCCGAATGAGCCGCCCGCTGCAGGGCAGAAGGACGCCATGGACATGCACGAAATCGCCTCCCACCTGCTGGAGTTGCTGCCCGAAGCGGATCGGGCGGCGGCCCTGCCGCTTTTTGTACAGGTCATCCTGCCCGCGGAGCTGCGCGGCCTGGAGACCCACCCAAACCCCGAGCGCTACACAGAGCTTGTCTGGACCGCCCTTGCAGATGAGCTTCGCCTGTCCGAGCCCCGCGCCAGAAAAGACACCGTGCGCATGCAACGCGCCCGTGCACAGCTCCGCCAGTCGAGCGCCATCGCCCTGCACCTGGGAGTGGCCCGCTACATCCTCGCCCATCCGGAAGCCGAAGCAACGGCCGGCCACTGGTTGAGCCCGGCGGCCAAAGTCTGGATAGCGCGCGGACAAGACCAGGTGGTCTTAGAGGCGGTCGAGCAGCTCAACCACCTGGAGCGCTGGGGAGAGCAGACCCAGGTCACACACAGCCAACTCTACGCCGCTCATCAGAGCACTTGGCACCACGCGCGCTTGACCTTGCAGTCTGCGGTGTCGGGCAGCTTTGAGACCACCGGGGGCAGCATGGCCGACTTTGTGCGCTCGGTGGGTGGCCAGAGCCAGAGCATTCGGCTCGGCGGCTAAGTCTGGCACCAGGGCATCCAGGATCCACAGATCCGGTCAGCCCCATCCGCGCAGGTCGCCAGACCCTGGACGACCGGGTTGCAGGCTCCGCCTCTCTTGGAGTATCACAGGTCCTGCCCTTGCTGGAGCGCCCTGATGTGCCTGACCCTGCTCTGCCTCCTCCTTGCTTGCACGCCTGCCGACAGTCCAGCGCCGGACTCGCCGAATCCAGACACGCAAGACAGCACGCCACGCGACAGCGCTCCAAAAGACAGCGACACACAAGCACCTGAGATCGGCAACGTGTTGGTGGTGATCGCCGACGATGTGGGTCTGGACTCAGCGGCTTGCTACAACCTGAGCAGCGACCCGGTGCGCATGCCCAATTTAGAGGCGCTCTGCAGCAGGGGGGTGCGCTTCGAGCGGGCCTGGACCACACCCATTTGCTCTCCGACCCGGGCCACGATGCTTAGCGGCACCGATCCAGCAATTCACGGTGTTCTGCGCGCTCATACCGACGGCGCGCCTGCCCTGCTGGACGGCACACTGACCCTCCCTGCAATCGCATCCCAAGCGGGAATCGCGACCGCCAGCTTTGGCAAGTGGCACTTAGGCGATGACCCTGGGGTCGGCGCCACCGTCCCCAACCACTTTGGCTGGCAGCACTTCAGCGGACTCCTGACCGGTGGCGTGAGCAGCTACTGGAGCTGGCGGCGCACAGAGAACGGGCTGACCCAGATCAGCACCACCTACACCACCACCAGCTTGGTGGACGATGCGGTGACCTGGGTGGACCAACAGGACGGCCCTTGGCTGATGTGGATGGGCTTTAACGCCCCACGTCCGCCCTACCATGTGCCTCCAGAGTCGCTCCACACCGACACCACCCTGGGCGCAGCCGGCGACTGTCCACCGGGTGAGAGCCGCGCTTGCTACGTCGCCGCGCTGGAGGCTCTGGACAGCGAGATGGGGCGATTGCTCGACCACATTCAGGCCCGGGGTGAGCTCGAAAACACCTTGGTCTTCTTCATCGGCGACAACGGCACGGAGAACGATGTCGCCGTCGATCCGGTGGTCGCTGCAAAGGGAAAGGGCAGCCTGTTCGAGGGCGGCATCCGGATCCCCTTTGTGGTTGCTGGACCCGGAGTCGCCCAGGGCCAGGTCGCTGACGGTCTGACGGACGCGACCGATCTCTTGCCCACTCTGATGGACTACTGGGCGCTGCCCAATCCCGACCAGGCCGAAGGGGTCAGCTTGCTGGGCACCCTGGCCGACCCCAGCGTGGCCTCGGGCAAGGAAACCGTGTTTACCGGGTACTTGGCGAGCCCCGTCAAGGGGAACAACGGATGGACCCTGGCCAACCAAGATTACAAACTCCTGCACTTTGAGAGCGGCACGCGCCTGATGTTCAAGATTAGCGAGGATCCGTGGGAGACGAACAACCTGCTTCCTACAGAAGACGCCGAATTGCTCGCGATCTACGAGGAGCTGGACGCGGAGCTGGTGCGGCGAAAAGCGGCGGGTGGTTTTTAGGGGACTGCTGTCGGGTGCACCGCGACCCCTTGGGATACGGCCCGACCTTCGACCTTCGCGCCGCGGATCTGCGCTTGCTTCTTGCACACCGGGGCTCAGCGGTCTGGCCGGCGACACGCGCGCGTGCTGGGACCTGGGGTTGGCGCGGGGTTGATTCTGCCGGGTCGATTCTGCGGGGTCACAGCGCAGGAAGAGTATGGTGCCGAATGACGTACCCACAGACCATACAGGCCCGCCTCCCCCGATGGGAGCCAGTGCGCTCCAGAGCCAAGGGGTCCAGCCAATGAGCAGCACGATGATCATTGTGGCGACCTTCATCTTCTTTCTGGTGGTGTTCATCGGAATTGGCGTGCTCAGCGCGCGCAAGATGACCACCACTTCCGAGGACTACTTGGTTGCCAGCCGAAGCGTGAACCCGTGGCTGGTGGCCCTCTCGGCTGTGTCGACCAACAACAGCGGCTACATGTTCATCGGTCTCATCGGCTTTACCTGGCGGATGGGGGTCGAAGCGGTCTGGATCACCTTTGGCTGGATCTTGGGGGACTTGCTCACCTGGTTCTGGGTACACAGACGCGTCCGAAATCGCAGCGAGGAAGTCCAGGCCAACTCGGTGCCCGCCCTGTTGGCGACCGACAACAACGGCCAGGTCAGCCGACCCATCGCCATCGCCGCCGGGTTGTTGACCTTTGTCTTTCTGGGTGGCTACGCCGCAGCACAGCTCAAAGCCGGCGGCATTACCCTAAACGCCCTGTTTGACTGGCCCGTCTGGTTGGGGTCCGTCATGGGGGTTGTCATCGTGGCCGTCTACTCCATGGCCGGTGGTATCCGGGCGTCGATCTGGACCGACGCTGCGCAGTCCGTCGTGATGGTCGGCGCCATGACCTTGCTTGTGGGCATCTGCTACCTCCAGGTTGGCGGCCCAGGGCCTCTCTTCGCTGCGCTGGAAGGCATCGACCCCAAGCTTGTCGAGGTCTTCCCCCGTGACCTGGCTCTGGGCGTGGGGCTCTACGCAATCGGCTTTCTCTTTGCGGGCGTGGGCACCATCGGTCAGCCCCACATTCTCGTGCGCTTCATGGCCATCGACAGCGCCAAGAACATCGGCAAGGCCCGAAACATCTACTTTGGCTGGTACATTTTCTTCAGCCTGATGGCCATGGCCGTGGGTCTCTATGCCCGGGTTCTGATGCCCGATCTGGCCGCTGGACTGACCGGAGACGCGTTCAACACGGCCAGCGAGGGCGCCTTGCCCCAGCTGGCCATGCAGGTCATGCCCCCGGTGCTCATCGGTGTGATGCTTGCAGGACTCTTCTCGGCCACCATGAGCACGGCGGACTCCCAGATCCTCTCTTGCTCGGCAGCCATCACCCAGGACATCGCCCCGCGTTTCAACAAGTCCTACTCGGCCTCGAAGATCGCGACCGTCACTGTTGCTGGCGTGGCCCTGCTCATTGCCCTGGGGGCCAGCGCCAGCGTCTTCTCCCTGGTGTTGGTGGCTTGGTCGGCCCTAGCCGCCTCGCTCGGTCCCGTGCTGCTCGTGCGCTTGGCCAAACAGCCCCTCCCGACCTGGCTGGCGCTGGTCATGATGGCCGTGGGCGTAGGCGTGGTCTTTGGGTGGGGTGCCTCCCCCTGGGCAGACTCAGTGTTCAAGGCCCTGCCGGGGATCATGGTGCCCCTCATCGTCTATGGAATCTACTGGATCACGGCGGGTAAAGGACAAGCAGCAGAAGCGGGTGCTTCCTGAGCCCGCTCCGCGCCCAGCTCCAGGCCCCCAAGAAGCGCGGGTAGCCCTCTGTTCGTGCTCCCCAGAGCCAGAGACTGGGGGGGACGGGACGGCGATGTCTGCGTTCCCCACCCCGCCGGTGGCGCCCTGCTCCTCAGCGTAGCGGCCCCCGGGACAATCGGGTGTTGCGTGGGCGAGCGTGTCTATGTCCGTGGCGACCTGGCCGATAACGAGTGCCCCCTTCGACAGCTTGGCTCTCGCTTTCGCTTGGTTGTGCGCTATCCTGGGCGTCAAACAGGGTTCAAACCATGAGTCTCCTCCCACTGGTGCTGCTGCTGGCACCCGGCTGCCGCAGCGAAAAAGACGTGCAAGACACCGCAGGACTGCGCGTCGACAACGACGGTGACGGTGCCTTTGCGCAGGATGACTGCGACGACAACAACAACGCGCGCTACCCGGGAAACACAGAGGTCGCCTACAACGGGGTGGACGACGACTGTGACGACGCCACCTTGGACGACGACCTGGACCAGGATGGGTACGGCCTGGATCAGGACTGCGACGATGGGGACGCCTTGGTCAATCCGGCGGCGAGCGAGCTCTGCGACGGCGTGGACAACGACTGCTCGGGCGAGATCGACGATGCCGTAGGCGACCTGTGGTACGACGACGACGACGGGGACAGCTACGGCGACCCGGACACCGAGTCCCAGTCCTGCGACGGCGAGAGTGGGCAGGTGGCTGACAACACGGACTGCAACGACGCAGAGGCCCTGTCCTTCCCGGGCAACCTCGAGGTCTGTGACGGCATCGACAACGACTGCAGCGGCAGCGTGGACGACGGGGTGGAGTCCACCTTCTACGCCGACGCCGACGGCGATGGCCACGGCGACCTGGCGGCCCCGACGCTGGCATGCGAGCCCCCCAGTGGGTACACCGCCGATGCCACGGATTGCGACGACACCAACGCCCAGATCTCCCCTGTCGCGACCGAGATCTGCGATACCCTGGACAACAACTGCGATGGCGACACCGACGAGGACAGCGCGGCCGACGCGTCGACTTGGTACAGCGACAGCGATGGAGACACCTACGGCGATGCCAGCGCCAGCACCGTCTCCTGCAGTGCCCCCAGCGGCTACGTGGCAGACGACAGCGACTGCGATGACGGCGACGTGAACTTGAACCCCGACACCCTCTGGTACCAGGACGCAGACAGCGACAGCTACGGCAACAGCGGCCGATCTCTGAGCAGCTGTGAGCAACCCAGTGGCTACGTCTCGGACAACACGGACTGCGAGGATCTGGACGCGGAGATCCACCCTGCAGCAAGCGAGGTCTGCGATGGGATCGACAACGACTGCGACACCTTGGTAGACGACGACGACACACCGACCGACCCAACCACCTGGTACAGCGACTCTGACGCCGACGGCTACGGGGACAGCACGCTGAGCACCTCGGCTTGCGATGCCCCCACGGGCTACGTCGCCGACAACACCGACTGCGACGACACGGCACTGGACGTGAACCCTGGCGAGACCGAGGTTTGTGATGGCACGGACCATGACTGTGACGGGGACGTGGGCCTGAGCAGCTGCGAGGACTGCGAGGCCATCCTGACGGCGGACAGCAGCTCCACCGACGGCGTTTACACCATCGACATCGACGGCAGCGGCAGCACAGCTGCCTTTGACGTGTACTGCGACATGACCACCGACGGCGGCGGTTGGAGCTTGTGGTGGTGGTTTGAGGGGGGCAGCACCGCGCTCACCGGGGTGGGCGACACCCTGGGCGGCGACATTTGGGACTGCGACCCCAGCAGCGACGACGCTTGCCTGGGCAGCATCCCCATTACCAGCCCTGTGGAGCTCATGGTGCTGAATCAAGTCGGCGACTGGGCGGTGTGGGAGTTCGACTCCAGCAACGACACGGCCTCCAAGGCAGAAGGCGCCTTTGTGTCCGGGTCAACGACCACGCGCAGCAGCAGTGCCGCCTGTGGCGACGCCTGGACTCCGGTTGCCCAGGGCGGGTCCATGACCGACAACCCCTACCACTGCGACGAGACCAACAACTCCGGCACCGACAACTGCGACTGCTTCTGGTACGACAGCTACAGCAGCGTCTACAGCTTCTACCTGGACGACGACACGGGCTGGGCCGAGACGGCGTTTGGTGCCGGGTACGACAACAGTGGTAGTTATGGTGTGGATTCGCTGGAGACCAGCTACCGGTACCACAACATCACCAGTCATGACATGTATTTGTATTGGCGGTAAAGTGGGGTGGTGAGGGAGTGAGGGAGTGAGGTCGAGATAGGGAGAGAGCATGCCCTACTCCATACCCCTCTTCCGCCCGCCCAGCGACGCCCACTCCTTCATCTTGCAGGCGACACTCGGCTGCTTTTGGAACAACTGTACTGAGTAGTTTATAGGTATAGACGCGCTTTTGTATACGTTTTTTGGCGAGGTGTACACGCAGGGGGTGAACTGTACAAGCTGACCGTCAGTTTTCGGAGCAGATTCCGGTGACCGCCCAGACCATCAAGCCAGCGATGGCGTCCAGATCCAGTGGCCAGACCGTGACGATGGTGCTCCCGCGACAGACAAGCACGGTCCCGCCACTCACCCGGTACTTCGCCCCTCCCTTGTGACGAGAGACGCTGCGCAAGCCACCGAGTTGGTGCAGCACGCGTTTGGGAACAAAAATGGACCGGAGCCAGGCTTGGCGAAGCCTATAAACCGCGTCTCGGCGCTTCCAGCCAAGACGTTCAACGCCTCGGTCGATGGCGTGGGCTGTGAGACTCGCGCGGGTCACTTGGACCCCCACTTGTAGCGGCCGCCACGGGCCTCGAACTTGGCGGGAACAAAGCCCACCTGTGCGAGGGCCGTCTCTACACCGACATCAAGGATTGGCTCGCTGTAGACGTGCCGACCGGTGGCGTTCCCAAAGAAGCGTCCAATGGGGTCGACCATCACGTAGCTGCCCCTCATGGCGTCGTTGTCCTCGACGACGGGAGCCAGCCCTTCTGCGACGAGGCCAGAGTGGCGTTCGACGAATGCAGTAAATTGCTGAGGGCTAATGAGCAGCGCCTCTACACAGCCGTCGTTCTGGCCGCCCATCGGCAGCACCTGAAAGGCCTTCCAACGCTCGGGCTGGATGCGACGGACCAATGCGCTCATGTCCTCGTCCCAAGACAGCGCAGTGACGACCGAGTTGAGCTTCACTCGAACCCCGTGCTCCCTGCAGCGGTCGGCGAGTCGGATAAAGTTTGCGACATGGGTGCCGTCTCCCCGACCGAGTTCTTGCTGCACCGTCTCTTGGCTGGAGTCGACCGACAATCCCACCCAGTCCAAGGCCTCGGAGTGCTCGTCGAGCAGCTTGTCCAGACGGAATCCGTTGGTCACGATGCTCGTCACCAGACCGCGGCCCTTGGCGTGGCGAATGAGCTGCCCCAGGTCCTTGCGCAGGGTGGGCTCTCCTCCTGCGAAGTTGAGCTTCTGGCAGCCGGCGTCGGCCAAGGCGTCGATCACGCCAAGTGCGACGTGGGTTGGGGACCGCCCGCGGACGTCCCGGAAGGTGGCGAAGCAGAAGCTGCAGTGGGCGTTGCAGGCTTTGTTGATGTGGAAGTTTATGGCGACGATCATGAGGACTCCAGTTTTCGGAGTTCTTCAAAGCAGTCGTTATGCCAACTCTAGTCATCCATTCAATGGATTGAAATATATTAAGAAAGATCAGCCGGAAGTCAGCCTTTTGGCGAAACACCTCCATCAGTGATGGCATTCTCGCCAGCTTTGAGTTTCTTTTGTCGATCGACGAATGTTCTGCGGTTCATCCCCAACAGTTTCGCAGCCTTGGACTTGTTCCCTTTGGCGGCTGTCATCGCAGCCATGAGCCATTGACTCTCCAGCTTCCATAGTTCAGCACCCAGGTCCGATTCAAGGGGCAAGCTGGCAGCCGATGGGACCCGCAGTTCCACAGCGGAGAGCGCTGAAAGGTTCAACACCTCCAGAGCACCCTCGGCGGAGCTGGCAATGCTGTCACCGGCCTCAAGATTTGCGAGTGCGTGAAACGCGACTCTCTGAAGGTCACGCAAGTTGCCGGGCAGGTGATGCGAGCCAAGAGATTCCAGAAGACCTGGGTGTTCTCCAAACTCGTGCCAACCATGCGGCTCCACACCGGCGGCCGCGACGGCACGGTTCAGCACGCTCATCCAGATCTCTGGAAGGTCTTCCCGACACTCCCTGAGTGGGGGTACCTGCAAGATGAACACCCCAATCCGATCGAAGAAGTCAGGATCAAGAAGCTCCCCCTGCAGCTCACTCATCGGCCGATTGGTCGCACTCACCACGCGGAATCGGCTGTGAACGACCTTGCTGTCTCCAAGCCGGGTGAATCCGCGACCTTCCAATGCCGCCATTAGTAGGCGCTGGGTGTCTCGATCGATGTCTCCGATCTCATCGAAGAAAATCGTGTCCCCGTCCGCTTGCTCCAGGAGGCCCTTTCGGTCATGCGTTGCCCCCGTGAAGGCCCCCTTTTTGTGACCGAACAGATCTGATCGCGCGAGCTGGGGATTTACCCGAAACTGGCCACAAACCACCGTCGGCCATGTGTCTCCCGACAGTCG
>CAJQPC010000256.1 GCA_905480105.1 uncultured bacterium | reverse complement strand
CACCTCGCTACCACTCCAACAGCAAGATCGCGATCTCCCCGACCGTGGGTGGGTCCATTGGCGGATCCAGCTCGGGATCGGCGGGAAGGACGGCATCGCCCGGATCCCGAAGGTTCCCAGCTTTCGAGCTGTGAAGGCGAGCTTGAAGGCGCTGGACCGCTGCTTGGGCCGCCTGCCTCTCGCCTGCTGAGCTGCCTTGCTGGGCCAAGACCCGGGCCCTCTGGAGCTTGCGCTTTATGTTTGCGGCCATAGGTTTTCCTTCGTCCTTGCCAGGACGTACCTGGAGATAGAATGCCCGCTTTTCCACAGACCCGCATGCGCCGCAGCCGTCGCCACCCCTGGAGCCGTCGCTTGGTTCAGGAGAACCGCTTGGGACCAAGCGACCTGATCCAGCCACTGTTTGTGGTGGGGGGCCAGGGTTTGCGGGAGCCTATCGCATCCATGCCCGGCCAGAGCCGCTTGAGCATTGATCAGCTTGTCGATGTGGCGATGGAGTGCAGGGACCTGGGAATCCCCGCCATCGCGCTCTTTCCCGTAACCCCTGCGGAGCTCAAGACTCCCGATGGGCGTCAGGCCACCAATCCCGAGAACTTGATTTGCCGCGCCTTGCGTGCGGTCTCGAAGGCGGTACCTGACTTGGGTCTCATCGGGGATGTGGCACTGGACCCCTTCACCACCCATGGTCAGGACGGAGTCTTGGATGACGTGGACGTGGTGGACAATGACCGCAGCCTGGAGATCCTGTGCCGGCAGGCTGTGGTGCAGGCTCAAGCTGGCTGCAACGTCATTGCCCCTTCGGACATGATGGACGGTCGGGTGGGGGCTATCCGTCGTGCGCTCGATGCAGAAGGCATGAACCAAGTGCAGATCCTCTCCTACGCCGCCAAGTATGCCTCGGCCTTCTACGGACCATTCCGCGATGCTGTTGGCTCCAAGGGTTCTTTGGGCAAGGGAGACAAGCGCACTTACCAGATGGACCCGGCAAACTCGGACGAGGCCATTCGGGAGGTTGTCTTGGATTTAGACGAGGGCGCCGACATGGTGATGGTCAAGCCCGGTATGCCCTATTTGGACATCTGCCGCCGCGTGAAGAGCGAGCTGGGAGTGCCCACCTTCGCCTACCAGGTCTCCGGGGAGTACGCGATGATGTCCGCGGCGGCCCAGAATGGCTGGCTGGACTGGGACCGCGTGATCCTGGAGAGCTTGCTGTCTTTCAAGCGCGCAGGCTGCGATGGGGTGCTGAGCTACGCGAGTATGGAGGTTGCTCGTGGGATGTGACGGCTCTTAAACGTCCCAAAACCGCAGCGGTTCCCCACCTGGCTCTCCGATAAGCTCGTCGTCTTTCATAACGATGCGTCCACGAATGATGGTCGCCTTGGGCCAGCCGTGAATGGTGTCTCCCACAAAGGGGCTCCAGCCGCAGCGGGAGGCGATCCAGTCCTCTTCGATGACGCGGACAGCAGTGAGGTCCACCAGGGTAAAGTCGGCATGGTAGCCCAGTGCAATTCGGCCCTTGTCGCGCAGGTTGTAGATGCGCTGTGGCCCGGCCGAGGTCAGATCGATCAGCCGCTCGAAGGAGAGTCTTCCCTGGTGGACGTGCTCGAGCATCAGAGGGAGCATGGTCTGCACCCCAGGCATGCCGGAGGGACTTTTGGGATAGGGCCGTGCCTTCTCTTCCCGTGTGTGGGGCGCATGGTCAGAGCCCAGCACGTCGACCACGCCGGCATTGACAGCCGCCCAGATTGCCTCCTGATGGCGGGCGCTACGAATAGGCGGATTCATCTGGGCGAAGGTGCCCAAACGCTCGTAGCACTCCGGTGCGACAAGGGTCAGGTGCTGGGGTAGGCACTCGACGGTGCAGATGTCCTTGTGCTGTGCCAGGAAGTCCATCTCCTCGGCAGTGGTCACGTGGAGGACGTGCACGGGGCGGCCCACCCTGGCGGCGACCTCGAGGAGGCGCTTGGTCGCGATGAGTGCGGTCTGCTCGTCGCGCCAGTAGGGATGGTCTGCTGGGCCGACATTGGGCTTGTCCAGCAGTGGCTTGCGGGCGGTCAGCCTGGCCTCGTCCTCGCAGTGAACGGCGACGCGGCGGCGGCCTTGGCGCAGAACAGCTTCCAGAACTTCGGGGTCGTCTACCAAGAGGGAGCCGGTGCTCGAGCCCATGAAGATCTTGACCCCGCAGCAGCCCTCGGTGAGCTCGAGCTCACGCAGGTCGTTCACGTTCTCGGCGGCGGCGCCCATAAAGAATGCAAAGTCGGTCCAAGCGCTCGCGCGGCCTCGAGCGACCTTGTAGGCCATGTCTTGGGCCGTGAGGGTGGAGGGCTTGGTGTTGGGCATCTCGAACACGGCGGTGACCCCGCCCAAGGCGGCGCCGGCGGTGCCGGTGTTTAAATCTTCCTTGTGGGTCAGGCCCGGCTCTCGGAAGTGCACCTGCGTGTCGATCACACCCGGCATGACCTGCAAGCCAGTGGCATCGAAGCGCTGGGTGGTTTCGGCCTGGCTCAGGTCGCCTAACGCCACGATACGGCCGCCTTGAACTCCGACGTCGATCTTCTCTGATCCGTTGGGGGTCCAAACGGTTCCGCCGCTGATCACCAGGTCCATGGTCGCCAAGTCCATTCCGCACTCCGTCTGTGGTCGCTGAGGGTTAACTCAGGCAGCTTCGAACTGGCGCTCCACAAGGCGGCGGTACAAGCCCTCGACCTGTACCAGGTCGTCGTGAGTGCCGGACTGCACGATGCCTCCATTGTCCAGGACCACGACGCGATCGGCCTCTTTGACGGTGCTTAATCGGTGGGCAATGACCAGGGTCGTCCGGCCCTGCATAAGGCGGTCCAGGGCTTCCTGAACCAAGTGCTCGGACTCTGCATCCAGGGCCGATGTGGCCTCGTCTAAAACGAGAATCTTGGGATCTCGCAGTAGGGCCCGGGCGATGGCCACGCGCTGTTTTTGACCACCGGAGAGCTTCACTCCTCGCTCCCCGACGAGGGTCCGGTAGCTCTGGGGGAACTCGGAGATGAAGTCGTGGGCGTTGGCAGCCTTGGCGGCAGCTTCCGCCTGCTCCAGAGTCGCCCCAGGAACGCCGTATTGGATGTTCTCCAAGATAGAGGTGGCGAATAGGGTTGGCTCCTGGGAGACCACGCCCACTTGGCGCCGCAACCAGTCCTTGTTCAGGCCCTTGATCGGGTGCTCGTCCAGAAGGATTTGTCCCGCCTGAGGGTCGTAGAAGCGGCTGATAAGTGTGGCAATGGTGCTCTTGCCACCTCCAGAAGGACCGACCAGGGCCACAACCTCTCCCGGAACCATCTCCAAGGTCAGACTCTTGAGCACGGGGTGGTCAGGTCGGGTGGGGTAGGCAAAGTCCACGTCTTGGAACTTTAGGTGCCCTTGCACGCTGTCCGGTGTCGTGGGTCCGCTCACCACGGTGGGCTCGCGGTCGATCAGCTCGAAGACGCGCTCGGAGGCACCAAGGCTCTTCATAAAGTCTTCGTAGAGACCAGAGAGGGCACCCAGAGAGACAGCCGCCATCATCGTGTAGCCGCCGTACTTGGCGAGCTCCGAGCCCTCCATCAATCCATCTGCGACCAACCAGCCTCCGTAGAGCAGCACCAGGCTCAAGGCTGCGACCATGCCTACAGACATGCTTCCGCGGAACAGGGCGATGATGGCGGCGCGCTTTCGTGCCAGCGCAAAGGAGCGCTCCACTGACTCGCTGTAGCGCTCGACCTCGCCAGGTTCTTGAGCGAATGCCCGCACGGTGCGGATTCCAGCGACGGTCTCCTCAGCGACGGTTGTGGCGTCGGCCAAGGCGTCCTGTACTTCACGGGAGAGACCGCGGAGGCGGCGGCCAACGACCCCTGCGCCAATGGCGATCACCGGAATCACCACGAGCGTCGCCAGGGTCAAGCGCCAGGAGGTGATGAAGAGGAAGAACACCGCGCCGATGGCCAGGGCGACAAAGCGCAGGAGCATGGAGATGTTCACACTCACGGTGTTCTGGATCACCGTCGTGTCCGAGGCCAGCCTGTTGGTCAGCTCGCCGGTGCGCCGCTCGTCAAAGAAAGCAATTTCCTGGCTGATGATGGCGGAGTAAAGACGCTTACGTAGGTCCGTTACAATGCGCTCTCCGGCGACAGTGAACAGCCAGGCTCGCAGTCCCCCCGCTATGGCGCCGATCACCATCAGGAAAAGCAGTTGCAAAACCGGAGTCGTGACCTGTTCTCGTCCACCGCCCGAGCTCAGTCCCTCGATGATGGGGTCCAGTAGCTGTGGTGCAGCCAGGGCCGTACCGGAGCCGATGATTAAGACAATGGTGCCAGCTGTCAGGGCTTTCCACTGGGGGCGTGCCAGCTTTAGCAAGCGCTTCAAGTCCACCTTGCCGCGCGCCGATTCTTTGGGCGTCTCGTCTGCCATGCTCCACCTCGCCAGAACGCAGCAGGTGTACCCCGTTGGCCCAGCGTCAAGGGGGAGAGGGACGCTTGGGGTAGTCTTGAGGCCCCCTTTTTGGCCCATGAGGACCCATGACGGATGACATTGATCCCCTTGGAGCAGTGAGCCGAAGCCAACTGCACTTCTTCTGGTTGGCGGACTGCTCCGGTTCCATGCGGATGCATGGAAAAATTCAGGCGCTCAACAACGCCATCCATGAGAGCCTGCCCGCCGCCCGCGAGGCCGCTGCAGCCAACCCCTTCGCCGACATGGTGATGCGGGCCATAAAGTTCAGCACCGGCGCCGCCTGGCACGTCAAAGACGCCACTCCGGTGGACGACTTTGTGTGGAAGGACCTGGAGGCCATTGGGGTCACTGATATGGCCGCTGCGCTCAGGCTTCTCAAGGAAGAGCTGACTCCGGAAAAGATGGGCCGTCGCGCCCTGCCTCCGGTCATCGTGTTGCTCTCCGACGGCGCCCCCACCGACGATTGGGAGCACGCGCTGATGGAGTTCAACGATACCGGGTGGGGTCAGCCTGGGCGCACGGTACGCGTGGGCATCGCACTGGGCAAAGACGCCGACAAGGCAGTGCTCCAGAAGTGGACCGGCGCCGAGGAGACCGTCTTCGAGGCCAACAATGCCCAGCGGCTCACCGAGCTGATCAAGTGGGCCAGCGTGACTCTGTCTAAGTTCGCCAGCTCGGGTGCGTCCCGAGTGGGTGGGTCTGGGGAGTCTGGTGTGCCGCTGCCACCACCGCCGCCTGTGCCTGTCATGGCCGACGACGAAGACGACGACACTTGGTAGCCCGTGTCTGAGCTGGAGCCATTCACTTCAGATGTCGACAACCCAGCCACGAAGGCGGGGGAGACGCGCGCGCCCTGGTCGGTGGCCTCGGCTGCGGTAGTGGGTGCAAAGCACGTGGCCGCGGACCGGGGGTCTCAGGACTCGGTGG
>CAJQPC010000255.1 GCA_905480105.1 uncultured bacterium | reverse complement strand
GGCCAGTTCCAGCATCAGCGGCGCTGCCAGCGACGACTACGCCGGCTCGGCCCTCCACGGCGGCTGTGATGTGAACGGTGACGGCACTGAAGAGCTGCTCATCGGTGCTCCTGACAACAACTCGGGTGGGGCGGCCTACATGCTCCTCGGTGGCTTTGCCAGCGGCAGCATCGCCTTGTCCTCTGGGGCGGACACAATCATCAGCGGCGACGGAGACGACGCGACCGGCAGTTCGGTCCTCTGTCTGCCGGACCAAGATGGTGACGGAAACGACGAATTAGCGGTTGGTAGCCCCTTCGACGGAAACGACGCGGGTCAGGTCAGCATCTTTTTCGGCGGCGGAGAATAAGCAGCATAGGTATAATACCCCATGTCTATTTTGCTCCTGCTCGCCTGCCTCCCACCCATCCAAGTCGAGGACCTCACCGACTTGGATGGCGACGGGTTCTACGCAGAGGCGGGGCCCGAACAGGACTGCGATGACCAGAACCCCGGGGTCTTTCCCGGCGCAGAAGAGTTCTGCGACTACGTCGACAACAACTGCGATGGCGCGGTAGACGAGATGGGGTTGACCCTCTGGTATCCGGACGTGGACCTGGACGAATACGGCGTGAAAGCGGGTGGCAAAGAGGACTGTGACCCTGGTGAGGGATGGTCCCCGATTCCTGGGGACTGCCAAGACTCCGATCCGGCTATCAACCCGGATGCAGAAGAGGTCTGCGATGGCATGGACAACGACTGCGACGGCAGAGTCGATGCAGACGCTGTAGATGCCCTGACCTGGTACGAGGACGCAGACCAAGACAACTTTGGCACCCCTGAGTCCGGGCAGCAGGCCTGCGAGCAACCCTTCGGCACCGTGCTCGACGCCACAGACTGCGACGACACAAGCATGGACATCTACCCGGGCGCACCCGAGGAGATCGCGAACGGGGTCGACAGCGACTGTGACGGAATGGAGATCTGCTACGAGGATCTCGATGGTGACCTGTATGGTACTTACAACGTCGTGAATAGCAGCGACCTAAGCTGCTCCAGTGGCGGTGTAAGCAGCAAGAACACAGACTGCGACGACACGGACCTGTACATCTACCCGGGCGCAAGCGAGACCACCGCTGATGGCGTGGACAGCGACTGCGACACCGAAGAGATCTGCTACGTCGACAGCGATGGCGACACCTACGGCAGCACCAGCACCACAGCCTCGCCTGACCTGGACTGCACAGGCACCGGAGAAGCCGACAACGACGACGACTGCAACGATGGCACGGCCAGCATCAGCCCGGACGCCGAAGAGCTGCCAGCCGACGGCGTAGACAGCGACTGTGACACCACCGAGCTCTGCTACGAAGATCTCGACGGTGACACCTACGGCACCCCTATCACCGTGAGCAGCGTCGACTTGGTCTGCACCGACAGCGGAGAGTCTGCGCTGGACACCGACTGCGACGACACGGACCTATACATCTACCCAGGCGCAAGCGAGACCACCGCTGATGGCGTGGACAGCGACTGCGACACCGAAGAGATCTGCTACGTCGACAGCGATGGCGACACCTACGGCAGCACCAGCACCACAGCCTCGCCTGATCTGGACTGCACAGGCACCGGAGAAGCCGACAACGACGACGACTGCAACGATGGCACCGCCAGCATCAGCCCGGACGCCGAAGAGCTGCCAGCCGACGGCGTAGACAGCGACTGCGATACCAGCGAGCTCTGCTACGAAGATCTCGACGGCGACACCTACGGCACCTCTGTCACCGTGAGCAGCGTCGACTTGATCTGCACCGACAGCGGAGAGTCCGAGCTGGACACAGACTGCGAGGACAGCGTCGCAGCCGCATATCCTGGCGCCGAGGAGGTCTGCGATGACGGCGTGGACAATGACTGCGACGGCCTGACCACAAGCTGCGGGCCCTACGGCGACTTTGGCGAGAGTGAAGCGGACTACATTCTGTCGGGCGCCAGCAACAACTACGGGGTGGGCACCGCTCTGGCGACGGGAGACTTTGACGGAGACGGCAGCCCGGACCTGTGGATTGGCGCCCGATATGCAGACCACAACAAGACCAACGCGGGCGCTGCCTACTTGTTGCTTGGACCCATCACCTCCAGCCGTTCCGTGCAGGGCAGCGACGATGCCGCCCTAAAGGGCAACACGAGCAGCGGCAACTTCTCCAGGCGCCTGCTTGTGGGTGACCTGAACGGTGACGGAAACGACGATCTGGTCGTCCATGGCTACAACGCCAAAGTGGACGAGAACAGGGACTACGCTGGGCTGGTCTTCGTCTATTACGGGCCCATCACCTCGGACATCAACAAAGCCGACAACGCCAACAAGGCCGATGCATGGGCCCGAGGCGACGAGGAGTATGACTACTTCGGCTACGGTATGACCATCGGAGACATTGACAACGACGGCACCGACGACCTGCTCGTCGGTGCGCCGGACCACTACCAAGACTCCAGCTACGAAGGCGAGGCCTACATCTTCTTGGGAGGGGTCAGCGGCAACGACCTGAGCCCAGACTTCACCTGGGACGATGGCGCGAGCGACAGCTTCACCGGTATCGCCATGGCCAGCGCTGATCTGGACGGCGACGGAGTGGACGACTGGGTTGTTGGCGGTAACGGAGCCAACTCCTACGACGGTGTGGCCTATGTGATCTACGGCGGGCTCTCCACAAATGGAGACTTCGACTCCGATTCCGATGTGACCCTGAGTGGAAGCAGCTCAGAGGGCACAGGCCGCACCTTTACATCTGGCGACTTTGATGGGGACGGAAGCACTGACCTTGTTGTCGGAGCGCCCTACAAGAGCAGCGACAAGGGCGCTGCCTATGTGCTGACGGGTACATTAAGCAGCGGAACCATCGGCTCCTTGGCCTCTACAACCTTCACCGGGGCCAACAACTACGACTATGCAGGCTGGTCCATGGACGCGGGCTGTGACGTAAACGCGGACGGCTTAGACGACCTGCTGCTCGGCTCCCCAGAAGACAACGACGGCGGCTACGGCTACCTAATCTTAGGTGGCTGGACCACAGGTAGCCTGAGCCTGAGCACGGACTACGACACCGAGATTAGCGGTGGTGGCGACGACGAGATGGGCCTGGACATGCTCTGCGTGCCCGACATGGACGGCAACGGTGCCGACGAGTTCGCCGTGAGCGCCCCCTGGGACGGCAACGACAAGGGAAAGGTCCTTTTGTTCATGGGTGGTGGGGACTGAGCGTTCAGAACAGCTCGGGCATGCGCTCGCTGCTCTGAAGTATCCGACGGGCCTCCTCGCGGTCCTGAGGGGCCACGTAGATCCGCGCGATGCGGCGGGCATCCCGGTAGCGAGCAAAGATAGCGGTGGCCTCGTGCAAGGGGGTCTCGCGGCCGCCGGGCTGCAGGCTGTCTTCGATGACGTAGATGTTCGCGGAGCCTGCCTGTTTCTGACCGTAGACGGTGTAGCGACTCAGACGGCCCACGCTTGACGCCGTCAGCGTCCGAATCCCCTCGTCTTCGAGCAAGCCCAGGGCCCAGCTCGTGTCTACATCGTTTGCGCCACCATGCAGCTCCAATACCCTTTTCCAAGCACGCTTCTCACTGACCGCCTTAGCCCATGGGTCGCGACTCTGACGCAAGTGCATCTCCAGCTCCGCATCGTCCACATTCAGGTAAGCCTCCATCGACGCAGGCAAGGCATAGGGGCAGTTCGGCGTCTCGAAGTAGCGGCGCAACATCTCCTCAAAGACCACGGACTTGTGATGGAAATAGACCATCACGAACATGTGATACCGGGCAAGGATGAAGTGGTCGAAGGCGTACAGTGCCTTGCGATCCAGGGCCAGACAGACTTGGTCGCGACGATCCCTGTGCACGCGCAAGTTGCTCAAAATCCAGTCTACGTCCACTTGGCCATAGCGGGCCCCACTGAAGAAGCTGTCCCTGACCAAATAGTCCAGGCGGTCCACATCCAACTCGGAGCTGATCATCTGGGAAAGCACCGTGCGCAGGTTCAACCCTCCATCAACGAAAAAGTCGGTACTCAACTCTATATCTGGAGAGATTAGTGCGGCGACATGGAGCCCCCCGCAGGCAAATTCACGGTCCAAGATCTCGGTAAGGTCCGTCAAGGTCAGGATGCCGACCGTGTAGTCCTCGTGCGAGGCCTGCTCAGAGCCTCTGGCCTGGAGCACAGAGGCCGGGTACACCGCGATGCCAAGGTCGGCCAAGGGAGGCATGGCGAACTCGGTGCAGTGGGAGAAGGGAGCATGCCCCACGTCGTGCAGCAGAGCCGCCAGACGCACACACTGCCGCAGTTCGGCCTGGCGCTTGTTGCTGCTGAACGCCCATCGGTGAAAAACCGCATCAAAGGCCACACCCGCCAGGTGCATCACCCCTACGCTGTGAAGGTAACGGCTGTGCGTGGCACCAGGGAACGCAAGCTCGGTAAAACCCACCTGCTTGATATTCCGCAAGCGCTGAAAGTAAGGAGAGTCCAGCACCGCGCGCTCGCGGTCGCTGACGTGAACCGCTCCGTGGATGGGGTCCCGGACCTCCATGTGCATGCCTCCCAGGCAATGTGCTTAGTGGGGGGTTAACACCTCGGTCCTATGCGCCCTATTACTGGACAACTTCCCGTCTCCAATGGAGACGTCGTCTACAACCCCGCCTTGGGCTTTGCGGCCGTCACCGGGGTGGATACCGAGGGTATGACTCTGGCTTGGCATCAAGTGGGAGAGCGCCTTCCACGCCAAGTCTCGCACGCAGCAGCGGTGAAGGGCTACCAGCTCTGTGACAAGGGCGGCTTCTTCTCCCTGGCCGTGCTGGACAACAAGGGCTTGCAAGATTTAGAGACGCGGGATCCAGCCGCCTTGCTCCTCCTCTTACTCGAGGAGCTTCATGGGCCTCAAGAGCTCTTGACCTTGGGACAGTGGCTCACCCGTGTCGGACAAGTCTCCAGCGCCCACTTGGATAGCTTTCTGCAGAGGGCGAACGTGCACGGGGACTCGCGCTTTGCATGCCAGGGCGGACGGATTTCGCAGAACACCGACGATGAGACCACCGAGCAGAGTCCGGAAGACATCACCAGGCCTCTGCCCTCCTTTACTGGCGAACTGCGGCCATGGACACATCTGCCTCGCTTGGAAGGCATGGAGCTGCTGCATACCGGCATGGAGCTGCTTGGTCTGCTCGCCCAGCACCACGCATGCGGCAAGGGTGTCGGAATCAACGAAACCTCGGTCTGGGCGAATCCTGAAGGCAACCTGGAGCTCTCCCAGAACTCCGGGCCCATCGCCAACGATGTGTACACCGCAGGCAGACTTCTGCTCCAGCGCTGCATTGGACGGGACCTGCCCCGAGGCGTGCCCCCTCACCGTGTCTTGCCCTTTTTGGCGGGCTTGTGCTCTGGACTCCCAGTCTCCGCCATTCCACTCTTAGAATCCCTCTTGGCTCCAAACCAGACTCAGCGCCCTCGCTCCGCGGTGGAGGCCTATGCAGACTGGTCCGCTGCGGCCGCATTGGAAGAGGTGCGTTTCCACTCTCCGCTCCCTACCCATGTACGTCTCACTGTGGGCGCCGATACCCACGTGGGTCGCTACAAGATGCGCGACCACCAGACGAACCAAGACGCGTTCATGTGGGAAGAGGAGCACGGGGAGTCCCTGTTGGTGGTCTGCGATGGCATCAGCACCTCAGATGCAGGCAGCGGGGACCTGGCAAGTCGCATCGCAGTCGAGGTCTTCGAAGCTGGCTGGGAGCGCCGTCCTCCAGCCGATGCCAGCGAGGAAGAGGTGGGCAGTTGGCTACGTGAGTTGCTCACCCAGGCCAACACACGTATCTGCGACAGCGCTTTAGACGCGGCCAACGGGGATCTGAGCGGTCGAATTCCAATGGGCACCACAATCGTGGTCGCGCGCACCTCTGGCGCCAGCGTAGACCTGACCAGCCTGGGGGACAGCCGCATCTACTTGGTCAACACCCAGGGCGCAGCCCAGCTCACTCCCGACCAGAACGTCGAGCTGGAGTGGATGCAGGGCCTACGAGACCGTGAACAGGACGGGGAGATGTTGGGCCAAGCCCTCATTGGATACCTTGGCCACTTCGATGAGGGAGGTGCCCCCTCTCTGCTCAAGCCCTGGCAACGCCGGGTGCGCATGCTTTCGGGCGAGGCCCTGGTGCTGATGAGCGATGGAATCGTGGACTACGCGACCCCCTCTCACCTGGACCTGCTGCAGTTGATGACCGAGTTAGTAAACAAAAACAAACCAGAAGAGGCCGCAATGGGCCTGGTCAACGCGGCCAATAGAGGGGGCGGGGGCGACAACGCCACTGCGCTGATTGCTCGCCTGACCCTGCGATAGGAGAGCTGTTGACCCTGACCCTGACCTCGGCCATGGCAGAGCGCGTCCTGCTTTTAGATGGTGCCTTGGGCACCGAATTCTACCGCCGCGGCGTGTTCATCAATCGCTGCTACGACGAGCTCGTACTCTCCCAGCCCAGCTTGGTTCGCGCGGTACACCAGGACTACGTCGATGCCGGAGCGGACCTAATCACCACCAACACCTTTGGTGCAAACCGGGTGCGCCTGCAGGCCTTCGGTCTACAGGACCGCATCGAAGACATCGTCCTCGGGGCCTGCTCTCTGGCAAAGTCGGCTGCCCAAGACCGAGCCTTTGTTCTGGGCTCACTGGGGCCAACGGGCGCCACCCTGGCTCCTGCGGGCCGCTTGTCACCTGGCATGGCCTACCGGGCATTCCGCGAGCAGATCCAACTCTTAGCCCAAGGGGGCGTGGACGGTCTGCTGTTGGAGACCTTCACAACCTTGGCAGAGCTCTGGCACGCCGTGCGTGCGGCCCAGGACGCGGCTCCAGAACTGCCGATCTTTGCCTGCCTGAGCTTTAAGTCCAACCAAAGCGGCGAAACCCTGCTGGGAGAAGAGCCCGAAGAGGCGGCCCGCACCATGGCCTCTTGGGGCGTTGCGGCCCTGGGCGTGAACTGCAGCACCGGCCCAGCCCTCGTACTCGATGCCATCGAGCGCATGGAGAGGGTCACCGACCTGCCCCTGATTGCCTATCCCAACGCCGGTATTCCTCAGATGGTTGATGGCCGCCGCTTGTACTTGGCAAGCCCGGAATACATGGCGGAGTTTGCCCGGCGCTTCGTGAACAAGGGCGCACAGATCGTCGGCGGCTGCTGCGGCACCACACCCGCTATGGTGCGCGAGATGCGCTCCTTCGTGCGCAGCGTGTCTCCTGCACGCACCGTGCTCAAGACCCCCCTTCCCGAAAAGAAGGAACAGGTCCCCCTCCCGGATCCAGTTCCCATCGCGGAGAGAAGCAGCTTCGCCGAGAAGCTCCAGTCCGGCAAGTTCTGCATCAGCGTGGAGCTGGACCCACCCAGGGGGCTGGACACCAGTCGCTCCTTAGACGGGGCCGCTTTTCTCTCCAAGGCCGGCATCGACGTGATCAACATCGCCGACGGTCCAAGAGCCACCGCACGCATGGGGCCAGCGGCCATGGCACAGCTCGCACACGCGCACTGTGGCGTAGAGTCGGTCGTGCACGTCTGCTGCCGAGACCGAAACCTCTTGGGCTTGCAGATGGATCTGCTCAGCTACAACGCCTTGGGCATCCGCAACATTCTGGCAGTCACCGGGGACCCTCCCAAGATGGGCAACTACCCCGATGCTACGGCGGTCTTTGACATTGACTCTATCGGGCTCATCCACTTCATCCAGAACCTGAACCGCGGTACGGACCTGTCTGGGCGTCCCATCGGCGGGCAGACCCGCTTTCACGTGGGTGCCGGCTGCAACCCAGCTCACACGGAACTGCAGCGTGAGGTGGACCGCTTTGGCCAGAAGATCGAAGCGGGTGCGGAGTACTTCTTCTCCCAGCCACTCTATGACCCCGAAGTCTTGGAGCGATTCCTGGAGCTGACAGCAGCCTTCCCCACGGTGCCCTTCCTCGTAGGTATTCTGCCACTGGCCAGCTCAAAGAATGCTGAGTTCCTGCACAACGAGGTCCCTGGCATGCAGGTTCCGGAGAGCATTCGCCGTCGACTCAGAGAGTGCCCCACCCAAGCCAAGCAAAGGGAGATTGGTATCCAGGTCGCACGACAGACCTTGGCCATGGCCCACCAACACCCTCGGGTCAGCGGGGCCTACATCTACCCGCCCTTCGGCAGCTACCAAGCTGTTCTGGACGTGATGGACGTGCTGCCGTCCAGTGAGACCGCGGTAGACTAAAGCGGCATGCCCCCCACCAACCAGCTTGAGCTCCACATTGGCCAGACGGTTGTCGAGCATGAGCTTTTGGAGGTGCTGGGCAAGGGCGCCAGCGCGACCGTCTACCGGGCCAGGGCTCCATCTGGGGAGGAAGTGGCGCTCAAACTCCGGCGCTCTGGAGACCCCGGAATGGATCGGCGTTTTCTGCGGGAGTTCGAGTCCATCCGCCGCCTACGCTTGGACAGCGTGGTGCGTGTCTTTGATGCTGGACTGACCCCAGACTGGATCTGGTACTCAATGGAAGTGGTCCAGGGTGTGACCTTGCGCCAGTACATTGCACAGGCCCCCAGTGTGGCCGAGCGCACCCTTCGCGCTTGCGAGGCCGGAACGCACCTCGCCGATGCCCTGGCCGGCCTGCACCGAGTAAGCTTCGTCCACCGTGATCTGAAGCCCTCCAATGTCCTGGTCACCCGCAAGGGCCAGGTGAGAATCTTGGACTTTGGCGTGGTTCAGTGGTGGGCGGTCTCCCAGACCCTCACAGGATCCGGTGGCCTTGTGGGAACCCCCTCCTTTATGTCTCCCGAAGCCATAGGCGGGATGCCGGTCACTGCTGCTAGCGATGTATTCGCCGTGGGCCTGATGCTCTACGAAGGCATGATTGGCAGGCGGGTGCGACCTCCCCAACCCACCGGCTGGTTGGCCAGACAAGTCCTCACCCGCCCCCCCCCCATGGTCTGCGTGAACCCACAGGTCTCCCGGGAACTCAGCTGGGTGGTTGAGCGCTGCTTGAGCTTTCACCCCGACCACCGCCCCACTGCCAGCGAGCTGGCCATCCTCCTGCGCGGCTGCCTGGATGGCACCACCCCGGCGGATTGGCCTGCGGCGCACCACTTCGTCGGTCGGCAGGTGGAACTCCAGGCCATGGACAGCCACACCAAGGGCAAGGGCCCCAGGATCGCCGTGCTCTTGGGTCCAGCTGGTAGCGGACGCCATCGCCTACAAGAGCAGGTCTCCAGGCGGGCCCTGTTGCGTGGGACGCGCACCCTGCTAGGCACCTGCCGGGCAGACTCCCCCGGCCACCCCGTAGGGCAGTGGCTGCGCACTCTGCTGGCGGCACCCGACAAACTCGCTTGGCGGGAGAACGTGGTCGGCCTCGACGCCGGCCCCCTGCTGCAGATTTGGCCCAATCTTCCACTGCACATGCTCAGCGAGCGCCCCGCCGGCGAGGCCACTCAGCGCGATGTGATCCAGGCGGCGGTTGACTCGTTGGAGCGGGCAGCCAAGCGACAAGCGCTCGTCCTGGTACTGGATCGCGCCGAAGACTTGGACGCTCTGACCTCACGGTTGCTCAAGAGCTTAGAGCGTATCGGAGACCCACGGATCAGCGTCATCGCCTTGATGGATCAGCGCCGGGTAGGCGAGCGGGCCCAGCGACTGCTGGAACGGATCAGGGGAAGCAAGGGCGTCCATATACTCCAGCTTGCCCCACTTCCTGCCACCCAGGCACAGGAGTTGGCACGCGGGCTACTGCCCAAGGGAAAGGAGTCTCCTCAACTGGGCCAATGCTCACCGCTACAAGCAACCCGGGCCGGTCTGGAGCGATTAGCGGCCCTGCGCGGGGAGACCCTCTACCCCCTGAGCGAACAGGCCGCGAAGCTGGCAGTGATGGCCGAGCCACTGCCAATGGATGTCGCACGCGGCTGGCTTGGAAGCACCGCCAGGCTCTTGGCACGAGGCGAGCTGGTTCAGACGGTGGAGCACAAGGTGCGCCATGCAGGCCCCAGCTTCTTAACCATGGCGGACGCCGCACTCGAGGACCACTCTGCCGCCCACTTGGAGCTCGCCGAAGCCTGGGCTCGGGAAGGAAAGCACCGCTCCAGGTGGATCCCGACTGCAACACACCGCCTTGCCGGCGGGAGCGAACATGCCTGGGAGGCCTGCGTGCGTGCAGCTGATGCCGCCCACCGCTGCGGTCGCTACACCCAGGCCCGGGACTTTCTGATGGTCCTGGACACCCTCAAACAAGACCGAAAATCGGATACCTACAGGCGATTCCGCTTTGGCCTGGCCTTTGCCAGGGCTCGGGTCGCGGCCCGAACAGACGCCGAGCGCCCAAGACAGGACCTGGTCAACGGCGCCCGCTCTCGCGCTATCAACGCCGAAGAGCTGCACCTGGCCACCCTGCTGCAAGCCGAGCTGGAGCTGCGCAGCGGGCGCCCTGACGACGCACTGACCTTGGCCTACGACACCGCCCGAAGCGCCCAGGAGACTGCACCCGCGGCCGCTGCGGGCCTGTGGCTGGTTTGCGCCGAGGCCTGGATGGAGCAGGCCTCCTTTGAGCGCGCGCGAGACTGCGCCGCTGCTGCAAAGGAACAGGCCAAACTTGCAAAAGAAGATCTGCTGCTCTGCGAGGCCAACGCAGCGGACATCGGAGCCCGACTGGCAGCCGGCGAGCTCCAGGGAATGAGCGCCCACTCCCTGGCCGGCATGCGCTGGGCCAAGGAACTGGGACACGATGGCGCCCTGGCTTGGCACCGTCGCAACCTGGGCGTGGCCTGGACCCGAGTCGGCGAGAGACGGCGGGCCGAGGACACCGTGGTCCGAGCCCGCACCCTCTATGTTCGCAACTCCGACATTGCAGGCACAGCGACCACCAGCCTCCAGCTGGCTGCCTTGGCCATAGGACGCGGGGAGCCTGCGGTGGCCTCGCGCTGGCTAAGGGATGGTCTGGCGACAGCGCGGAAGCTAAATCTCAAACGCCTGGAACCCTTGGCCGCCACCATCCAGCTGGACCTGGCCGCCCAGACCGGTGACCCCCTGCTGGCCCGCCAGGCAAGCGATTCCGCCGACGCCTACCGTGAAAGCTGGAACTGGAAGCTCTCGGAGCTGCGCTGGTTGCGCCTCCAGGGCATGCGCGAGGCGGCAGAGGCGCTGGTCCCTACCATGCCCACTGGCGGCTACAGCGGAGCCTTGGCGCAGTTAGAGCTGGCCCGGATGCTCTTGGAGGAAGACGAGCCCGAGCGAGCCGTCGCCCCCCTGCGGGCAGGGCTGAAAGTCGCCCGACAAGCCCGCCTAAAGGATCTGGTGACCTACGGCGAGTTGCTCGAGGGCGTGCTCACCCCCAAAGGGGTGCACGACTGGGAGGCCCGCTGCCAGCGGGCTCGTGCCTCTACCTGGGTGGAACTCTTCTTGGGATGCTTGGAGATCGATGCTCGCTACCTGCGCATCCACGGTCGAGAAGAGGAGGCGCTTCGGCGCCTACGCACCCTACACAGCCGTGCCATAGACATGGGCAACAGACCTTATGCGCGGGTGGCGTTGGAGCTGCTCAGAGGATGAGCAGGCCTTAGCTGATCGGCTTGTAGGACCGCTTGGCCTGGACCTGCACCACGATGTCCTGGTCGGCGAGGTAGGCGCTGAGCTGGCCGCCGTACACACAGCCCGTGTCCAGCCCAATCGCGATGGGCCGTCCCTTTTTCTCCCTTCGAACCAAACCCCGAACCGCATCGTGGCCAAAGACCACGCACTCGGGCCCCTCCCAGCCGGCGTCGTACCAAAATGGGTTTCCTGGGGTCTCATCAGGGAAGCGGCGCATCAAGGTGGCAACGGCCCGCTGCGTGCCCTGGTGGCCCTTCTTGGGATGCACCGCGGCATGCACCGCCACAAAGCGCCCCTCCTTGCGCATGAGGGGCAGGCCCTGCAGGTAGGACAGGATCTCAGGAGTCAGCCAAGGGTGCTTCTCCGGGGCCCGAATGACCGCCACGTCATGATTCCCCAACACCGAAACCAGACGATGTTCTTGGATAAGCGACCAGACCCCCAAAGGATCTGGGCCCTTTGTAAACAGGTCTCCCAAAAGCACGACGTTGTGACCGACCAGTTTCTTGAGCAGCTCGGCGAGCTCCGCCGCACAGCCATGCACGTCACCAACATAGGCCCGCGGGGTGCTCAGACGATTTCCTGCAGCTTGATGACCCGCAGCTCACCAGCTTTTAGGGAGCGAATGGCGGCGACCACTGCCTTGGCAGCCTCCATCGTGGTGATGGTGGGCACTCCATGACGCAAGCCGGCAAGGCGCATGGCCTGCTCATCCATGACCGACTTCTTACCCAGTGGGGTGTTGATGATGAGCTGGATCTTGCCGTTCTTGATGTGGTCGACCACATCAGGCCGCCCCTCCCGCACCTTCAAGACCAGCTCGACGGGTACGCCGCTCTTGGTCAGATAGGCGTGGGTGCCGGCGGTGGCGTAGAGCTTGAAACCCAAGTGCCGCAAAGAGCCAGCAATGGCAGGAAGCAGTGGCTTGTCATCGTCAATCACACTCAGGAAAACGCCCCCCTCAACGGGCAGGGTCATGCCAGCGGCGATGAGTGCCTTGGCATAGGCCTCGCCAAAGGACCAGCCGATTCCCATGACCTCGCCAGTAGAACGCATCTCAGGTCCCAAGACCACATCGGAGCCCGGGAAGCGTCCCCACGGGAACACCGGAGCCTTGATGAAGTAGAGACCGGCCCCGCGAGGCTCTAAGTCCATATCGGAGAGCTTCTCCCCCAGCAGCAATCGGGTGGCGATAGCAGCAACCGGAATTCCGGTGGCCTTGGCGACAAAAGGGACCGTCCGCGAGGCCCTTGGGTTGACCTCAATCACGAAGATCTTCTCGCCCTGAATGGCCATCTGAACGTTGACCAGTCCCACGACCTCCAGCCGCAGCGCAATGCGGGTGACGTAATCGATGATGCGGCGGCGGTTGATCTCGCTGAGTTGAACCGGTGGCAGAACGGCTGTGGAGTCACCGGAGTGAACACCGGCCGCCTCGACGTGCTCCATGATTCCTGCGATGTGCACATCCGTACCGTCGCAGAGAGCATCCACGTCGTACTCCACAGCTCCCTGCAAGTAGCGGTCGATGAGCAGGGTGTTGTTCTCACTGGCCGCCAGCGCCTCGACCAGGGCCGAGTCAAAGTCCTTTTGGTCGAAACAGATGAACATGGCCCGGCCGCCCAAGACGTAGCTGGGCCGGGTCAGGACCGGAAACCCGATGCGCGTAGCGGCGAGCTGAGCCTCGGCCGGGGTGCGTGCGATGGCCCCTTCCGGTTGGGGAATATCCAGCTCCAACATCAGATTATTGAAGCGTTCTCGATCCTCACACAGGTCGATGGCGTCTGGGCTGGTCCCCAGTACTGGACCGATGCGGTGAGCCAGCTTGAGCGGCGTCTGGCCACCGAACTGCAGGATGACCCCCAGGGGCTTCTCCTTCTCGATAATGGCGCCCACGTGCTCGGCGGTAATCGGCTCAAAGTAAAGCTTGTCACTGGTGTCATAGTCGGTGGAAACCGTCTCGGGGTTGCAGTTGACCATCACACTGGTCAGGCCCGCCTCACGCACCGCAAAGGAGGCGTGGCAGCAGGCATAGTCGAACTCCAAGCCTTGGCCGATTCGGTTGGGTCCATTGCCCAAGATGATGACCCGGTCCGAGGGAGAGTCCCCGCTCTCACACTCCTCCTCGAAGGTCGAATACAGGTAGGGCGTGTGACTCTCAAACTCAGCCGCGCAGGTATCCACGCGCTTGAACACCGGCCGGATTCCTTCGGCTCGAAGGCGGGCATTGACCGATGCTTCATCGCACGCCAGGAGCATACCCAGGTGCTCATCGGGCATGCCCATACGCTTTGCGGCATGCAGCTCTTCGGTGCTCACGCCGGAGAGGAAGCGGCCACGCAGAGTGTTCTCCACGGCCACAATGTCCATCATTCGGCCCAGGAACCAACGGTCCATTCCCGTAAGACGGCCGATCTCGGTGGCGTCCATTCCGCGACGCATGGCCTCGAATACGGCAGGCAGCCGGTCAGGTGTAGCGATGGCCAAGCGCTCCCGCATCTGCTGATCGGTGCAGTCCTGAGAGGTTCCATATCCACCCTCTAAGCTGGAAATAGCCTTGAGCAATGCCTCGTCAAAGGTGCGCCCGATGCCCATGACCTCGCCGACGGACTTCATGGACGTGCCCAGAACTCGAGTGGCCTGAGCGAACTTCTCGAAGTTCCAGCGGGGGATCTTGACGATGACGTAGTCCAAGACCGGTTCGAAGCTGGCGGGGGTCTGGCGGGTAATGTCGTTGTCGATTTCGTCCAGGTGCAGGCCCACCGCGAGCTGTGCGGCGATCTTGGCGATGGGAAAGCCAGTGGCCTTGGACGCCAAAGCCGAGGAACGGCTGACACGCGGGTTCATCTCAATGACGCGGATCGCACCGTCCATAGGATTGATGGCGTACTGGATGTTGGAGCCGCCGGTTTCCACGCCGATGCGCCGGATGATTCGCTGGGAGTAGTCCCGAAGCGTTTGGTACTCCACGTCGGTGAGGGTCTGGGCAGGGGCCACGGTGATCGAGTCGCCGGTGTGCACCCCCATCGGGTCCAGGTTCTCGATGGAGCAGATGATGATGACGTTGTCCGCCATGTCTCGCATCACCTCGAGCTCGAACTCCTTCCAGCCAATGATGCTCTCCTCGACCAGGACCTCGGTCACGGGGGAAAGATCCAAGCCGTTGGAGACGATGTCGCGGAACTCGTCGATGTTGTAGGCCACCCCTCCGCCGGCTCCACCCATGGTGAAGGAGGGACGAACAATGGCGGGCAGACCGGTCTCTTCCAGAGCCGCCTCGGCATCTGCCATGTTGCTGACCGTGCGAGCCCTGGGACACACCAAGCCGATCTCTTCCATCGCAGCCTTGAAGGCAGCTCGGTCCTCGCCGACAAAGATGGCCTCGGGCTTGGCGCCGATGAGCTCCACCCCGTGCTTCTCCAGAATGCCGGCCTTGTCCAAGGCCATGGCCAGGTTCAGAGCCGTCTGCCCCCCGACCGTGGGCAAGATGGCGTCGGGCTTCTCCCGCACAATGACCTGCTCGACGAACTCCACGGTGAGTGGCTCGATGTAGGTCGCGTCCGCCACACTGGGATCGGTCATGATCGTGGCAGGGTTGGAGTTGATGAGCAGCACCCGGTAGCCGAGTTCCCGCAAGGCCTTGCAAGCCTGGGTACCCGAGTAGTCAAACTCGCAGGCTTGGCCGATGACAATGGGCCCGCTTCCGATGACCAGGATGCTCTGGATGTCTTTGCGCTGGGGCATTCAGGCTCCCTTACTGTGGCCGGCGAAGCGTGCGAAACGCTCCAACAGCAGGTGTTGGGCGTCGTGGGGACCGGGCGCCGCTTCTGGGTGGTACTGGATTCCCATCACGCGCTTCTCTTCGTGCACAAAACCAGCGACCGTCTTGTCGTTCAGGTTCACGTGAGTGACCCGAGCGCCCACCTTCTCCAGGCTCTCCTGGGTCACGCAGAAACCGTGATTTTGAGAGGTCACCTCCACCTTGCCCGTGTCCAAATCCTTGACCGGGTGGTTGGCGCCGCGGTGTCCAAAGGCCAGCTTATAGGTCTGTGCACCAAGGGAAAGGGCCAGGAGTTGGTGCCCCAAGCAGATGCCCAAGAGAGGAAGCTCTCCGACCAAGCTCTGCAGATTGGCCTTCATCTCAGGCAAAGCCGCAGGGTCACCGGGGCCGTTGGATACAAAGACCGCGTCAGCGTCCTGGGCAAGCTCATCTGCGGTCGAAAGGGCCGGAAAAACGCGGACCCGGGCGCCGGTCTGGGCGAAGAGGCGCAGGATGTTTCGCTTGCAGCCTCCGTCCAGCACGTTGACCTTCCAGGTGGGGATCTCTGGGTCCGCGTAGGTGTAGACCTTGGGGGTACTGACCGCTACGGCGAGGGCCCGTCCAGCCATGCCCGGCCAGGACTCCAGCAGCTCTAAGAGCTCGGCGGCCGGCTTTCCGTCCGTGGAGATCACCGCCTTCATGGCCCCCTTCTGACGGATGTGCCGCACCAGAGCGCGGGTGTCTACGCCGTCCAATCCCGGGATACCAGCAGCCCGAAGGTAGTGATCCAGACCGCCCTTGGCGCGGTGGTTGGACCATCGCTTGGAGAAGCTTCGGGCCACCATTCCCCGAGGGTGAATGACCGTGGACTCCTCGTCCACCGCGTTGACCCCGGTGTTCCCAACGTGAGGGACGGTCATGGCGACGATCTGCTCCCGATAGCTGGGGTCCGTCAGAACTTCTTGGTAGCCAGTCATGGCTGTGTTGAAGACGATCTCACCAACCAGGGAGGCGCTTGCCCCAAATCCCTGACCAGAAAAAGAGCGTCCGTCTTCGAGGAGCAGGATGCCGCCCATGAGTGCCTCGGGTTTGGCCGCATTTACGGGACTCGTGAAGCCCTGTCGAGGTTCAGCGCTAGGGGTTTCCGAAGTGTCACGCACAACCTACACAGTCCCCCGTGCATAGGCGTGCTAGCGCCGTCCAGACCCGATAGAGTCCGGCGTATGAGAGGACTACATGGCCACAAATGACCTGTCCAAGGTTCGAAACATAGGCATCGCCGCCCACGTCGACGCCGGAAAGACCACCTTGACCGAGCGCATACTCTTCTACACCGGAGCGCTGCGGAAGATCGGCGAAGTACACGATGGTCAGGCGCACACCGACTACATCCCGGAAGAGCAAGAACACGGCATTACCATCATGGCGGCCGTGACCCGCGCCGAGTGGCTGGACTACCAAGTCCAGATCATCGACACCCCTGGGCACGTGGACTTCACCATAGAGGTGGAGCGCTCCATGCGTGTGCTCGATGGCTGCGTGGTGGTCCTGGACGGCGTGCGCGGCGTAGAGCCACAGACCGAGACCGTCTGGCGCCAACGGAACAAGTACAAGGTGCCAGCCTGCTTCTTCATCAACAAGATGGATCGGCCAGGGGCCGACTATCGGCGTTGCTTAGAGACCATCAGCAAAAAACTGGGCGGCGAGCCCGTCCCGGTCATCGTGCCCGTGCCTGAGAAGGGTCAGGTGGTGAACCTCATCACCCGCATCGCCTCCAGCTTTCATGGCGAGCAAGGCGAAGAGGTGCGCGAGGAGCGCGTAGACGACGAGACATGGGAGAGCCTGTCGGACCTGCGCGAAACCATGCTGCTGGCCGCAGCGGAGTTTGACGAGGCGCTAGAAGAGCTTGTGCTGATGGACGAAGAGGTCCCAGAAGAAAAGCTTTGGGCTGCGCTTCGCGTGGCCTGCCTAAGCGGCAGGGTCTACCCATGCTTTGGCGGAAGCGCTCTGAAGAACCTGGGGGTTCAGCCCCTGTTGGACAGCCTGGTCAAGATCATGCCGGCACCGGGGGAGGGTCCTCTCCCAAAGGCCATAGACATGAACGGAAGCGAGGTCGAGGTCCCCATGGACAAGGACGGGGCCCTGGCCGCCTTGGTCTTCAAGGTACAGCACTTCGATGGCCGAAAGCGTATGTTCTGCCGCATCTACCGTGGCACTCTCAGGCCTGGCGACATCGTCTCCATCCCCCAGCTCGACGGCAGCATCGAGACCGAACGCGTCGCGCGGGTCTTTGACATCGACGCCGACAAAGCCAAGCGCATCGACACCGCCATAGCCGGGCAGATCGTGGCCCTGGCAGGACTCAAAAAAGCCGGTACCGGCGACACCTTGTGCCTGGGAGAAGAACCCGTCCTGTTGGAGCGAATCGAGGCGCGAGAGCCTGTGTTGGGCTTGGCCATTGAGCCCGACTCTGCCAAGGACGAGGCCAAGCTGGTCGAGATCCTGGCCAAGCTCACCGCCGAGGACCCCACCCTGCGTCTGGACGAGGACAAGGAGACCGGTCAGCGCGTGCTGCGCGGAATGGGTGAGCTGCACCTACAGATGTACTTCGAGCGCATCCAGCGCGAGGCCAACATCAAGGTACGCGCCGGTAAGCCCGACGTGGTGATGCGGGAGACCATCGGTGGTTCGGCCACAGCCGACGCCCTGTTCCACCGAGTGATCGAGGCAGAAAAGACCATCGAAATGAAGGGCTGGGCCAAGGCCACCGTCGCTGCGCGTAAACGCGGAAGCGGGGTTGTGGTCAGCACAGAGGGCGTGGAGGTCCGAGGAAGCGGTACGGTGCTCTCCCCGTCCCTGGCCGACGCCATCAAGGCCGGCGCCACCGACGCCAGCATCGCCGGCCCCATCCTCGGGGCCGAGCTCCAGGATGTGGAGGTGAAGGTCCTTGCGGTGGAGCTTTTCGCCGAGTTGTCCACCCCACAAGCCATGCGCGTCGCTGTCGCTGAGGCGGTTCGCAAGGCCATGCAAAAGGCCGGCGGCCAGGTGCTGCGGCCGATCATGAAGACCGAAGTGGTGATCCCTGCGGAGAACTTGGGCGCCATCCTGGGAGACCTTCAGTCCCGCCAAGCCACAATCCATGAGACGGAGCCCGGCGAGCCGAGCACCATCCGCTGCGACTGCCCCCTGGACAAGCTCTTGGGCTACACCACGACCCTGCGCAGCATGACCCGTGGGCGGGGCAACTTCTCCATGGTCTTTGATCGCTTCGACGTGGCCTAACCCAAGCCTGCGGTGGCTGGTCCTAAGGCAGCCTCCGCGCTATGCTTCCATCAACGAACTCCTAGCTTCCGGTATGAAAACCATGATGCGTCGCGCACTGAGCACCCTGTCTGGCCTGAGCGCCACTGCCCTTGTCGTCCTGGCCCCTGCCATCGCACTGGCAGAGGAAGGCGCAGCCCACGCTGCAGAGCATGGTGCCGAACACGGGGGCGTGATGAGCGTTTTTCCCATGGCGTACTGGGGCGCTGTTGTGGTCGTGCCACTGTTTACTTTTGGCATCTGTGCCTTGGTGGCAAACAAGGGTACCGCGGTCCTGCCGGAGCACTGAGTCCCACAATCAGGGACTCCAGCATCCAAGCTCAACCCGGCGAAGCACACCCCAGCTGAGATGCCCATGCCCATCCGGGCCAGGCGCATCTTGTCCGGGATCCCTGGCGCACTGTTTCTGCGTTCCAAGGTGCCATGCTCAGCGCAGGCCTTTCAGCCGCCGCAAGAGCCAGCTCAGCCCCAGGCCCAGACTGGCCAAGAGAGCGAGAATAGGCGCACTCCAAAGGGGAGTCTGCTTCTCTTCCTCCACCAGGCGAGCGGCCCGAGGATCCAAGGTCGGTGAGCCCGCTTCTCCAGCTGGGTAGTACACCCCGCCCTGTAGATCGGCGAACTGCCTAAGGAACACCGAATCCGGGAGGAGTTCATCCAACTCTGGGTCCCGGGCAGAGACGGCAAATGTGGTGTAGTCCTGGCCCAGCTTACCGCGGTCCCCAGCCTCGACTTTCACCTGATAGGAACCCGCACTGCCAGGCTCCAACTCGATGACCGCTTCACCCGCGGCATTCGTGATCCCCTCGAAGCTCTGCAGTCCCTTGGGTCCCTGCAGGGTCCCGACGACTGGCACACCCTCAATGGCCTCAAAGCCCACATCTCGCACCCGAGTGATCAGCCGGACTGGCTCTCCAATTCCGAGGTTGTCTCTGCTGGCCTCGACCCGGACGCGCTGCCCATCTCTGTCTTGCATCAACCAGCGCATACTGTTTTTCCAGAAGCGCAGGTACGCTTGGTTTCCGTTCCCGGCAGCCGCCTCGCTCATCACCCAGCGCCAAGAGCTGTCCCCCATCAGGGCCATGCTGCGCCCCTTGCCCACCTCGCGCACCGCAACCACTGGCATCGGGTCCCCTTCCTGGGTCTTAAGGGTGGGATGCTGAAGCAAAGCGGCTGAGCCTGGCGCCAAGCTTAAGCTGAGGTTGAGTCCATCCAGCGGAGGCAGACGCTCCCAGAGTTGCTCGTTTTCCTCGGCATTCCCCAAGAGCCGACTGATGGGATGAACCCGCCCCTCTGCGCTGAGCTGAGGGGAAAAGGGCGTCAGATCGGTGGCCTGCTTGGGGGCCAGCCCGAGCTGGACCGGGAGAACCTCCCCCAGCGGGGTGCCTTCGTAGTCCGCCAGGTCAAAGCTACGGTCTCCACCGATCATGACAAAGGCTCCACCCTCTGCAACATAGTCAGCGACCTCGCCCAAGAGATCATTGCTCTCGCGTTGGAAATAGGGGCCGTAGTCGAAGTTCTGGAAGATCACCAAGTCGAAGGAATCCAGCTCTCCATCCCGGTCCCCTCCGGTAAACAGCGTGCGGTAAGGAAACTCAATCAGGGAGAGTTCACTCGAGGCATAGGGGGACTGCTCCAAGTCATCGGGCGTGCGCAGGATGAAGAAGGACACCAGATCCACCGCTGGATCCTGCTTCAGGAAGAGCCGCAGAAACTTCTGGTCCACGCTGGGCCCACCGGACACTTGAAGCACCCGAATCTTGTCTCGAACCACCCGCACCGAGACCGGCAGGCTGTTGTTTTCGGGGACGGCATCCCCTTCCCAAGTGGGCACCTGGACTTGGTAGACAAAACGACCGGGTCGCTCCCTCTTCAAAGAGAAGAAAGCCTGGGCTTTGCCCTGACCGTCCAGGGTCACCGTCTGGGTCGCAACCACCACCCCGTCCTCGAGCAAGCTCACCGGCACAGGCCTGCCGGCATAGCCAGCCCCTTGAATAGAGGCAGAAATCTCGAATGGGGCTTGCTGGAAGGCGTAGCCACCGCTGGCGATATTGCTCACTGCCAAGTCTGAGAGTTCCTCGGCCTGCCCCACTTGATAAATCGTCAAGGGGCCTGGCAGCTCCAGGGGCGCCCCCCCCGAGCTGGCTACCCGGTCTCGCAGACCGCCGCGCACAATGCCATCGGTGATGACAACCACTCCAGCGAGGCGCTCCCCGGCGTAGCGCTCCCGCAGCCCTTGAAGCGCTCTGGTCAAGTCACTTTCCGACTGATCAAAGCTGCGCAGATCTCCCGCGCCAAGCTCGCTGCCGAAGGTGAACACTTCGCTCCGACCGACCTGAGCTTGCCCCAGCGCCCGCTCGACCTGCTCCGAGCGTGGCTTGCCGTCTTCGAGCACCGACATCGATCGGGAGTCATCGACCAAAATAGCGAGCACTCCTGGCTCTTCTCTTCCTGAGGCCTCGATCCACACCGGGCGCACCAGGGCCGTAGCTGCTGCAAAGAGACCCACGGCGAGCGCCGCAAGCTCCGGCCATGCAGGCGGGCGCCCCCGGGCATGCCAGGCGGCCAAGCCAAAGACGCAGATCACCGCCACGGCGATGATGACCATCTCCATGGGTCCAGTCTGGAATTCCAGATGGCCTTGGGGACTCAAGGGGCCGGAGATCAACCACCCCATCAGAGCCGACCCTCTTCGAGCAGCGCTTTGACGTGAGCTTGGTCCTGCTTGTAGTTGGAGGTCAGGGCGTAGAGCACCAGGTTCACAGCCAGTTTCGTAGCCTCTCGGCGCTGGTGCTCCGGAATGGGCCGAAGCGAGCGGCCGCTCTCCGAGCGCTCCAGGGCTCCGCTCAAGTCGATCTGTCCGAAAACGATGGGGTAGATCGAACCCAGCTTGATTCCTTCCAAGTAGCCCGGGCCCACCACCCGACCCAAGGGCCGCTCAATGAGAAAAAAGGCTCGGTAAAGGCTGTGGTTGCGCTCGAGCCGTTGCAGGGGTCGGGTGGGAAACATCCGCTGTAGGAGACGCCGCACACAAAGGGAGAAATCAGACCCTGGGACACCCGAGGTGTCATCTACGTACAGGAAGCCGCCATAGGTCAAATAGCGCTTGAGCTGCTCGAGGTGCTCCGCCGACAGGGGGCCGAACGCAGCGTCTCCGACCAGCACTGCGAAGGGATGCTCAAACAGTGCCAAGTCGTCGGGTGGCAGCTGGACCACCCCCTCGGGGTCGGTCTCCACAGAGGTGGTACGCGCCACCTCGTAGAGCATGGTGCGCCAAGCATTTGGCCTGGAGAGCGTGCCCGTGGGAAGCTGAATCTCCACCACATCTACAGTGCTTACCTTCCCCAAAGCCCAGGCTTGGCTCGGCAAAAGCAGCGTGGCCCCTGCACTCAGGAGAAATTCACGCCTCCGCATCACGCCCTCCAAGTCCAAAGGACAGCAGCGCCTGGGCAAGCAGCGCACCGAGCGCGACCCACAGGGAGACGGGCCCCAAGGGAATCTTTCGCTCCAGCAGCCCCGGGTCAATGGCCCGCTGTATTCCTGTGATGGTTTCGCTCACGCGCACATCCGACTCTTGCGGCGAGACATTGGCCGCAATCCAAGCGCTCGGAGGCTGCCCAGGAGTGCCCACCTGATAAGCGCCCGGTTCCTTGGGAACAAAAGAGAGCGTGAGCGTCTGTCCTCGGGCGAGCTGAGAGGGCAGTTCTTGGCCATTCGGGCCAAAGAGACGAGGCTCAGGCCCTACATTTGGAAGCTTGAGTTCCACCCTTTGCCCGACTTGGCCCTGAGCTCGAAGCTTCACTCCTGCAGAGTCTCCTCCCAGGCTACCCACCAGGCGCTGAATGAAGGGCATGAACACGGCTTGCACAGCCGAGTGAGACCAGTTGTCGTCGTAATCGAAGCTGCTGGTCCAAAGCAGCACGCGCCCCAAACCCACCTTGCGCTCTACGAGTGCAGGACTGCCGTCTTGCCACGTAAGTAGGATCTCAACCTTATCACTCTCCTTGAAGGGCTCTAAGCTAAAGTATCGGAATGCAGTCATTTCTGAGAACCCAGCGTAGCCACCCGCAGCGAAGGGCTTGAAGAGTTCCTTGTTGAGATCCGGTCCGCTCAGACGAACACCTTCCACATCCAAAGGGCTGCTCGCTCGCCGCAAGGGTGCTGGAAGCAGCGCCTTGAGAGACTCGTTGTAGCGCTCGGCCGTGACATTCTTACCCACGCTGATCACCAGGCCGCCGCCCTGCTGAACGAACTCCGTGAGCACCGGGGCAAAGGCTCCCGGATCCTCGACGTTGGCCAGAAAAACAACACGGTGCTCCGACTCTGAGAGGCGCCGTATTCCGGAGGGGGAGACCGTCTCCGGCAGCAGACCACCGCTTAGCCCCCCCCAAGGCGCCAGCGCCCGCTCCAGGAAGTACACCTCGGACTCGAAGGGTGTGCGGCCCGGGTCTCCATCGACCACCAATACGCGGGACGCCCCCACCCGGGGCAAATGAAAGGCGAAGTGGTCGTCCAAGGCCAGATCCGGATCGTCGACAGTGACCGTTGCCACCCCGCCAGGCACTGCACTAGGAACCGTAAAGCGCTCGCTGGCCCTTCCCTGGGCCGGCAGCTCCGTGAAGGCCGTGATCTCCGAGCCATCCGGCAAGGCCAAGGTGACCGGAAGCTCGATGGCATCCGGTCCGTAGTTGGCGATCTCAACCCGTACAGATCCACCCTCCAAACCGTCGCCGTAGCTGGCCGAGAGTATTGCGACATTTTTAGGCGGTTTGGCCTGTACAATCCGTGGAATCACGCTGCTACCACGCTCCACCAGAGCAGCAATCTCTTTCTCTGCAGCCGACACAACACCGGGCCCGGCCTGGTCGGTGAAGACCAATACCTCCCCAGCTTCTCCAGCCAAGAGTTCCCTGGCCCGCAGCAGTCCGCCGACCAGATCCGTTCCGCCGTATCCGGCATCCGTCGTATCGATGAAGCGAGCCGCCCGCCCATGCTCGACGACCAGGTCTGGACTCATGCTCTGCGCTTGGCCCCCTATCCGGACCACGCCTATCCGCGTGCCAGGAGCCAAGCTCTCCAGCACCTCCAAGGCGTCGGTCCGAGCCCTGGCCATGAGCGTGCGGCCCTTGAAGGTCTGGGCCATCGATAGACTGTCGTCCAACACGAAGACCACTGCGCCCTGCCCTCCAAACTCCGGTGCGTCCGCCGGAACCGAGAGTTCCGGCCTGGCCGCGGCCAGGATCAGGGCCAGCGCTGCGAGGGCACGTAGCAACAGCAACAACAGATCCTGGAAGCGTCGGCGACGCTCCAGGCGCATGACCAAGCGTCGAAGCAAGAGCATGGCGCCAAAGGGTTGCCGGTCCACCGGCCGCTGCTGGGTGAGGTGGGCCAGAATGGGCAAGGCCACCAGCACCCCGAGCAGGAGAGCCAGTGGCACCGCAAGGGACAGGCTCACGGAGACTCCAAGCGCAAGGCCTGTCCTGGGTGGCCCAGCAGCAAGGATCGCAGCGCTGCGTCCCATCCCGCGTCCGTCAAGCAAGGATAGTAACGGCCCTTCTGCGCGCGAATCTGTGCTTCGACCTGACCAAGCCAGGCATCTCGCACCTTGGCGTACTCCGCCTGGGCACCCACGGGGTCAATGGCCAAATCCCCTCCACCCTCGGGGCTGAAGAAGTGCGCGGGACGCTCAAAGTTCAGGTGCATCTCCTGCCGATCCAAGACATGAAAGGCAGCCAAGTCTGCCCGACGCTTGGAAAAAGCCAGCATGGCCGGGGCCCAGTCGCTGGGCTCCTCCATGAAATCCGAGACCACACAGACCAAGGAACGTTGCCGCAGTCTGGGCCCGATCGCCGCCAGGGTACGACCCAGGTCCGCCTCTCCCGCCGGACGAAGGTCGGCCAAGATTCCAATGATGCGGGCCAGCTGCGAGCGTCCCTGGCGCGGCATGAGCAGACGTACCCCACTGGTCTCGCCGCCAATGACGGCCAGCCCTACGGGCTCCTGTCGCCGAACCAGAGCCCAGGCCAAGGTGGCCGCCAGTGTCACCGCGTAACCGAACTTGGTGCTTCCCAGGTCGGGTCGAGGGGGGGCCTGCTCCGACCGCCGAAACACCCGCTGCAGCCACCCTCTCGCACCCGCCTCTGCCGCACTGCCGCCAGTCGCCAAGTCCCCCGATGCGTCAAAGACAATCATGGCGCTCAGCTCCGTCTCCAGCTGATACCGACGGGTGACCAACCGGTCACTGCGCGCCAGGACCTTCCAGTCTAAGTGCCTTAGGTCGTCCCCCGGCTGGTACTCCTTGTAGTCCGCAAACTCCACGCTCGCGCCCACTCGCCGACTGCGATGCTCACCGGACAGCACGCCTTCGACGCTCTGACGTGCGATGAGCTGCAGGCTTCGAATGCGCGCCAACGTCTCCGGGTCCCAAAGCACGGGCGAGCCCACTGGTCGGCCGGGACTCACTGTGGCAGAACCTCACGCAGGAGCTCGGCCACTACCTCTTCGCTGTCTATTCCCGCCGCTTCCGCTTGGAAGTTCAACAGGACGCGATGGCGAAGCACCGCGCTGGCAACTTGGCGGAGATCCGAGATCCGTGCAGCGCCACCTTCGGGTCCCGCCCCACGCTGAAGCGCAGCCCAGGCCTTGGCACCCAGGACCAAGTACTGGCTGGCCCTGGGACCTGCGCCCCAGGACACCCACTTCCTGGTCGCCTCGGGCGCTTGGGGGCCTGGACGGGTAGAGCGGGCCAGTTTCACGGCCGCCTGCATCACTTCCTTGGAGACCTCAACCTGACGCACAACCTGCTGCATGCGAAGAAGCAGAGCCCGAGAGACCACAGCTTCCACCTGCGCCTGGACTCCCATCGTCGTGCGACGAACTATCTCCAGCTCTTCGTCCGCACTGGGGTAGTCCACGTGAATGCTGAGCATGAAGCGATCCAGCTGGGCCTCGGGCAAGGGATAGGTCCCCTCTTGCTCGATGGGGTTCTGGGTTGCAAAGACTTGGAAGGGAGCCGGGAGAGGGAGGGTTCGTCCACCCACGCTCACCTCTCGCTCCTGCATGGCCTGAAGCAAAGCCGCCTGCGTCTTAGGCGGCGTTCGGTTGATTTCATCCGCGAGCAGTAGGTTGGTGAACACCGGCCCCTCCAAGAAGCGCATCTGCCGCTGCCCCGAGACTCGGTCCTCTTCCAAGATCTCGGTACCCGTAATGTCCGCAGGCATGAGATCCGGGGTGAACTGGATGCGGTTGAACTCCAGACCCAGCGCTTGAGCGGTCGTAGAGACGAGCAAGGTCTTGGCCAGACCTGGCACTCCCACAAACAGGCAGTGGCCCTGGGCAAACAGAGCCGTAAGCATCAAGTCCACGACCTGATGCTGGCCCACAACGACCTTGGAGATCTCCCCCAACAAGCGCTCACGAGCGGCCTTGATCTCGGCAAGGACCTGCGTATCGTCCATCTCAGCAGGGTTCTTCTGTTCCAACATCAGCTCGGCTCCAGCTCGCTATAGGTCAACACGCTGAGGATCTGGGCATGGCGAGCGGATCGCTCTCTCTGGCCAGCGCTGGCATACAGCGCAACCAGGGCCTGCTGAACCTCAACATCAAAAGGATTGACCTCGGACGAGGCCAAGTAGGCATTCAAGGCCTTGGCATCCTGGCCCTGCGCGCGCCAGAGCTCAGCGGCCAACTTCTGAGTGCCCGCCTCCTCTGGGTAGTAGGTCAGGTTCTCAACGAGCAGAGACATGGCCTGCTCCGTGCGCCCCAAGACCACCAGGCTCTTGGACGCAGCCAAAATCACAGCGGGGCTGGCAGGCTCACCCGGAGGCATGGCCTGTTCAAAGTAGAGCATTGCCGCCTCGTGCTGACCTTGCTCCGCCATCAAATCACCCAATCGGGCACGGTTAGCCAGCTCCTTTCGGCGGGAGAGCACTGGGTCAAAACCAACATCCTCAGCCCCCTCTCCAGCACCAATCGCGTCGGGGCCCCCTTCGATGTGCTCGCCAACCGCGTCGATAGCGACCTTTTCTCCAATCAGATCCAGAGTACCCAGCCAGGCCTTCCATTCCCGCTCAAAGCGGTCAAAGTCCCCTCCATTGGCCTCGGCTGCGACGGAATCCTTGGCATCCTGCCCATTGCCAACCCGCTCAATGACACGGGCCAAGACTTTTGGGTCCGTCTGCTCCTGAAGAAAGGCCATCATGCTCGCCACCTGGGCATAGGCCAGCCCGGCCAGCTCGGGAGAAGGCAAGAAGGCCATGGACGGATGCATCTGCTCAAAGGTGACCCACCGGTCTGTCTTTAAGGCGCCGGCCAATAGTGACTGTTTGCTCACTTCCAGCTCAAAGTCGTCTTGGCGCCAGAGCATCTCTGTGCTCTTGGCAAGCCCCTCCTGAAGCCAGATGGGGGCCCTGTCCTTGGAGTGGTAGCTCACCACCAGATGCACCCACTCATGGACCAAGGTGTCACGCCAGCCATAGCCATCCCCCAGAGCACGAGGACTGATCAGCAACAGCCGATTCCACTTGCTGATGGCGACCACCCCGGTGGTGTTCACCGATGACTTGGGCAGCCCAGTGGCCGCGATGAACTCCGAGCGGTTGGGATAGATCTCCACCCGGACCACCCCGGGAACAGCCCCCCCCAACAACGGGGCGATGCGCTCCTCGGCTTGGGTGATTGCATCAGCCGCCTCTTGAACCAAGATGCGTTCAATCCCGGGGTGATGAAGCACCTCCACGTTGCCACGGCGGGTCACAACCAAGCCTTCCGCAGCTTGAGCGCTCGCCAAAAACAGGTCGTGCTCTTGCTCCAACCAAGCCCTGACGAGCTCAAAGTCTCCAGCAGCGTCCACTCCCAACTGCAGGGTCACCGTCTGAGCTTCATCATCCGGCGAAGGAATGGGCACCCCAATGCTGCGGTAACGGGCGATACGCGCCGAGCTCAGCTCCTCCAACGGAATGCTCAGCCGTGGGGGTAGAACCGACCGAATCGGACCCAATTCCACAGCGGCCGCCTTGTCAAGGATGCTGCCGGAGAGCTCGGCGGCGCGCTCAAAGTCTCCTTGGTGAAACGCCACGCGAGCCTTGAGCAGAGTGCTCGTGGGGTCCTCCCCCAACCCATTCGCCACACCCGCCGCGCAATCGAGGTTGACTTGGTCCAAGCAGAGAAAGCCCCGCTCCACGTCCGCCGCCAACGCGGGGGCCGCACTCAAAAAACCTCCGATTACAATGGTCGAAAAAGCGAGGAGTTTACTGGCGAACGAGCTCTTCATAGTACCTCCTTTTCAAGGCTTCATACTCTTCAGGAACCTCCCCCTCCATGCCCTGCATTAGCTGCTCTCGGTAGCGTGCGATGTCCACGTCCCGCTCGGGTTCTGGCAGCTCCATCTGTGGATCGTAGTCTTTGTTCCAGTCCTCCCCTCCCTCCCCATCGCTGTCCTTCGAATCGCTGGGCTGCCCGCTTCCCATCTCTCGCTGCATCTGGCTCTGCGCGGCCGCCGCTTGCTCCAGCGAGCGAATAGCCAGCTCAATGCGGTCCGCTGCCGCCTCCTCTGCCCCTTCCGCTGAAAAAGACCTGCCGCCCGCCAAGGCGCGCTCGGCACCACCCATCTCCCGCACAGCGGCATCCAGGTTTTCCTCCAGCCCCGGTGCCCCCATCGGAAGCTCCTTGGCAATCTTGGCGGCCCGCGGCTGAACCGCTTGGGCGTCCGCGCTCAAGGTCTCCTGCTCGGGCAGCAGCTTTTGAAGCTTGCCAGACAGTACTGGGTCACGGGTGACCGTCGCCAGCTCCATGGCGTCCAATAGGATTCGAACCTGGCGTGCCTCGTCTGCCGCTGAGTCCAGCGCTGCCAAGCTGCCCTTGTCCCCTTCGTAGAACCGCATCCCGATGGCGGCATCTTGGAGCGCCCTCCTGCTGGAATCCGCATCCACCCTTGCTCCCCGCAGGTCGCGGGCTACCACGGAGTCCATCAGACGCTCTGCCGATCCCTGGCCTTCTTCAAGAACCCGCTTCTCATAGTCGGACCGGCGAGCGGGCTTGTCCGTCACAGTGCGTGTTCGTCTCAAGGAGCTCTTGGCCAAACGCTCGACCTCGACCCAGGTCTTGCTCAGCTGCGCATCCCCTGTTCCGCTCATCTCCCGCACGGCTTGAGTCTGACTCAAGAGCGCTCTCTCCCCCGCTTCGAGACGCTCCAGTTCCTCAATGAGCTCCTGGAGTTCCTTGCTCTCGCCTTCGCTCATCGCCTCCAGCCCGCCGCGCCAGCTGGCCAGGTTGGCCTGAAGGCGTTCCAGCTCCTCCGCGCTCCACCCTAAGAGTTCAGCCGAGCGCTCCAAATCATTCGAATTAGCCGCAGTGTCAGCCGCAGCGATGAGCTGCCGAAGGTCCCCTACGCTCTGCGAGACCATCCCGCTGATCGCGCCACTGTCCACTGCGAGAGCCAGCTCCTCCAGCGCATCGATGCTTCCCTCAAGCTTGACGATGTGGTCCTTGAGAGGCTCACGCTCCTGGTAGGAGGCCATGCGCTCCCCGCGACGGGTGTCTTCGACCAGGCTCTCCAGCTCTGCGTCGAGCAGCCCTATGCCCTGCGCACGCACGATGCGATCCAGCATGAGTGCATAGGTCTCCAGGATGGCCAACAAGTTCTCATGCTGCTCATCCAACGCCAGTTGGTCCCGTGGATCCAGCTCCCCGTCCTGCACGCTCAGCTCCATGGCAAAGCGCAGCAGAGAGCTGCCCTCTGACTGAACCTCTTCAATCACCCGCCCCTCCAAGGTCCGAAGGTCGTCCCCCTGCCAGTTGGTATCCACCAAGGTGTTTAGGGGCTCAAAACGCTCCGCTGCCAGACGTGCCCAGGCTCCCAACGCAACCGGGCTGTCTCCCAGAGGATGCTCGTCCAAGGAAAAGGGTGCCAGGACCAGCACCAGCGCGTCACGCAGCTCTCTGCGATACCGCACCTCTCGCCGCTGCTCTTCGGAGTCCCCCAGCACACGGATTCGGACGGGTCCCGAGAATCCAGGCTTGGGAATCAACACCCCATCGTTGTCTAAGGCCGAGACCCGAATCACGTTGTCCGACCCCGCACGCAGCCCGAGTTCGGCCGCCGTTACGGTCAACTCCCCCCGCTCCTCACGGGAGGCAAAAGTCGGCTGCACCAGCATCCTGATGGGCTTGGAGCCGGCCACCAGCTCCACATGAGTCAGACCAAAGTCGTCCCGAGCGGACCAACGCAAGGTAAAGGGGGTGTCCAGGTCCACATCCAAGACCCGAGCATCCGCGCTGAGCTCCGCAATGGGCGGGTCGTCTGGCTCCAACACAATGGGAAAGCTTGCGCTGCTTAGGGTCTCAGCGCCACGCTGAAAAACGGCCCGCCAAGTCCCATCATCCAGGATGACGAAGCTTCCTTCAAAGCCGCGTCCCTCGCGCATCTCGCTGGGTACAGGAGGCAAGTCGTAGGACTGGATGAGCACCGAATCGAAGCGTTCTTCACTGCGCCCAGAGACGAAGACTTGGGTGCCCGGAGGACCGTGCACTTCGCCGTTGGAGTTGTCGACCGTGATCGATGAGAGCCCCGTGTAGGCGGGGTATTCGTAGCGAAGGCTCACATCCCCAACCCGCACGGGAGGCAGATCTGGGTCGAGTTCCTTGATCAAGGCCAGCTGAGGCGCTGGGCTCCCTCCAACGAGCCAAGCCAGCGTCTCCATCGCACCCATCGGGGCCCGAGCGGAACCCACCCCGAAAACCGCCAGCGCCATAAGCAGAGCAGCCAAGGCCCCCCAAAGGCGGTGAGGATGAACAGAAGACACATCCAAGGGGCGCAGTCCAGCGATGACGTTGTCCACAAGGAGCTGGTGAATGGACGCGCTCTGCCCCTCCTCCGGCCCAAGGGGCTTCTCAACAAGAACCTCCACCAAACCGCGCAACTCCGGCGCAGCCCAAGCCACCCTCCGGGCTTGATGCTCCAGAAAACCGGCCGCGCTCCACCGGACGCTCACCCGCCACGCCGACGCTCCAAAAATCAAGAGCAATACCGGAATAACGGCCCAGCGAGTGGTGGCACGGTCCATACCAGCTCCAGCTGCCACGACCGCCCCGAGCCAAACCAAGAGCACCAGAGAAAGGACCACGCCGCCGGCCCGAAGGAGATCTAGACGCCTCTCGCGGCGGCTCAAGGCGGAGAGGGCCTCTAAAATGCGTTGCAGGTCGTTCATGAAGCCAGGGGGGTCATGGAAGTGTGCGCACGAGAGACGCAGAAGGCCAGCGTCGCGCCCGCTCCACACGCAAAACAAGGCCAACGTAGCCGTCTTCTGGATTGCTCACCACGGCCAAGGGCTCCAGCTCGTAGAGGCGCTCCACGCGGAGCGCACGGTCACGGACTGCAAGGGAAGACCATCGAAAGTCCTGGACTCCCATGAGCCAGAGCACGCAGCCATGTTGCGCCTGAAGATCTGCCAGTTCATCGGCGTTCCACAGATTGAAGTGGGACAGTTGCTCCCCCTCCTGCGCGATGCGCGTGTCCTCAGAGATCAGGGCGCAGCCCCTCAAGTCTTGGAGCGACCACTCTGGCAGTTCAGAGTTCAAGGCCTGAGCGAAGGCGTCCTCAGAGGCATAAAAACGAAGACGCATATCCACAAGCGAGAACATCAGTCCCAACGCTGCGATCGCCAACGGCACCCATGCCAACCTTCGGCTCAGGCAGAAACCCAGGCCTGCGCTGAGAGTCAAACCGGCCCCAAGCAAGTGCCTCGACCCGTAGTCGTTGAATCCGGCCAACGCAAAATGGGTGCTCAACAACAAAACGACCAGGGGCAGCGCAACACGCCAACGCGCTCGCAATCCCAGCCCCAGCCCGATGAGCACCGCTGGAAGGACCCAGAGGCGCTGGAAGGGTTCGAAGTACACGAAAAGTGCCGCGTTCATGGCAAAGCTGTTGGCCCACTCCCCGCTTCCTGGCAGCTCACCAGTGCCACGCACCGCCAACACCGAGCTCAGCGCGACTCCAGCCCCCAGCAGCAGGCCCGGCATCCAGCGTCGCCACCCTTTGGGTTGAGCCAACAGAACCAAGAGCAGACCGGCTGGGGCAACCCAGACGGTATCTAAGCGCAGCGAGACCGCCATCCCCGCTGCGGCACCAGCCAGCAGGCCTGCGCCTACTGGCTCCTCTCCATCCAAGAGAAGGCTCAGTGCCCAAAAGGCCAAACAGACAAAGAAGAAAGGAAGCACCACGTTGTAGACAGAGCTCGACCACGCAGCCAAGTTCCCCCAAAGCGCCAGACTCAAGCCAGCAGCCAGACCAACCCAGCGGCTCGCAAGACGCCCAAGCGCTGCGGACCAGGACACACAGGCAAGCCCACCAAAAAGGAGCGATACAGCCTGAGCGCCTCGCTGCCCGACACCCAGCCAACCCAAGCCCCGGAGCAAGCACTGCATCGCAGGCATCCGCGCCGTATCGCCAGCATCCAACCCACGCTGGCCCAGGAGAATCTCCAGGTACTCCGCCTCATGTCCCTCAATAACGATTCTTGAGAGTGGCAACACCACAGCCGAAGCGAGGAGCGCCACGAGCAAAACCAATGCGTGTGTCCAGTCGGGCCTGAGGCGTCGGAGCCGGAAGGCAGCCACTGCGAGCATTACGACGCTAAGGCCCCACGGAACAACGCCAAAGTTGAGCTCTTCCATCAGTCGGCCACTGGCCAAGTAAAGCGCAGCTCTGCCCCCCCCTCCGACCGGTTCAGCGCCTGAATCTGCCCACCTGCAAGCTCCACAATTCGCTGGCAGGTGGCCAGGCCAAGCCCCGTACCCTTGCCCGCAGCCTTCGTGCTGACAAAGGGCTCAAAGACCTGATCCAGCACGGCCGCCGAGAATCCATGCCCAGAGTCCACGCAGCTGAAGCGCAGAAAGCCATCTCCCTGGAGCTCAGCCTGCAGGCGCACCTCTCCAGCGCCATCCAGGGCATCCCTGGCATTGAGAAGCAAGTTGAGCAGCACTTGATGTAGGCGTCCCTCTTCCTCGACCACCAGCGGCAAGCCTGGATCGGCCTGGGCGCTCAGCCGAAGCTGTTGGAACCCCGGAAGCGGCAGCACGGTGTCCAGGGCATCTTGCAACACCTCCTGAGGGGCGCGTTGGATCTTGCGTCCAGGCTGCGGCCGTGCATAGTCCAAGAGCTCCCGAATGATCCCGTGTATTCGGCCGACTTCCTTTTGGGTTCGCGCAAGCAAGTCCTTCTCCAAGCCTTGGTCCCCCATCCCATCTGCGAGCAACTCAACGTAGCCGACCACTGCCGCCAGCGGATTGCCAACCTCGTGGGCGATCCCAGCAGCCAGCGCGCCAACGCTGGCCAATCGAGCCGCATGAATCAGCTCCTCCTGCGCAGCCCGAAGTTCTTGATTGGCTTGCTTTAAATCCTCCACCTGGGCCCGAGTTCGTGCCCGGTACCCCGCCAGGGAAACGCTCAACACATTCAAAGCGCCCGCAAGGTCACCCAGTTCTCTGGCGGCCTTGAGCTCGGAGGTGTGGCCAAAAGCACCCCCGGCAATGCGCTCAGTGGTCGCGGTTATTTCTTGAATGGGCTGAATCAACCGTCGGCGTACCAGCACGAATCCGCCCAGGGCCAGCACAATCCCAGAACCCAAGCTGAAGCTGAGAACCAGGCCCAGGCCAGGGCTCACCACGCCACCCCCATCTAAGCCCACCTGCATTCGCAGTGCCCCGCCTTCTTTGAGAGGCACGGTCACTTGCACATGGTCACGGCGGCGCACCTCGAGATGCGCGCGCTCCATATTTAAAGCAGCCTTGAGCCCGGCATCCAGCACTTCAGGGCTTGCCCCCTCTTCCAAAACCACGCTCCCATCCACTCGCTGCAACCAGAGCTGCTCCAAGTTTAAGCCGGATATCGAGTACGCCGCCAAGACCTCCCGCTGCTGGCTACTGTCTTCCACCATGCTCAAATGAGCGGCCAGGGCGGTCGCCGAGGCCAATGTGAGCTCTTGCCGCCTCTCCAACTCCAGTTGGGTACCCAAGAGCCAAAAGAGAGCCGCATTCAGCAGCACCATGCCAACAGCTCCGGCCGCCATCGTCAGGGCTGTCTCCGCCCACAGGCCTCTGCCTATGACCGGACGGGCGCCAAGCTCCAGTCCCGGAATGTCCGAAGGGTCCATCGCTCCAGCCTACCCCTTTTGCCCCCCCGCGCGCTCTCCTAACCAGCCAGCGGGGTCGCTTCAGTGGATGTGCGGCCGGATCAGGGCGATGACTTTGCCCAAAACCTGAACATCGTGCGTCTTGTCCACGATGATGTCTTCCATGGAGGAGTTGGCCGGCTGAAGCCGTATGCGCCCCGGCTCCCGAAAGAAACGCTTAACGGTCGCCTCAGTGTCCACCAAAACCACCGCAGTTTCTCCGTTCCGGACCGTCTTTTGCTCCTTGATGATGACAATGTCCCCATCCAAGATCCCGTCTTCGATCATGGACTCCCCGTGCACCCGCAGGCCATAGCAAGAGACCCCAGCGGGCACCAAGCTGCGGTCTACCCGCACCATCTCCTCGGCGTTCTGGATTGCCAAGGTTGGTGATCCGGCGGCAACCCGCCCCAAAACAGCAATGCCTACGGTGCTCTCATCGTGGAAGGAGCCCTTGGCCCGCTGCGTCAAACGCAGACTGCGGGCTCGACCGGCCCCTCCAACGCGCTCGACATAGCCTTTCCGAGTGAGCGCCTTGATGTGGTCCGCGACGCCGTTGGTGGACTTAATCCCCAGGGCATCCCCAATCTCTCGGTAGGACGGCGCGACGCCCCGCTGGTCAACGCTCGTAGCGATGAACTCGAGGATTTCTTGCTGACGGGGCGACAGATCTTCCAAGGGAGCTCCCATATGGTTGCCTGACCCTACTGCATAGGTGTTCACCTGTCAATCTGTTCAAGACCCAAACCAGCATTGGGCCTTGGTGGCCGCAAGGGCAGACAAGGTTTTCCATGGACTCGGACTCGGCCTGGAGTCGTTCAAGGTCTTCTTGGAGCTGCTCGCGGGGCAGGGTCCCTCCCAACCAGAGACAACGCAGCAACATCCAAGAAGCGGGGTGGCGCTATCGAGAGACCAGAGTCCCGACAGCGTCACCGGAAAGCACGGCAGCCTTCTCGATCATGTAGAGCAGCTCGGTGTGCTCATCGACCCCTCGAAGAGTGGCTCCCTGTGCCAACTTCAGAATATCCCTGTAGCGCAGCTCGGCAGCGTAAGGACTCGCCCTGAGCAACTCCGCAAAGGACGCGACCGCGACGGACAACCTTAAACTGGCGCTGGCGTCAGCCAGTTCCCTGTGCATGTGCGCCGGAGAGAAGGTGGTTGACCACTCCTCAGCTGCCCCGTCGGGACCGGGCTTCTTCGCGCGCAGACGGACGGTGGCCAACTCCATGTCTTCGGCTCCATCGCGGAGCACCACATCGTAGAGCGCAGTCACGGCGTGTCCTGAGCCTATTTCCCCAGCATCTACACGGTCATTTCGAAAGTCCTTATCGGCGATATCGCGGTTCTCGTACCCCACCAGGCGGTAGCCAATGACCGCATCGGGATTGAACTCAACCTGGATCTTCACGTCTTTGGCAATCGTGACCAGAGTGCCGGCCAAGTCCTTTCCGAAGACCTTGCGCGCCTCTTTCTCGGTGTCCACGTAAAAGTAGTTTCCATCTCCCTTGTTGGCCAGCTGCTCCATCAGCGAGTCTTGGTAGTTGCCCATTCCAAAGCCGACCGTGGTGAGGGTGATGCCCTCCTCGGCGTGATGTTGAACGGTGCGCAGGATCTGCTCGTGACTCGTGGAGCCGATGTTGGCGTCCCCATCCGAGAGCACGACGACCCGGTTCTCGTGGACCTCGAGCCGGGGCCAATCGTCGGCCGGATCCGGTCGTTCCCGGGGCGAGTATCGCAACCTCATGCTCGCGGTCTCGGCCCCGTCGTGCCGGCCGAGG
>CAJQPC010000254.1 GCA_905480105.1 uncultured bacterium | reverse complement strand
CGAGAACTCAGTGGGCTTCCCACTGAATGCTCTTGATATCGATGCCGTCTTGGACCATCTCCCACAAGGGGCTCATGTCACGCAGCTTTTTCACGGACTCAATCACCTCGGCAATAGCGTAGTCGATCTCTTCATCTGTCGTGAAGCGACCCAAGCCAAAGCGGATCGAGGTGTGGGCCAACTCCACATCCACTCCCAGCGCCCGCAGCACGTAGCTGGGCTCCAGGCTGGCGGAGGTGCAGGCTGAGCCCGAGGACACCGCGATGTCCTTGATAGCCATCATCATCGCCTCGCCCTCGACGTAGGCAAAGCTCACGTTGAGGTTGTTGGGCAGACGATGCTCTGGATGACCGTTTAGGAAGACCTCGTCCAAGTTCTCCTGCAGCGCGGTCCACATGCGATCCCGCATGCCACGAACGCGCTCAATCTCACCGCTCTCCAGATCCTCCAACGCCAGCTCTGCGGCGCGGCCGAAGCCAACGATTTGGTGGACGGCCAAGGTGCCCGACCGCAGTCCGCGCTCGTGACCGCCGCCGAAAATCAAGGGCTCGATTCGAATACGGGGGCGACCGCGGCGCACATACAGGGCGCCGATGCCCTTGGGGCCGTACATCTTGTGGGCGCTGATGGAGAGCAGGTCCACATTGAGTTCAGCCACGTTGATCGGAATCTTGCCGGTGGCTTGGACCGCATCCACATGGAAAATGACGCCCTTCTCGCGGCACACCGCGCCAATCTCGGAGATGGGCTGAATCACACCAATCTCGTTGTTGGCGAACATCACGCTGACGATCACCGTGTCTTCGCGGATGGCGTCGGCTACTTGCTGCGCTGTGACCAAGCCCTGGTCGTCCACCTCCAAAAAGGTGACCTCGAAGCCCTCCTTCTCCAGCTGGTGGGCGCTGTCCAAGGTCGCCTTGTGCTCCGTGAGCACTGTGATCACATGCTTGCCCTTTTTGCGGGCATTGAAGCGGGCTCCGCCAATGATGGCCAGGTTGTTGGACTCGGTGGCGCCCGACGTCCAGATGATCTCCTTGGAGCTGGCACCAATGAGCTTGGCGACCTGTTCCCGAGCCGCGTTGACCCCCTCGCCCGCCGCCCAGCCGAAGCTGTGGTTCCGGCTGGACGCATTGCCAAAGACGCTGGTCATGTAGGGCAACATCGCCTCCAACACCTTGGGGTCCAAGGGTGTGGTCGCGTGGTTGTCCAAGTAGATAGGCAGTTCAACAGCCATGTTACAGGCTCCAGATAGGGGTCAGGCTTCGGCCTGGGTGACAGCGGCGACCAAATCAGGGACAACCTGATCTTGGCCGGGGTGTTGGTCGCAAATGGAGCAGTCGCTCCGGTTGGTCAGGGGCTCGCAGCTCCGGCACCCGTCCAAATAGTCGATGGAGTTTCTCAAATCGCGCTCCAAGGCCCGCATTCTGGCCATCGCCAAGCGGGTCTCCTCGAGCTTTTCTACATAGAAGCTGCGCAAGTGCTTCATTGCGTCAGGGCCATATGCCTCTTCACTTAGGCGCGTCAAAAAGTCCTGAACCTCTTGGAGCGAGAACCCCAGTTCCTGCAGACGCTCTATCCAACGCACCCGGACCAGCGCGGTGTCGTCATAGAGACGAAAGCCGCCCTTGGTGCGACTCGCGGGGCGAAGCAGCCCCATCTCTTCATAAAAATGCAGAGTGCGCGCAGTCTTGCCGGTGGCCTTGACCAGTTGGCCAATGCGCATGGTGTTAGGGATTTTGGTGGACTCGGTCACGAACTCTCACGTGGACGAAAGGTTTTGTACCCGCACTTGGGACTGTAGTCAAAGTCTAACGCCAACGTAAGGGTTTAACTTGGAACTCTATGCTCTTTGGGCCACCTTGCCGTCAGGATTGCACCCAAGGAGGCTCCCGATATTAAAAAGCAGGTCCTAACCAAGGCTTCGCAGCCAAGAGTCCAAGAAAATGAGCGTCCAGAGTTTCGCTCCGTGGTCCGCGTCCCCGGCCGCGTGCTCCCTTGCCAAGCGCCGAACGGCATCCGGTTGAAAGATCTTGTGGGGGTCCTGACAGATCGCCGAGACCTGCTCCCAGAGAAAGGCTTCCCCCTCTCCCCTCAGCCAGCGGTCCAAAGGCGCGGGCATACGCCGCTTGGGACGCCAGACCAAGCGAGAAGACAGCCCTTGGGAATTGAGGTGTTTTAGGGGCCACTTGGACTGCCAGCGCCCCAGTCGCCGCTTGACCTTGGCGCGCCCTGGTAGAGAATCTAGGTAATCCAAGAGATCGGGATCTAACAGGGGAAACCTCAGATCCACTCCAGCACTAACAGCCGCCTGGCGGGCCCGCGCCAGTGAGTTGTGGGGTAGCCAACCACGCTGGTAGACGTGCAGGACCTCGTTGACGGGATCCGAGCGCACCTCTCGGTACAGGGGCTCCAGCATCTGACGCCGCACCCCCGGCCGAACAAGAGAAGGGTCCCGCAGGATTTCCATGCGGCCTTGCTGCCCAAAGATATTGCTGCCGCCAACATGGCGAACCAAACCAAAGCGCTCCGGGCCGACCATGAGCTGCTTTCCTCGGCGGCCGAGCAAGCGACCCATGCCTCCGCGCAACCCTGTAGGCAGGTTGGCTGCCACTCCAGCGGCCCGTAGCTCCACCATGAGCTCTTCGACCCGGCGGCCCCCCAACAGCTCGTCGGCCCCGTCTCCAGAGAGCACCACCCCTTCGGTGCGCTCCAGGAGAAGCCACTGGATGATCGCCGCAGGGGTTGGCAACGGCGCGGACCCGACCGGAATCGCTTGATCCAGAGCGCGAACAAAGTCACTGCGCCCCAAGCGAATCAACTGATGATCACTGCCGTAGATCTTGGCAATGCGACCCGCAAAGCTGGCCTCGTCCTGGCCACCATCGGCAAAGCTGACGTTGTAGCTGCGCGTCGGACCCTTCTTGGCCGCCATGGCTAGAATCGCAGAACTCGCTCCACCTCCTGAGAGCAAGACTCCCACGCCCCCCTGATCGATACGACGCCCAACCGCCCGGTCCAGCAAAGACTCCAAGCGGTCCTGCACTTCTTGCTCAGGAGGTTCTTCGGCGTCGGCCGAGCACATGGTCGCCCGAGCCCAGCGCTTGAGAATCACGCCGCCCGCGTCAATGGTCGCGATGCTTCCAGCTGGCAGCAGTCGCACGTCCCGAAGCAAAGTTCTTGGAGCATGCACGTAGCGAAAAGCCAACTGCTCGGCCAAGTTCTCGCGGGCCAACTCCCTGGAAACCCAAGGCAGTGTGAGCAGAGCGCGCAGGTCGCTGGCAAAGGCCAAACGCCCCTTTAGCCAGGTGTAAAAAAGCGGACGCGCCCCCATCCTGTCTCGGGCCAGATGCAACACCTGGCGCTGGGTGTCCCAGGTTGCCAACGCAAAGTCGCCATTGACGCGCTCGAGCACGCTATCGCCCCAGTGATTCCAGCCTTGAGCCAACAGCTCGGTGGGCTCGTTCAAGGGCTTTAGACCCTCCCGGGCCAACCGACTGCGAAGGCCCTCTGGAGCGTAAACCTGAAAGGCACCAAGCATCACGCGCTCTTGGACCTGGGCCAGGTGCGGCGCTGCAAGCAGGGCCTGTTTTTTGCCCCACTGATCGCCCTTAGACTGGCCTTGGGCTCGTTGCATGCCTGCGAGCCAGGCCGCCTTGGGCACCTTTTCCCGAAAGTCCACAATGCCAGCAATGCCGCTCATCGCAGGCCTCCGCTTGTCTGGCCTAACCCGCCCTGGATACCCTGGGGCCATGACTCTACTGCTCTTCAGCCTGCTGGCCGCCTCCTGTACCTCTAAGCCAGAGCCACTGGTGGTCCTGGTCGTGATCGACACCCTGCGGGCAGACGCCCTGTCCTTCTCCGGAGCGCCGGTGCCCAACGCCAGCCCAGCGATAGCCTCGCTCAAGGAAGAGAGCGTCTGGATGTCCAGGGCCTACGCCAGCTCCAGCTGGACACTGCCTGCAACCACGACCCTACTCACCGGCCTGCACCCCTGGCAACATCGGGTGGTCAAAGAGCCCGGAACCGCCGGCTGCTTCGGCCGCCTGCGAGAAGACATTCCCACCGCAGCTAGCGTGGCCAAAATGCGAGGGCAGCGCAGCGCAGCATTCATCAACAACGCTTTCCTCGCGCCAGAGTTTGGGCTGCACCGAAGCTTCGATGTCTACGACTTTCACGGCGCAGAGCGTGTGGGCCACCGCACGGCCATGGAGACGGTGACATCTGCCCTGGCCTGGGTGGACGAGAGCGGGCAAGGTGGCTTTTTGGTCGTTCACATCATGGAGCCCCACACCGACTACGACCCAGGACCGACCTGGCTTGGCGTGTACACCGCGGACATGCCGCACACGGTGGATCACCCGATCGGCAGCTACACACACAACCAGTGGCTCACCGGACAGCTGGTGCCCTCTAAACAGGACCAGTTGTATGTACGCGCGGCGTACCAGGAGGAAGTGCGGGCATCTGACGAGGCCGTGGGCGTGCTGGTCCAGGGGCTCAAGGACCGAGGACGATGGGACGACGCGACCTTTGTGCTCACCTCCGACCATGGCGAGGCCTTCTGGGAGCGGGGAATCTTTGAACACGGCGCGACCCTTATGGACGAAGTCACCCGTGTCCCCTTGCTCATCAAAGCGCCAGGCTTGACCCCCGGAGACAACGACCGGGTGGTGGACGGCAGCTTTGTCTTTCCCCTGCTGGTAGACCCCGAGTCCGAGACTTGGGCCGAGGTGCGCGACGCCAGCACTGCCCCCGTACGCCCCGCACTGATGCAGGGAACCCTGTACCGAAACCAACAGATCAGCCTGGTCACCCGTGAGCACCGCTTGCTCGCAGATCTATCCCCCGCTGCCGATGGCCAGCGCTACGCAGAGCTCTTCACCATCGACGCTTCGGGGACCACCGCACTCCAGCCACTGCCAGCCGAACACCCGGACCAGCGCATCGGCGCAGCCGGCATCGAGCTGCTCACGGAACTACGCGGCAACACGCAGCCCACACAGCCCACCAACCCCCAAGGGGTCGAGAGCGCCGACGTGTTCCAAAAGCTGCGGGCCCAGGGCTACCTGGACGAAAACGACTGCGAATAACGGCTAAAACGCCCGTCTCTACCCGACGAAGGCTCGCTCGACCACGTACTCGGCGGGACGTGAGTTTGTGCCGGATTTCATTCCTATGCCCTTGAGAATGGTTGAGATGTCTTTGGTCATCTCCATCGAACCGCAGATCATCGCCCGGTCGGTCTCCACGTTCAGCGGCGGAATGCCCAAGTCGCTGAAGAGTTTGCCGTTCTCGATCAGGGTCGTGATGCGCCCCTGGAAGGGGAAGTCTTCGCGGGTCACGCTGTTGTACAAGCGAAACTGCTTCTGGGCCTCCTCCCCGCAGAGGGGATCCTCCATCAGCGTCTCCGTCAGCTCCTGGCCGTACTTGAGCTCCGCCACCTCTCTGCAGGTGTGCGTCAGGTAGACCTCGTCATAGGTCTCGTAGGTGTCCGGATCCCGCATCAGGCTGGCGAAGGGCGCGATCCCCGTACCGGTGCTGAACATGAACAGGCGCTTGGCACGGGTCAGGGAGTTGAGCACCAGGGTACCCACCGGCTTGGCCGAGAGCAGGATCTCATCGCCGATCTTGATGTGCTGCAAGCGGCTGGTCAGGGGGCCGTTGGGCACCTTGATGGAGAAGAACTCCAGCTCCTCTGCCCACGACGGACTGGCGATCGAGTAGGCGCGCATCAAGGGCTCACCGTCGACCAACAGGCCGAGCATGATGAACTGGCCGGATCGAAAGCGCATGCTCTGCGGACGGGTGATCCGGAACGAAAAGAGGCGATCCGTGTAGTGCTGGACCGCGGTGACGCTCTCATGGAATGCAACGCTTGCCATGGGACTAAAGACCTCGCTTGTGATGGCGGCACCCTATCTCCTTGGAGAGGCCCCCGTCAGGCTATGCCAAGTATGCTTGCTCAGATGTCCTCGCCTCCACAGCGCCGCAGCCACTTTCTGTGGATCGCCTTGGCCCTGACCGCGGTCACCCAACTCCGCCTCTGGCCCGCCTGGTCCGGGTGGCACAAAGACGACGACTTTCGGAATCTTCGCTGGGCCCTGGCCTACCGAGACACACCCTGGAAAGCCCTGACCGAACTCACTCCAGTGCATGAGCACATCCGCCCGGCCACTCTCTGGGGACACTGGCTGGGCGCCCAACTCGGCGACGGCTCATGGGCGGGCATTCACGCGGTTCACGTCGTGCTCTGCACGGGGACCGTCCTGGGGCTCTTCTTTCTCACAGAGCGGATCTTTGGGTGGAAAGAAGGACTCTTGGCCGCCACTGCCTTTCTCCTTCTGCCGGGTATCGGCGAACTCCCCTGGTGGAACGCTTGGATGGGCTCCGCTGGCGAGGTCACCATGGGCCTGCTGGGCCTGTGGCGCCTGCACGCCGATCTAAAGAAGGGCCGCTGGCCCATCGCCCCGCTGCTGGCATTGACCCTGGCCGGTTTGTTCAAGGAACCCGGCTGGGTGATCTACCCCCTGGGCGCAGCATGCATGGCCCTACATCAGCTACGGCAGGGCTCAAGAGCACAGACCTGGGCAGCCGTGCTGGGCTTCCCGGCCCTTGGTTTGGCCGGACTGGCCCTGAGCTACCACCCCCAAAATTTGGTGCGTGCCGATCAGGGCGCCGAGTTTGTAGACGCTCTCGGCGCACTGGTGGATCCACTGCTTTTTGCTGCCCCACGTGCCGGCGCAGGCATCGCTTTTCCCCTTCCACTCCTGGCCCTGGGGCTGTGGGCCCGCTTGGGCCTGCGTACGCGGGCGCTGTGGGTCGCAACAGCAATCACCTGGGGCTTGGGCTTGGCCCTGCAAGCACTTGGTCTCAGTCCAGGCTGGTTGCTGCTCTTGGGGCTGCCCCTTGCCCTAGCGGCGGCCTGCTGGCAGTGGTTTCATGGCGCCAGGCCCCCTGTGGATCTGCTCCTGGCACTGGCTGGTTTCGGCGTGATGGTCCCCTTCTCCTTCCCCCATCCAGTACAGATGTTGGGCGGCTTGGCCGGCCTGTGCATGGCCATGGCTGCAGGCTGGGTGCGCCTGGACGGTCTACGGACGCCCTGGGTGGTGTTGGGCCTGGGCAGCATGGCCGTGGTGGCCTCGTGGGCAAGACAAGAGCAGCCCGTCCGTGGCGAGTTTCCCAGCCCGGTGAGCGCCCAGGCCAAGATTCAGCTCTTGGACGCACTGGCTCTGGCCCAGAGCCGCGGGGTGAGACAAGCCAAGCTGCTGGAGCCCCCAGACGATCGGGGCGTGATCCTGGCACTTGGCGGCATGGCGGTCTTGAAGGGAAATGCATCGGTGATCTTGGACAAGGTGGCCCTGGGCCCTGGCACCCAAGGCGTGGACCTCTTGGCCGGCTTGGACCTTCCGCGTACCAACTTGCGTCACAAGGCTCGCCCAGGCAGTCAGCCTTTGTTTCGCCTGGAGCCCGGGCTGTACGTGCTCAGCGCCCAAGGGAGCACCCAGAGCCGGGGCGCCTGGGTACAGATATACGGAGGCTGTGGCGACCACAGCCTGACCCCAGGCACCCGCGCCACTGAGCAGGTCCTGAGCCTACACATCACAGCGCCCTGCACCCTGGAGCTTAGAGCCGACACACACGCGCCCAGCGACATCCGCCTAAGCTCTATCCCTGCGCCGAGTCTGGCCTATCGGACAGCGGACCCCAGACCCCAGCAGCACTTCTTCCAGAGCCGTCCATGAACCCCCGCCTAAAGACCGCTCTGGCCATGCTGCTGCCCGCTCTGTGTCTGGTCGGCCTGTTCTGGAAGGTTTGGCCAACCTTGGGCACGCGCTTTGCGGGCATTGAGTACGTGGACCACTACGGCACCCAGTGGTTCTATTGGTTCACCGAGCAGGCCGTGCTGGGCGAAGAATCCGCGGTGCACACCGACCTGATGTTCTTTCCATTCGGCAAGGACATCTACGGGCACACCGGGGCCAACATCCTGGATGCTTTGGCAGCCATCCCCTTCCGGCGGCTGCTGGGCCACGTCGCCGGCTACAACACCTTTCTCTTCGTCGGGATGGCACTCTCGGCCCTGGCCGCCGCTCGTTTTGCCTACCACCTGACACGAGACGTGCAGGCTGCCAGCCTGGCCGCCGTGGTCCTGGCCCTCTCCCCCTGGGTGCTCTTCGAGGCCATGGAAGGGCGCCCGACCCAAGCGCTCTTGGGGCTGCCCATTCTCTTCATGCACACCGCCTGGGTCAGCGGCACTGAAAAGGGCTGGAGGGCGCCGATCCTGGCGGGCTGCTACCTGGCTCTGACCGGATATCAGTATTGGTTCTACGCCTTCTTTGTGGGGCTCGGCGCCGTAATCCTGGGCCTGTGGGCCACATGGCGACGCACGCCAGGGGCTGGCTCTTGGTGGCAGATTCTGGCCCGATTTGCCCTGGCCGCGGGCATTGCCGGAGTGCTCTGCGCACCCGCTGTCTTGCCCATGCTCCTGGCCACATCTGGCTCGGATACGGAAATCCCCGGCCTGCTTCACGTGGAGGTGTGGAACCTGTGGGCCACACCGCCCCTGACCGACGAAGGCCAGCTGGTAGGGATCTTCAACTGGCAGCCCCTGCGCCGGGCCGCCGGCTTTTACGTGACCGACTTTCAGCAGAACGAGCGCTTCCTGACACGCGTGGTGCTCACCCCCCTGCTGACCCTTCCCCTACTGGGGCTCTGGCTCTACAAGCCGGGCATTCTGAAGCGCGGCCCTGTGCTGGGCTGGTTGCTCTTGGCCACCCTGTTGGCCACCGGCCCCCTGTTCATCATTGGCAGCGTGCTGCTCCCCAACCCCGTCTACATCGCGCTCACCCAGAACGTTGGCTTCTTCCAGCGACTCTGGTGGCCGGGCCGAGCCTACGTGCTGATCGCCTTGATGATGCCCTTCATCGCTGCAGTCGCACTGGTGGCGATTCCGGCGCGCTGGCGGACGGCAGCTTGGGCGGGTTTGGCCCTAGGCTGGATGGCAGAGGCGCGGACCCTGGAGCTCTTCCCCTTCAACACCTGGAACGCCAGCATCCCCGCAGGCTATCAGTGCCTTGCTGAAGGCCCAGAGGGCGCGGTCTTGGAGTTGCCCTACAACTTCACCCAAGCACACCTGTATTACCAGATTGCCCATGGCAGACCGATCTTCGGCGGCATGCTGGAGAACAACAAGGTCTTCACGCCGCGGGAGACCACCGACCTGCTCAAGCACAACACCCTGCTCATCGCCATGCGGGACCCCAGCTCCCTGTACGAGAGCGGTTTTCAGGTCGAGCCCCAGGACTACTTGCAGCTCGAAGCGTTAGGTTTTCGCTACGTGCTCCTGCAGAAGGATGCCTTCTTGCCCCCGGTCAGCCAAGAGCTCCACGGCCTGGCGGCCACCGCCATTCGCTCCCGCTCCCGCAACACCGAGCGGGCGATCCGGCACACACTGGGAACCCCCGTCTACAGCGACGCCCGCGTGAGCATTTACCCCTTGGGAGGGGCCCCACCGCCCTGCGACCCCAAGACCATTGCGCAGGACGCGTTCTCCACCGGCAACACCGAGGCGGACCCCATCACCCGGGAGGCCGCCGACGCCGAAGCCCAGATCGTGACGCGACCCTTTCCGCCCGGTGAGCCCCTCAAGCTGCGCCGCCTGAGCCTCTCTTTGGGCGCAGCGGCCGGCCTGGCGCCCGAGGCGGTGGACACCGGCGACGTATCCGAGACCCTGGACACCGCTGCACCAGAGGTAGCCCCCTAATGTCTAAAACGAGCAGCGCGTGGCTGGGCGTGGTGCTGCTGACCTTGGCCCTGCACCTCATTTACCTGAGTCAAGACACCCGGCTCCCCGCAGATCTGGGCCAGTACTACGTGCCGCTGCCCGAGCTCTATCGCGCCCTAAACGGTGAGAGCTGGCAGGGCGTATGGCCGTCCCTTACCGAGCGTCCTGGTGCCTGGTACAACCTGCTGACTGCGACCTGGCTCACGCTCGTCGACAAGAGCGCCGCCGCCTTTCAGATGCTGGACCTGCTCTGGTTCGGTGGGCTGCTGTTCCTCGGCTCCAGTGTCGGCTTTGTGTTGGGGGGGGAGAGAGGACGCTTGGCCTTGGCCACAGTGCTCTGCGCCCTGCCAATGGTGGTGCTCAGCGCCCGTACCAGCTGGGTGCACGTACCCGAGGCCACACTGCTTCTGGCCATGTTGCGGACCTGGCTGGGGGATCCCACCCTGTCCAAGCGGCTGTCTATTTTGGGACTCGGTCTGACTGGCGCACTCGCTATTGGCTTGCGACCCAGCGCCCTGCCCTGGCTTGGGCTGCTCAGCGGGGCCATGATCTGGGGATTTCAGGGCCAGCGTCCCAAGTGGCGCTCACTGGCATGGATCCTGGCCATCTGGGTCCTGTCCTGCATTCAGATCTTGCCCTACCTGGAGACCTACCTGGCAGCCAAGGCCATGGCGCGGGCCCGCTATCTAGAGCGTGTCCCAGACTTATTGCCCCAGCTTGTGGGGGCGGTGGGCGTCCTGGGCGGCTTGGCCTCGCTGGCCCTTGGGGTACTGAGCTTCCAAAAGCCGGACGGGGTCCTGGCGCTGGCCTGGAGCTTTGTGGCTGTATCGCTGCTCCTGACCCTGAGCAGCGGCGCTGGCGTGGACAACTTCCTGCCGCTGGCACTGGGGCTGTCCATCCTCGCCGCACTGGCCGCGCAGCGTCGTCCCTGGAGTGCTTGGATCTGGGGCGTGCCACTGGTGGCCCTGACCCTGCCGCAGCTCTGCACCGAACTCCCCAAGGACGGCGCCTTGTCACGAGCCTTTGGCACCCTGCGCATCCCAGCGCATCCCGGCCCGAACAACCGCCTTCGCCCCTTCGATGATCTGGCCGCCGACGAGATGCTCCAGCTCCTAAACGCCAGCTGCCCAGACCCCAACGGCCGCTGCACGATCCTGATCGATCAAGGCCTGTTTCAACCCTACGGCGAATCCCTTGGCGAGCTTCCTCTGTTCTTGGTCACGGAGCAACGGCCCCATCTGATGAGTCTGGCCATAGGAGATCTGCCACGGAGTCTAGAACCAGCGGCACTGGCACACTGGACCTGCACAGGCGAGGAGCAGCAGGAAGAGGAACGTATATGGCGCAGACGCTACCCCCAGAGCGGACGCAACCTAAGGACCGTCTCGGAGACCCACTCGCTGCGCTTGGTGTGGCAGCGCCCGATCAGGAACTGCACGTTGATGTGGTTGGCACCGGGCGGCTCAGTACCCGCCATGGAGCGCCTGCCCTTTCCCGGGCCGGTGCAAGACAGCCTGCGCCAGCCCCTGAATCTCAGCGACATCTCCGAGAGCCACCGAGACCGCCCCCGTCCAAAGGTGCCAGGACGTTAGGGCGCACCTTGACAGGACCCAAGTCGGGCCCCAGATTTGCCTGATTAAGGAGGCCCAATGGCCCGCTGCACCCTCGTGCTCGACCTTCGCGAGAAAGAGATCTTTGGCACCCTGACCCAGGGTGGCGCGGTCTTGGCCCAAGAAGGCGCGATGGATCTGGTCCCATCCAACGTCACTCAGGCCATCTTTCGCCAGCTGCTCTTAGAGCCCGCGAAGCGGCGCCTGCTGCCTGCTGCGCATGTCAAATCTGCCGGGGAGCGCTTCTGGGACGCGCTGGCGTCCATCGGAGATGCCCTGCTCATCCAGCTCGCCCAAGGCCCGACCGATCTGGTCATTCAGTCCAAAGCCGCCGAGCTATTGGACTTGCCGTGGGAGGCTCTGCGTCCCCCGAACCAAGGCGCTCCAGTACGCAGCGGCAAGCTGGAGATCCTACGTAGCCAGGGTGAGCTGGCTCCCGACGCAGGCCCCTGCCCCACGCCACTGCTGGTCAGCTTAAGCACCCAGATCGATGACCTGGACACATGGCAGCACCCCATCCTCGAAGCACTGCAGGGGCCCGCACGAAATGGACGCGTCGCCCTACGCTTTGCCCAGGATGGCGGCTTGAGCTTCTGCGACGCTGAGAGCCTGGCCCAAGATGGAAGCGAGGCAGCAGACACCGCCGTGCTGGACACCGTGCTTGCGCCCTCTCGCATGCTGGAGAAAGCCCAGTCCGCCGGCATTGGCCGGGCCCTGAGCCTGCACGCCGGCCTGGAGTCCGAGGAGCACGACCAATGGCTCCAGGGTGTGACCCGATCACTGACCCATGGTGGCGACCTTTTCGACGCGCTCCGCGCAGCCCGCATGGAGCTGGAGGAGGCCGGCGCATTTGCGTGGATGCAGCCAGTGGCCGTCAGCCTAAGCCACGCCGGGCCGGTGCAAGCGCCAGCCCCTCAAACCGAGAACGCCCCCTTGCGCCAAGAGCAGCTCAGGTCGCTTCGCAAGGCCTTGGTGCTCGGAGAGTCCATCTTGGTCCAGGGCCCGGCGGCCCAGGCCGAGTCACTGCTGGCTCAAGCTTTGCTGGGTACACCCCATCTTGTGCTGCCCGCTCGCCAGGAGGGCTTAGTCGATGAGCTCGCCATGGCGCTGGGCGTGAGACGAAGCGAAGGTCCCGGGGCTGACCTGGCCTTCAGCGCTGATCTACGCCACGCCCTGGAAGGACGCCCGATCATCGCCATCGCCAACACGCCGGGCAGCCTGGTACCTGAGCTCGGAGCACTGGCCTCGCTGGGGGCCACCTTGGCGATTTCTTCAGAGGAGCCGGTGGAGAGCGTAGACAGCCGTGTCCTAAACCCCGGCCCTCTGAATCCTACTGAGCTGCTGCGCCTCAAGCTTGGTGAGCCCGCCTTTGTCGGCATGACTCCCGAGCTCTGGCAGGCGCTGGCCCATGCCTGTGATGGCCAAGAGAGCCTGTTGGGCCTGCTGCCGGCCTGGCTCTCAGGACAGCCAGGCCGCGTCTCTGAGCTGCAGCCCGAGAGCCAGATCTTAGAGCAGCTCCTGGAAGACTTGCCCACCCAGCTGCGGGTGGCTCTGCACAGCGCGGGCGGCATGGATCTACCCGAGTCGACATGGCTGAACTCTCCCCTGCCCTTCGCGGAGCTGCGTGCGGCGGGCTGGATGCGGCGCTCCCTTTTGGGTTGGCGCACCCTGCCGGAGCTTCCCTTTACCGGTGCCTTGGCGGCCATGGCGCCCCCCGATCAGCGCGCCCAGGGCTTTGCTCAGCTGGGACGCTTCGAGCAGAGCCTCCAGGCCGGCTACGAGGCCGTGCGGGAGCGGGTGCAGGCCACGGCGTCCCAAGCCGCCATCGCCTTGGCCCAGGAGCTCTTGCAGGCTGCAGACCCCAACACCCCGGAACTTCAGGCAGCCGCTGTGCCTATCCTGGACTTTTTGGCCACTGCCCACGAGCAACTCAGCGAACACCAGATGGCCCTGTCCGCACTGGAGAATGCCGCAGCATGGGCACCCAAGGATGGCAACATTCAGCGCCGCCTGGGGGCCGCTTTGGGGAAGAACGGTGAGCTACAACGTGCCCTAAGCATCCTGGAACCCATACAGAATGACCCAGAAGCGTACTTGGAGATCGCCCTGCTTACCCAGGACAGCACGGTCGCCCTGGCCGGCCTGGAGAGCGCCAGCGACACGGTCGATGCCACCAAGAACCCCAGCTTGGCCGCCGAGATCCTGGGGCACCGCGCCCGCTTGACTTCCGACCCCATCCAGAAGCGGGCACTGGCCCAAGCCCGGGTGGATCTGGATCCCACCCCACAGGCCTTGGCCGAGCGGGCAGAGCTCCACCGCGTGGACGGCGCGTTGGAACAGGCCGGGGCGATGCACGCAGTGCGCCTGGAAGACCCCGACCCCATTGAGCAATCCGGCGCCCACTTTGACCTGAGCCGCATCGCCCTGGAACGGGGTGAGAACATGGCCGCCTTGGCCCACTTGGAACAAGCCTGGGCCTTGGCACTGGACCGCCACCGCAGCGACGCTATCGCCGGGGTGGGCGCTCTGCTCGGCCAGCTCTTGGCCAGTACCGACCGCACCCGTGCCATCGAGGTACTCCAGCGTTCACGGGGCTGCTTTGAGGCGATGGGACAAGAGGAGCAGGCTCAGGCCCTGCATGCCATGATCCAGGACATCCAGGGAGGAGCCGAAGTAGACAGCGGCGTGGAACAGGCGTTGGTTCAAGCCCGCGCTGCTGGCCAAAACAACAAGGTGGCCTCGCTGCAGTTCAACTTGGCCCAGGATGACCTGCAGAAGGGAGATCTGGGGATGGCGACCGTGCGGCTAGAGGAAGCCTGGGGCCTGGTCCACCGCGCCGAGAACGACGAGGGACGCTCGGCCATCGGATTTATCTACGCCCAGCTCCTGGCCCGAGAAGGCAAAGGACAAGTCGCAATCGCAGTCGCAGGGGCCGCCATGCGTGCCGCCCAAAAGCTGGAGCAAGGCCCCCAGGTCCAGCGGCTCACCGAGCTGCTTTCCCGCCTTGATATTAGCCCCGAGCAGGTCTTGGAGCAGGCTCGGGAGGAGAGGGACCTACCCAGGGTCGCCGCACTGCAATACCAGCTGGGCTCCCGAGACCTGCAGAGCGGTCAACATGCCCAAGCCAGCCAGCGAATCGCGGAGAGCTACCGGATCAACGTCGCATTGGACGACGCCCGAGGAATCAGCGTGGTGGGGGCGGTTCACGGACAGCTCCTGAGCATGCAGGGTCAACGAGTAGCAGCCAAACAAGTTTTCGAACGTGCACTTCAAGCCGCGCGCACCTTGAACGAGGACAAGCTCGTCGCCCACATCCAGGCCCTGCTGCAGCAGGTGGCCTAAGCGGGGGCTGGGGGGTCATCCAAGAAAGCTGGACAACAGCTCGAGCAGCACCCGGCAGGTGGCCCTTGGGCTTGGGTCTTGAACCACGCCTTCCGCCAGCACCCTTTCTTTTTGACACTCAGTGCCACATACTCCAGAATCCCGGTTACCCTGCCCCCGTAGCAGGAGCCCTTCGTGGCCAAGACCCGCCTGGCATTCGCCCGAATCGCCCAAGAGACCAACGCCCTATCCCCCGTGCTCACCGAGCTGCACGACTTTGAGAGCGTTCACCTCTTGGCCGGCGACACCCTGCTCCAGGCCTGCATGCCCAAGGGCTACGAGGCCCAAGGCTTCGTAAAGAATGCCGAGCTCTCGGGCTGCGTAAAAGCTGGCTTGAAGGACGGAGATGTGGAGTTTGTTCCACTGACCTCGGCGTGGGCCGTCCCTTCTGGCCCCTTGTCCAAGGCCACCTTCGATACGCTCCTGGGACGGGTGATCGACGGACTCAAGGCAGCCGGCCCCGTTGACGCGGTCTACCTGAGCTTGCACGGCGCGATGAACGCTCTGGGCATTCCAGACCCCGACGCAACCATCTGCGAGGTCATCAAGCAGGAGATCGGCGACGCACCCCTGGGAATCACGCTGGACCTGCACGGCAACCTGAACCCGCGCATCGTGGCTGCCAGCGACGTGCTCTACGGCTACAAGACCAACCCCCACCGAGACCACGCGGCCCGGGGTCGCCAGTGTACCGAGCAGCTGCTTCGGGTGGCCAGAGGAGAGATTCAACCAGCCAAAGCGTGGCGTAGTCTGCCCATGATTCTGGGCGGCGGCCTGATGCTGGACTTCATCAAACCCATGAGGCCACTCTTTCGCTGGATGAAGGCCCAAGAGCGCAAGAAAGGCGTGCTGGGCTGCAGCCTGTTCACCTGCCACCTCTGGAACAACACCCCAGAGCTGGGGTGGTCCACCTACGCGATGACCGACGGGGACCAAGCCGGTGCCGACGCCCTGGCTGAAGAGCTGGCCGAGAAATGTTGGGCTGTGCGACATGAGCTGCCGCCAGAGCTGCCCGACGAGTTCCAGGCCATTGAGCAGGCACGTAGTGCACGGGTTGCCCGAATCACAGGCACGGTCTGCATGAGCGATGCCTCTGATGTGGTGGCGGCCGGTGCCACTGGCGAGAACACCAAGCTGCTCCGCGCCTTTATGGAAAAAGGCCAGGATCTGGTCGCGTACTTCCCACTTCGCGATCCAGTCGCTGTAGAAGAGCTCTGGGACAAAGAGCTGGGGTTAGAGACCACACTCTCGGTGGGCGGTCGCTTAGACCCGAAGCGCAATGACGCCATCCAGGTCAGTGGCCGGGTGCACTGGAAGGGGGAGCGCCACGGCTTTGGCAAGACCGTGGCCCTGGACATGGGCAACATCAAGCTGGTCATCACCTCGGGCCCCGCGCTCTGTATGAAACCCGACTTTTACGGAGATGTGAACCTGAGCCCCTGGAAAGCCGATGTGTGCGTGGTGAAGAGCTTCTTCCCCTTCCGGCTCTTCTTCGCCGCGCAGAACCGCAAGTCCATTTACGTCAAGACCGGCGGCATCACAGACTTTGACGCGGCCAAGCAGCTGCAGTTCTCTCGGCCCGTGCACCCTTTCCACGAGCTGGATGACTGGAAGGAAGCGGACCGCGCACGCCGGGGCTGAGCAGCGACAAGCCCCCCCCGCCAGGATACCCGCGCGGCCATGTTCTATACCTTGCTCTTCATCGCATGCCCCAAGCAGACAGCCACGAGCGACGCGGTAGCTCTGCAGCTCTTCCCCAACCCAGCCTCGCCGTCGATCTGCGTGTCCTCGATGGCGGAAGCAGGTCCCCTCAAGGCGGAGTTGGGCTCCTGGGACCAGGCGGCGAGCGCCCTGCGAGCCGGAGACACCGAGACGGCTCGGGCGGCTGTGGCCGGTGGCACGCATCCAGCTCTGACCTCGGTGGCGATAGGAGCTGACCTTCTGGACGAGGACTTTGATGCAGCGCGCCTGAAGCTCATCCCCCTGCTGGACAAATACCCCAGCGACGGCTGCTTAAACCAAGCTGCGGCATGGACCTACCTGAGCACCGGCAAGGACAGCCTGGCCCGCACCCACGCGTCCAGCGCCTTGGCTGCCGATCCCAACTCCACCAACGCACACTTTCTCTCCGCCAGCGTTTTCCTGCAGACGGGCAAGGTGGATGCCGCCTCCAGCGCCCTGCGCTTCATCGTCCAGGCCCAGCCTGACCACGTCGGGGCCAACCTGCTGCTCGGCGCCCTGTATCTGATGCAGGGCGACGAACTGCTGGCCCTGCCACTACTGGAAAAGGCCCAGGCGGGCGGCGGAGACGCCAGCGCATACCTGGCTCCCACCTACTTTGGTGCGGGTAGAATTCCAGAGTACTTGGCACTCGCCAGCCAAGCCGGCTGGCCCCTGGGGGATCAGGGAAAGCTGGCCACCTCTGAGAAGGTCTGGGCCGACTACCTGGACGTGCTGGGCATCTCCGAGGGCGGCTCTCTGGGGGTGAGCCTGGAGACTTCGATGGGCACAGTCAGCTGCGAGCTCTTCTACCAGGACGCGCCTTTGACGGTCGCCAACTTTGTAGGCTTGGCCGAGGGCAAGATCTCCTGGACCGATCCCAAGACCAAAGAGCTCATGGACGGCCCTCTCTACGACGGGACCCACTTCCACCGAGTGATCTCCGGGTTCATGGTGCAGGGCGGCGACGCCATGTCCCGCTACGACGACGAGATGGACGAGTGGGGCAGCGGCAGCCCCGGCTACACCTTCCCCGACGAGATCAGCCCGCGCCTGCGCTTTGACCGTCCGGGCGTCCTGGCCATGGCCAACGCCGGTCCGGGAACCAACGGCAGCCAGTTTTTTATGACCGACGGCCCCGCCGAGTTCCTAAACGGACGGCACACCATCTTTGGCCAGTGTGAACCCGTGGAGCTGGTGGGCGACATGGCGGCCGTGTCCAAGGACGCACGGGACCGCCCCGTGGACCCGATCACCCTGCACCACGTGCACATCCAGCGGTGATCATGTGGATGCTGCTTGCGTGCGCTCCGAGGCGTACGCCGGAGCCGCAGCGCACCGAGCTGACCGTACTGACCTGGAACCTGTACTTCCGGGCCCATGACCAGCCGGGGGTGGAGGCTGTCCTGGCAGATGTAGACCCCGAGGTGGTGTTTCTACAGGAGACAAACGTCGCATGGCAGGCGCGTTTGGAGGGTCTGTTCCCCTACGAGTGGTGGGTCCCAGGCCCCCAGGCAGGCGGTGGCGTGGCCTTGCTCTCCAAGTACCCCATGGAGGGAATGGTCGTGCACCAGGTCCAAGGCGCGCGCTTCCCTGCACAGCGGGCCGAGATCCAGACCCCCCTGGGCCCCACTGAAGTGCTCAACCTGCACCTGATTCCACCTTTCAGCCCCCGTGGCAGTCTGATCACCGGGTTCTTTAGGACCAAGCAGCCCCGCTACCGCGAGGTTCAAGCGCTCTTGGAGCTTGGGGTTCCTGATCTGGCCTGCGGGGACTTTAATGCCTCCGAGCGCGAGGCCAGTGTCTCGTTAATGGAAAAGGCCGGCATGGTGAGCGCCCTCCCCGAGTACGCCCCCGGCCAACACACCTGGCATGGTCCCGGGGAACGAGAGTTTCACTGGCGTATCGACCACTGCATGGTCGGACCTGCCTTCGTCACCACATCCGCCCAGATCCTGGAGCAGGGCCCCTCGGACCACTACCCACTCTGGGTGGGCCTGAGGGAGGGTGGCCTTGGCAGGTGATTGGGCTGCCCCTGGGTGCTCAAGCGGGTTAATGGACCCCCTATGGTTCTTGCAATCGGCTACTCCAGCGACAACTTCCACCCCACCCGCCCGGGCCGCCTCTGCCGTGGACGGGAGCGCTGGATCCAGTCGCTGCCTACGGAAGACATGCCCACCCTGCACCGCTTGGTGCTCAGCGGTGCCACCTTCAGCGACGACTCCGCCCGCGATGCGCTTCGTGGCTTGAACCGTGCAGGCATCGACATGGGCGCGCTGGTCTCCCAGATCCTCCCTGGCGGCCACATGGTGGCTTTTAAGGAGCAAGGCGAGCTCGCCGTGGTCCCCGAGGGCTTGGAAGACGAGGACGAGACCTTCCGCGTGGCCCGCCGGGGCGGCGCCTGGTTCGAGGGCTGTCAGCGCTGGCGCATGATGGTGGAGGAACCCGAGGACATCAACACCCTGCTGAATCAAGACAACGTCGATGGCTTTCTGTGGCTGGAAGACGATCTGATCAGCAACGAGCTGGAAGAGGCCCTGTACCTGCTCTCCGGCATGGCCGAAGAAGAGCAGTTCCCCGTCAAGCGCTTTCAGCCCGCTGGCGTGGTCGAGGTGCTAAAGCACGCAAAGGCGCTTGTGGCCGTCCACCTGGACAAGCACGGACCCGCTTTGGCAATCTACACCTACGAGCCCCTGCACGTCGTGACCCTGCTGGAAGAGACCGCCGAGAACGTAGGCAGCCTGGCAGTACCTTTCGCCATTCCCCCCATGCTGGCACGCTGGGACCGCGCTCTCCAAGAGCTTCGCGTGCGCTGGACTTTAGAGCGCGAGAACGAGTTTCCAGTTCCGCCAGCCGACGAGCCCACCCGCTGGAGTCGCTTGGGTCAGGCCCGAGCCAAGGCGCTCAGCGAGGAATAGTGTTGTTGATGAGCGGGGGTACCCGATGAGACCCTCTACGGCTCAAGCCAAACACCCCCACCCCAACTGGCGCTGGGTTGGCTGACTATACGTGACTCATGTCGATGAAGACCTGGTCGCCAGGCACGAGCACATAGTCACTCTCCTTCCCCTTTAGAATGCGCTTGAGACGCACCTCGATGCGCTGGCCATCCCGAAGGATGTAGACCTTGGAAGTCTTGGCCGTGTCGCTCAGGCCGCCAGCCAAGCTCAGGGACTGCGTCAGGGTCATGCCCTCGGCGAAGACCACGGCGCCGGGCTTCTCTACCTGACCCTGGATGTAGACCACCGCAGCGATGGGCACGTAGACTTGGTCGCCAGCCTGAACCGGCGTATCGCCCCCTGGGCGTACGAGATCGGCATACATCAGGGTGAAAGTCTGGGCCCCACGGGTGACCCGCACCTCCGTAATGGCCTCCTCCGAGACCCCGCCAGCCATGGCAACCACCTGGAGCACGCTTGTGGGGCCGCTCAAGCGGTAAGAGCCAGGCTTGCTCACCAAACCCAAGACTTCGACCCGCTGGGAGTTGAACTCAACAATCTTGACACTGACTTGGGGAGAAACCAGGTAGTCCTTAGCCAACAAGCGGGTCAACTGACCCTCTATGTCCTGCGCGCTGCGGCCCTTGACCACCACGCGGCCCACGATTGGCAGGTTCACGCTGCCATCGGCGGAGACAACCATATCGGTGGCGCTCAAGTCGGGCTCGCCCACCACGATGACGTTGATCTTGTCTCCATGACCGACGACGTACTCCAAGGAGGTCACAGAAGGTGCAGCCTCGCCGCTCCAGCCTTCCTGGCTCAAGTCAGCAGTATCCTGGGACCAAGCCAAGCTCACAAGAAGGGACAGCGTCATCATTCGTCTCCAACGGCCGCAGCAAGTGAGCCTTGAGCACAAGACACCCTAACGCCATCGACTGGTCCATTCTAACCCCCAAGGCCCGGGTTCGCCCTCTCGCAGAGCGAGCCCTTCAAGTAGGGAGCACCTGAATGGGCGAGAGCGTCGCCAACATCAGCGGCATGTGAGGCTCCAAATCCCTGATGGCCCAGCGGCTGGCTCGGGCCACATCGTCCACCTTGGGCACCAGATTCATTGGGCTTAAGGTGCGGGAAAGGGGCAGATAGAGGTTGGCGTAGGGCTTGTTCTTGACCACGTTAGCCGCCGCGATCTGCTGGATTGGGTAGAGCATCAGCGAGCTTGGTCGTGGGACAAAGCAGTCCACTGCCAACACATAGGTATAGCGGTGTCCCCCAGTGATGCGGCCCTCCATCGCGGACCGGAAAGCAATCCGCGCGGGCACGTTGTTGACC
>CAJQPC010000253.1 GCA_905480105.1 uncultured bacterium | reverse complement strand
TCGGCGATGGAGAGCCCGACCGAATAGTGCAAACGCACGGCTTCTGCTTCTTGGGGATCCAGAACGGCGTGGATGGATCGGTGCACCCCCTGCTCCCGCTCGACCGTGGACTGTATGGCGACCGCGTCGGGCCCCTTGTCGACCAGGTGCAGCCCTTCGTCGCCCACCTGCTCTCGCATCTTCTCCAGCCAGTTCAGGCAGAGATTGCGCGCGATGCGGTGGCTCCAAGTGGTCCATTTGCACTCGCCCCGAAAGCGGTGGATGGACGTGTATAAACGCACCAAAGCTTCCTGCGCGAGCTCGGCGGCGGCTTGCTCGTTTCGCACCATGCTGCGGCAGAGCCGCGCGATGCGGTCCATCTGGCCACGCACCAGCGCTTCGGCTGCGGCTTGGTCTTGGCCGTCCGACTCCAGGAGGCGTTGTACGAGTTGGGCATTGTCCACCTGACCCCCTTAACTGGACCATTTACGCCCCGTGGTTTCCAACAGCAGGGCAGGGGATTATCCTCCCCCCCCCGGAGCGTCCCAGTCGTTTGGGACTGCCCTCTGCGGGCTCAGCGAGACGCTGAATGGAGATGAGATGGAAGAGCATGAGAAGGGCCGCGATGCCTTTGAGTCGGATGAGGCCTACCGCCTGCACGCCCTGCGCCACAGCACCGCCCACATCATGGCGGAGGCGATTCAGACCCTCTTCCCCGGCGCCAAGTTCACCATCGGACCGCCCATCAAGGACGGCTTCTTTTACGACGTAGACGTGGCTGAGCCCATCTCGGAGGAGTCCCTGACGGACATCGAGAAGGCGATGAAGCGCATCGTCAAACGCAACTCTAAGTTTGAGCGCAGCGTGCTCTCTCGCCCCGACGCGGTGGCCCTTTTTGAGGCGCTGGAGCAGCCCTACAAGGTCGACCGCATCGGCCGGCTGCCGGAAGATGCCGAGATCATGGTCTACGACCAGGGCGGCTTCCGGGATCTGTGCGCGGGCCCACACGTTCAGCGCACCGGCAACTGCAAGCACTTCAAGCTGCTCAAAGTCAGCGGCGCCTACTTGGACGGCGACTCCCGAAACAAGATGCTTCAGCGCGTCTACGGGACCGTCTGGCGCACGCGCGCGGATCTTGATCTGTACATGGAGCGCCAGGAGGAGGCCCGCAAGCGTGATCACCGCCGCTTGGGCACCGCTCTGGAGCTCTTCATGTTCCATCCCTACAGCCCAGGCGCGCCTTTTTGGCTGCCCAAGGGAGAGGACCTGTACAACACCCTCCAAGGCGCCATGCGCGGCCTGCTGATGGAGGGAGGCTACAGTGCGGTTCGTACGCCGATGCTCTTCGACAAGAAGCTCTGGGAGACCAGTGGTCACTGGGACCACTACCAAGAGGTCATGTTCCACTTCGCCGAGGGCCACCACGCCGAAGGGGACTCCGATGAGGAGGACGACAGCCAGATCCTGGGCCTGAAGCCCATGAATTGCCCCAGCCACATGCTGATTTTCGGCCGCAAGCGCCGCTCCTATCGTGAGCTGCCCATGCGCATCCATGATCAGGGCGTGCTGCACCGCAATGAGCTGCGTGGCGCTCTGGGTGGCTTGACTCGCGTTCGTCAGTTCTGCCAGGACGACGCTCACATTTTCTGCACCGAGGACCAAATCGCGGGCGAGGTGGAGCAGGTTATCCAGCTCGTGGACAAGGTCTACAGCGCCTTTGACTTGGGCTACCGCGCCAAGCTGAGCACCCGTCCTGCGGACAAGCTGGGCAGCGACGATCTCTGGGACAAGGCCGAAGCTGCGCTTCAGAACGCCTTGGAGAAGGCCGGCGTGGAGTTCGTCATCAACGAGGGCGACGGTGCCTTCTACGGCCCCAAGATCGACTTTGATGTCCTGGACGCCTTGGAGCGCCCTTGGCAATGTGCGACGATTCAGCTGGACTTTCAGCTGCCTCGCCGCTTTGATTTGTCCTACATCGCTGAAGACAACTCCGCCCACGTTCCCGTGGTCATTCACCGGGCGATCTTTGGCTCCTTCGAGCGCTTCATCGGCATTCTGATCGAGCACTACGCTGGGGAGTTCCCCATGTGGATGGCGCCGGAGCAAGTGCGCATCGCGACGGTCTCCGAGAAGAGCGTTGGGCATGGCCAGGACATCCTGGAGGCCGCTCAGGCTGGCGGGGTCAAGGCCACCTTCGACGACGCCGATGACAAGATAGGCAAGAAGATCCGCACCTGGCACGGCTCCAAGGTGCCGTATTTGGCTGTCATCGGGGAGCGAGAGCAGGAGGATGGGACGGTGTCCATCCGCAGCCGCAAGTCCCGCGAGATGGAGACCATGAGCCTGCCAGAGTTCGTGGCGCGTATGCAGGGCGAGGCCAAGCCGCCCTTTTAGGGGGCTGCTTTGTGCTGGCCAGCCGGGCTTGGGCTTGGCTGACTGGCACCTGCCAACGCCCGCCGTGTTGGGCGCACCATGACGCTGATGTTGGAAGAGGGGCTTCTGTACGTGGATCCGGCGCTTCGGGTTCTCTAAGTGCGAGGCCACGGGTTAGCTTGGCTCCATGAAAGGAGCTCCCTTGGACGAAGGCATCACCCTCGATCGCTTCCTGATGCAGACGGGGGCGTCACACCCCTCTGCCACGGGCCAGTTTGTGACCTTGCTAAAGCAGGTGACGCTGGCCGCCAAGATGATCAGCTCTCGGGTCAACCGGGCCGGTCTGGCGGGCATGATCGGGGCTACCGGTGAGACGAACATCCAGGGGGAGTTCGTCCAGAAGCTGGACCTGTACGCAAACGAGACCCTCAAGCGCAACCTGGAGCATGCCGGGGTCGTGTGCTTGATTGTATCCGAGGAGGAAGAGGAGCCGGTTCACATCCCGAAGCCCTTTGTGCCGGGTAGCTACGTCTTTTGCACTGACCCGCTGGATGGGTCTTCTAATATCGACGTGAACGCGACGATCGGCACCATCTTCGGGGTGTTTCGGCGCAAGTCCAAAGAGGGAACTCCCGGTCAGCTCTCCGACGTGCTGGACCGTGCCGGCGATGAGATGGTGGCGGCCGGCTACGTAGTTTACGGATCTGGCACGCTCCTAGTCTTGGCGACCAAGGAGAGTGGGGTCAACGGGTTTACCCTGGATCCTTCCGTGGGAGAGTTCTTCCTTTCGCACCCGGATCTGCGCTTAGAACCCAGCGCTAAGATGTATTCCATAAACGAGGCCTATAGGGCCAAGTGGGATCCGCGCTTGGCCGGCTACATCGACAGCCTCAAGGCCCCGGAGCTAGGCTTTACCCAGCGCTACATTGGCAGCTTGGTCGCCGATTTTCACCGCAACCTGCTCAAGGGCGGTCTCTTCATCTACCCCAGCACCAACGCGGCTCCCAACGGCAAGCTACGGGTGCTCTACGAAGCCTTTCCCTTGGCCTTCATCGCCGAGCTGGCTGGGGGCTCCGCCACCAATGGTCGGGAGCGAATTCTGAGCATGAAGGCCCAGGACCTGCACCAGCGCACGCCGCTGGTCATCGGCAACAGCGAGCTTGTGGCCCAGGCCACCGCAGCCCTTGTTGCAGACTGAGGGGCCCAGCAGCTGGCACCGCCTGGTCAGCGATGAGCAGGTGGAGCAGAAGATCGATGTGGGTCACAGCGGTGTCTTCAACAAGCAGCTGCGCCAGATCCAGCGGCCCGGTGGTTTCTGCCTGAGTGTGGTCCGCAAGCGCTTGGTCGGCGGAGCCACCCGCGGACCTGTGGTGCTGGTTCATGGGCTCGCCCAAAACCGCTACACCTGGCATGTCAGTGGTCGGTCTATGGCCAACTGGTTGGCTGAGAAGGGGTGGGATGTTTGGAACCTAGAGCTTCGCGGTCACGGTCGCAGTCGCCACCCGGACCAGGAAGAGGAGGCGTTCTCCGATTACGTCCAGGACATCGTCGATGTCGCCAAGGCCTTGGATGGGCAGGCGGTGTTCATTGGTCACAGTCTAGGCGGCGCTGCGATCTATGCGGCGGCTGCGATAGGGGCGCCGATAAAGGGGGTGGTCGGAATGGGGGCGGTCTTCTCCTTTGCCCAGCACAATCCTGCTCTTCGGGCCTTGGCTGAGCTTACGCTGGCGGCAGAAGGTGGCATCCCGGGTAAACGGGCTTTGGTCCGCACGCGCATGGTGGGCAAGCTGCTCTCTCGCTTTTCAGCGGTCTCGGATTCCATCGGTTTTGGTCTCCCGGTTTCGGGCTGGTGGCCCGGATCGGTAGAACAGGATTTACTGGATGAGCGCCTGGGCAATGGCTTTGATTGGACCAGCTTCCGTGTCTGGATCGAGATGTGCCAGTGGGCGGTCAGCGGGCGCTTTGACCCGTACCAGGAGCCCTTTGTGAGCTGCGGGGTCCCCCTTCTGGTCATCGCTGGAGACAAAGACCATCTCTGCGGACCCGAAGATGCGCGTGTGCCCTATGACTTGGCCGAGTGGGAGGACAAGACCCTCCGCATCTTTGATCAGTACCAGGATGGCGTGCATTTCGGGCACCTGGACTTGGTGCTCGGGATTTCAGCCAGCGCTTTGGTCTGGCCCGTGGTTCATGACTGGATGTCCGCGCGACAGGACTGAGCATCGATCCAGTCTGCGAGTACGGCCGCCAAGCCTGCTGGATTGTCCAGGTGCAGGTTGTGGCCACCTTCGATGCTGATCTGGTGTGCGCGAAGGGCCTGTACTCGGCGTTCCAAATCGGGCAAGTGGCGAAACCAGCCCTGGGCTCCCAGAATCAGCTGAGCTGGGCACTTTACCTGACGGAGGTGGGCCAAGAAGCGCTCTGTGTTGAAGGGTACGGCGTTGCGCGCGCGGTGCTTGGGGTCCCAGCGCCAAACCCAGCCTTGATTTACATGCTTTGTTCCACGATTCGCAAGGGATAAAGACAGCTCTAAGCTCAGGGATGGTGTGCCTTTGCGCAAGCGCATGGCGGCATCCTCTACGCTTGGCATTGGACTGTGGGCCCGGGCGAGGCGGTGCTGTTTAAGGTGGGTGCGCAGCTGCTCCGGTGCCTGGCTGTCTGGCACCTCAGGGGGGCCAATACCGTCCACTAAGCTGAGGGTTCGCACCAGGTCTGGCCGCGCGGCTGCCAGGTAGCAGGCGACCGTGGCACCCATGGAGTGGCCGACCAAGTGGACGTTGCCCAGGCCCAGTTCGGTGAGCATCGTGTCCATGTCTAAGACGTAGTCACTGAAGTGGTAGTTGCCGCCGCGGCCAACGTGCTCGCTTAGGCCAAAACCACGCTGGTCCGGGACCAATACTGGACCCAGTTGGGCAAGCTTGTCTGCACAGGCATCCCAGCTAGCGCTCTGATCCTGAAAGCCGTGAAGAACCAGTATGGGGATTTCCCCGGGTCCTGGATGGCTGCGCAGGCAGAGTCTCAGGCCACCGAATCCGGCTACGAGGGCCTGGGTCGGGCCGTGGTGCTGCATCTATTCCTCGAAGCGGTAGCCGGTGCCGTGCACCGTGAGGATGTGCCGGGGGTCGGAGGGCTTCTGCTCCAGCTTCTTCCGCAGTTTTAGGATCTGATTGTCCACGGTCCGGGTGGTCATGGTG
>CAJQPC010000252.1 GCA_905480105.1 uncultured bacterium | reverse complement strand
GCTCAGGCCGCAGCGGAAGCTCAGGCCGCAGCGGAAGCTCAGGCCGCAGCGGAAGCTCAGGCCGCAGCGGAAGCTCAGGCCGCAGCGGAAGCTCAGGCCGCAGCGGAAGCTCAGGCCGCAGCGGAAGCTCAGGCCGTCGAGCAGGCCAACATGGCCGCTGCACGAGCCGATCGGGAGGCTGAGACGGCACGCCAAGAGGAAGAGACCCGATTGGCCGCAGAGGCCGATAGACTTGCTGCCCAGCAGGAGCCCACGGGCGTAGAGAGCGACACTGCTGAGCTGGGTCATGACCCAGACGCCGGTGAGCAGCCCCGCATCCTCATGCCCTTGGGCGAGCAGGCGCCGGCCAACCCAAGCGTTGCGCCGCCCACTCCGGAATTGGCGAGCGTCGTTGACGTAGAGGATGACCCAACGGAAGCAGCTCCAACTGGGCCTGACTCTTTAGACGGCCCCCCGTTGGAAGAGTCTTCGGTGGACCAAGCGTATCAAGCTTTGGCCTACCAGCCCTACACCCCATCGGCAGACCAAGCGAGCCGCTGGCGCGAACTGGTCGGCATGTTGGAGGCGGAGGCCATCCAGTCTGCGCAGCCCTCACCCCTGCTCGCTGAAGCCGCACGGGTAGCCCGAACCCGCCTCGGCGACTCGAACAGCGCAGAGCGCCTCGCTCGCGCTGCGGTTGCCGCCGACGAGAGTTCCGTAGCCGCTTGGCGCGAGCTGGAGCGAGCTCTGAACCGCAACCAGAGCTTCGAAGATCTGCGCAGCGCCATGGAGTCCCTGGCCGCCCTGGAAACCGACGATGTTGCCGCATCTGAGATTCTTCAGGACGCAGCCCTGCTGGCCCGTCGCCGACTGGGCCAGGACGACCATGCCGTTCGGCTGCTCCAGGAATCCGTGCGTCGGAATCCCAATGACTTTTTCTCCCTCCAGCTACTGAGAGATGTCCAGCTCGTGGGTGGCGACTGGTCTGGAATCGTCGAGACCTTGAACAAAATGGCTGGCCTGAGTTCTGGTGTTCAGGCAGCACGCCTCCAGTATGAGCGCGGACGTGTGTTCGTTGAGCAGCTCGAGGATCCGGAGTCCGCTCTAAGCGCCTTCGCCCAGGCTCACGAGACGGACCCGTCGTACGGACCAGCTTTTGTGTCCCTGGAGCGCGCCCTCGAGGGCAGCCAGGCTTGGGCCCAGTTGGCCGAGGTTTACCTCAACGAGGCGGAGCGCATCGGTGGCGCTGATGGCGCGTTTTTCGCAACCCGGGCCGGTCGCGTCTATCGTTCACGCCTCTTCGAAGGGGACAAAGCAGAGCAAGCATACGGGATGGCGCTGTCCCTTGGCGCGGGACCAGCGGTCCGTCGAGAGCTCGAGGCCTTGCTTGCTGAACAGGGCCGCTTCGAAGACTTGGCCGCGTCTATCCGCCAGGCCATCGCAAGCGCGAACTCCGAGACTGCGGACAGCATGCGCTTCCGCTTGGCGACACTGCTGGAGACTCAAGTCAGGGACCTAGACGGCGCCCTGGAGCTCTTCCGGGAAGTAGCCAAGAAGCCATCGGCTGTACCGGCAGCCGAAGGCGTAGCCCGCATCTTGCGTAAGAAACGCGACTTTGCCGCCTTACGTGACTTTTGGGGTGAGCGGGCTGAATTGCTTGATGACCCGAACCTCAAGGTCACTCTCGCCTACCGCATGGGCGAGATCGCAGAAGGCCCTCTCAATGATCAACAGGCGGCCCGGGAAAGCTTCGAGGCCGTGTTGGACATTGCCCCGGCCTATCTGCCTGCACTGGAAGGCTTGGAGCGCGTCTACACCCGTCTAAGCGACTGGGAACGCTTGTCCGCAGTGTACGAGCAACGCGCCATATTGAACGAGGAGCCGGGCGCCATTGCACTACAGCTGCACCGAGCAGGTGCAGTTTGTGAGCTGCGCATGGACGACCTGGAGCGGGCAAAGGGCTTTTACGTTCGTGCTCTGGAGCACCGGGCCGACTTTTCGCCCAGCTTGGACGCGGTCGTGCGTCTCCTCGAACTGGAAGGGGACTGGGCCCGCTTGGCACAAATTCTTCAGGGCGCGGGCGAGGCATGTCAGGAAGGCAGCCAACAGGTGAGCTTTTTCTACCGGGCCGGTAGAATCCTTGCCGACAAGGTTCAGGACCACAGTTCAGCAATCGCTTGTGTCGAGCGGTGCTTGGTTCTCTCTCCTGGGTTCCTTGGTGCCCACTACTTACTCAAAGAACTCAAGGGCCACAACGAGGACCTCGCTGGGCTCTACCAGCTCCAGGTGGCCGAAGCCCAAACTGAATCTGACCTGGACCGAAAGGCCTGGCAGTATCTGTCCGCGAGCGCGATGGCCGAGAGCCTGACCGAAGCCGACCCAGCTTGGGGTGCCCGGCAAGTCTTGGAGTCAGAGCCCCGGCATCCCGGCGCCTTGGCGGTTCTGGAAGAGATTTACCTGCGTCAGGGAGACAGCCGAGCATTGGTCGCCCTGTATCAGCAAGCTGCCGCTGCTTCGGAAGACGAAGGAGAGCGCTGCCGCATCACCATCGCCCTGGCAGACCAGCTCAGAGAGAGTGGTGACACCATGGGCACCATACAAGCCGTTGGCGAGATCGTGCACAGCGACGCGGATGACCGCCCACTCCTGGCGCTCTCTCGCCTCTGTGAAGGGTTGAATTACTGGGAAGAGGCGCACCGCGCCGTTGCGGCAGCAGGGAACACCTACGAAGCAGCCCGCCTCCAAGAAGACTATTTGGAAGCCCCATCCGAGGCCCTGGAAGGCTACCGGTCCGTGCTCGAGGAGGCACCAGACAACCTGGGTGCCATCTTTGGAACAGCGCGGTTGGAGCGCAAAGCGGGCAACCGCGAGGGCTTGGCCAAGGCGCATTGGAGCGTGTCCCAGGCGAGCGAGGACATCCCGGTTCGCGTGGTCCACAGCGTTCTG
>CAJQPC010000251.1 GCA_905480105.1 uncultured bacterium | reverse complement strand
CCGACTCGCAGCCAAAATCCAGACCCATCACGTCCCGGGCATAGTCGTGATTCTCGTCCACCCAGCTGCCGTCCGCTGCCACGTAAGAGTGCCCGTGGTGGGTATGAAGGTCCCCCCAAAACACCCCCCACTCTGGGGCTTCTTGCGTCACGCGCACCGGATTGCTCCACAGGCTCTCCCCAAAGGCGTCTACGGGCACACGGAACACCCCTTCCTTCTCGAAGGTGTGCGGGAGCAGGAGCACCTCTTCCCCTTGGGCTAAGTTTCCCAAGCGATCCAGCGGAGAGACGCGCACCCATTGTTGAACGCCCACCTGCGCCTGCGAGGACATGCTGACGCTGACTTCAACGACCTCAGACTCCGCCTCAAAGGCCAACATCAAGGTGTCTATTTCGACGGCCTGATCGGCAGAAGCGGGCCAATAGGACACCTTGAGAGGAACCTGTTCATGGGTGCGGGCCGGGGTCTGCCAGCCGCAGTTCCCTTGCTCCTCCTCGGTACCTAAGAGCACCCGCAAGACCTGATCGGGGCCGATGGTCCCGGACACAACGGTGACCAGGATCTGCCCCATCTCGTGGTTTCGGGGAGAGTCCTCTGAGTGCAGCACGGAGACACTCACCCCAGCGGGAGGCACCGCATCCACACGGCCTGCGGACGACGAGGCAAAGTCTCTGGAGAGGGGCTCACAGACCAGTGCGGAGCGCTGCGAGAGCCAACCCCATTTATTCCGCTGCCCGTGATAGACGGGCTCGTCGATCAGCACCACGTCCCCAGGCACAAAGCCCTCGGGACCCGGGGTGATCTCCAAGACCATGGAGACCTTGGTCTGAATCGGGAAGCGGAGGGGCTCCAGCGACACGGACTGGGCCCAGGAGGCCGCTGAGAGCATCAACCACATGGCACCACACTATCCGCAGCTGCCCGCGGCTGCTCAGAAGACCTTGGGCAACTTGTCATCGGCGTAGCCCACAAAGTCCGCCTGAACGGCACCGAAGTGGTAGCCCCAGTACTGGTACGCCACAGGCACGTTGGCCGCCAATCCGACTTCGATCGGCCGCTTTCCGGGCTCGAACTTGAGACCAAAGGTCAGGACGTGAAACTGGAAGTTCGGGTAGGGGTCCGGCATCCCACTGGCCTTGTAGGTCAAGCTGCCCTCGGCGAAGACGCTGACCACATCGTTGGCCTGGTAGCGAACGTGCGCGCCGCCGATGTAGCGCATGGAGAACGGCCCATCGCGGAACTCCAAATCCACGCCACCCTGAGCGACCACGTGCAAGCCACTGCCCACATCGAAGATCTTACCCACGGCCAGTTGGGGCCGCAGGCCCGGGTAGCCCGGGCTGGTGTTGTAGCGAAAGTCCAACATGCCAGTGGCAATCAGGTCCAAGCGCGAGCTCTTGATGAAGGCGTACTTGGCGCCCACTTCAATGTTGGGGCCAGTAAAGCGGCGCCGCACGCCAGCGTGAACGCTCATCTCGCGGGCCAAGGCCCACTCCAGATCCACAGTGCCAGCCAAGTAGCTGGGAAAGCCCATCTCCACAGCCACGTGGGCGTGGGTGCGGGGGTCGATGTTCTCGAGCACCAGGGGGCGAGCAAGACCAATCTCGCGGTCCTTGGCATCCTTGTAGGAGCTGGAAGGATCGTCGATTCGCTGCCCGTAGATCTGCTCGGTCAGCTCGTCCATGCGGCGCTCGATCCGGTCGAGGAACAGCGTGTTGGGGTAGTCGTTTAGGTAAGACTCCCAGTTCAGCAGCTCCTCTTCAGCACCCAAGTCATCCATGTTGTCGATGAAGTCGCGATACACGCCGACGTTGTCTTGGCCTTCGCCGCCAATTTCATCTTCGCCAAGCTCCTCGAGCTCACCGTCAAAGTCAAAGTCGTCTTCGCCGTCAAAGTCCGAACCAAAGTCCAGGTCGTCCTCGTTGGCGGGCAGCTCTTCGTCTGCCTCCCCTTCCGCAGGGGCATCTAGACGCTCGACCTCTTCTTCGACTTGCTCGTCCTCCTCCTCAAACTCATCCAAGTCAAAGGTGTCATCCGAGAAGTCGATGTCCAACTCCTCGTCTTCCTGCTCAGAGCTTTCCTCCTCCTGGGCAAAGGCCGGCGTGGCAACCAGGGGGAAGGCGAGTAGGGCAAGCAACAGGGAGCGGCGCATGAGCGGTTCCTTTTCCGAGAATCGGCAGAAGTCTAACAACGGCGGAAGTTCTGGGGTGTCATACGCAGGTCACGCACGCACACCAGCAGGACTACTCCTCTCCCTCAGCGGCCTCGAACTCGGGGCGTGCCACATCCGCAACACGCTGGACCAGCTCTTCATCTTCGACCGGGGCAAAGCTCTCGGCTCCGTCCTCGTCCACGTCGTAGTGAAAGATATAAACGTCCATGGGCTCGTCATCATCGCCGTCCATCTGCTCGGTCGGCGTGAGCAGGGCAAACTCACCCTCAGGCTCCATTTCCACGATTCCGATCAGAACGAACTCTACTTCGTTCCCATCGGAGTCCACCAACACGATGCTCTCGGAGGTGTCCATCTCTTCAGTGGTCGTCTTTTCACTCATCTTCTCACTCACTTTCTGCAACGGGGCAGCGGGAGGGGTGTGGCTCAGCCGTGGCTGCGCTCAAACTCGGAAAGGAACTCCACCAAGGCGGTGACGCTGTCCATCGGACAAGCGTTGTAGATGCTCGCACGGAGTCCGCCGACGGACCGGTGACCCTTGATGCCAGAGAAGCCTGCGGCGTCCGCCTGCTCCAGCAGGGTGGCCTCCAACTCGCGCTGTCCCAGACGCCAGGTGACGTTCATTTGGCTGCGAGAACCGAGCAGAGCGTGAGGGGCCCAAAAGTCGCTGGAGTCGAAGAGATCATAGAGGGCCTGAGCCTTGACAGCGTTGCGCTCAGCAACGGCATCGAGCCCCTGGTCTTCGATCCAAGCGAACACTCGCTCCAGCGTGTAGATGCCCAGTGTGTTCGGGGTGTTGAAGAGCTGCTTCTTCGCCGCGATGTGTGTGGCCCACTTGAGCATGGTCGGGGCGTCGGAGGCCGCGGCGCGCGCTTGAGCCGCGGGACTCAAGGTCACCAGGGTCACTCCAGAGGGCCCCAGGTTCTTCTGCGCACCGGCGTAAACCACGTCGATTTTGCTGTAGTCCATGGGGCGCGAGGCGATGTCGGAGGATGCATCGCATACCAGGAGCCCTGCGTGAGACGCCGGCAACCCGGGAAATTGGGTTCCCGCCACGGTGTTGTTGGAGGTGTAGTGGGTGTACGCCGCACCGGCACTCTGCTCCCACGCTGCGGGTACGGAGTTGTAGCCCGCCTCCTTTGCAGAGAAGACGACGTTCACCGTGCCAAAACGCTTGGCCTCTTTAATCGCCTTGTTCGACCAAGTACCGGTGTCCAGGTAGTCGGCCACGCCGCCCTGCAGCAGGTTGTTGGCCACGGCCAAAAACTGATTGCTGGCCCCGCCCTGCAGGAAGAGCACCGCATAGTCCTGGGGCAAGCCCATGACCCGACGAACACGCGCCTGAGCACTGTCGACAATCTCGGAGAAGGCCGCAGAGCGGTGCGACATCTCCATCAGGCCAATGCCCGTGTCACCGAACTCAAAGAGCTGCGAGCGCAGCTGCTCTAAGACCGACTCAGGCAGAACAGCGGGACCGGCGGAGAAGTTGTGAATACGGGCCATAGGGGTCTCCAAGAGAGAGCAAGAGAGATTTGGAGCTTAGGACAAAGCAACCAGCTGGGCGTCATACACAGCCTCAGCGCTTCGCAGGACGTCCAGCGCTAGCGCGGACACGGGCCCGTCCACCTGAATCCGAGCCAGGGCAGCCTTGGCCCCGGAGAACACGATGTTTTCCATCTGCTGCACGTTGATCTGGTTTTCGCGCAGCACGATGAGCACGTTGGCCAACACACCAACCTTGTCTTGATGGCGCACCACCAACAGGTGGGTGGCAGGGGTCACGGTGCAGAGGTTTACACAGTTGGGGGCATCGCCGCTGCGCTGCCATTCCAGGATCACGCGAAGAGCCTCGCCGGCCACCGCCTCCTGGGCCTGATCGGTGCTCGCGCCGATGTGGTGGGTACCATAGACGCTCGCCTGCTCCGCCAGCGGGTGGGTCCAGGGGCTGCTTTTTCCGCTCGGCTCATTGCAGAACACGTCAAGTCCCGCGCGCAGGCCGCGCTCTTGGATAGCCCAGAGCAGCGCATCTTCGTCGACCACGGGGCCGCGGGTGGTGTTCACGAAGATGGCCCCGGGGCGCAGAGCCTCCAGGATGGCCCGGCCGATCAGCCCCCGAGTAGAAGGACTCAAGTCGCAGTGCACCGAGAGGATGTCCGACTGGCGGGCCACCTCAACGGCGCCCTAGGCGAAGCGCACGCCCATGGCCTGGGCCCGGGCTGGAGTAAAGCTAGGTGAGCTGGCGACCACCTCCATGTCAAAGGCCCGGGCGCGCTTTGCGACCTCCTTCGCAATGGAGCCCGTACCGATCAGGCCCAACGTTCGACCCTTCAGACCTGCGGCGCCCTTGGAATAGACCCCCTTGTTCCATTGACCGGCCCGTAGCTCTGCCACCCCATCGCTGATGCGGCGGTCGGCGTTTAGGATGTGGCCAAAGGTGAGCTCAGCCACCGCCACAGCATTCATGCCCGGGCAGTTGCAGACGAACACTCCACGAGCCGAGGCGACGTCCAGAGCGATGGTGTTCACCCCAGCACCGGCGCGCACGATCAGCTGCAGGTTGGCGCCTGCCTCTATCTGAGGAGCCAACACCTTGGTGGAGCGTACGACGATCACATCGGGCTTGTGCTCGGAAATGGCTTCTGTGAGCGCCTGGTCCTTGAGAGAGGCGTCCACATAAACCACTGCGCCAGACTCTTGGAGTTGCGTGCGGAAGGCATCGGGCAGCTTGTCAGCGATCAGAACGCGCATGGGAACTCCACCTAGTGGCGCCCTTGGCTAATCGATCTCTCCGCCTTGGGCCGCAGCTGCTTTGGGGCCTGTGCGTGACAGTCTCAGAAGCATGGCCAAAAGGCTCAAGATCAGGGCCAAGGGTGCGGAACCCGACCCCTGACTTGCGCAGCTGGCCCTGGCTTCGCAGTTGCCCGTCAGCAGATTGGGGACCACCTCAGGATCGCCGTCATCACAGTCCCCTTCCAGATTGGTGTAGCCGTCCCGGTCATTGTCCACGTCCAGCCAATCTCCCCAAGTCCCGCCGTACATACCAACGTCCCCGGGGGTACCGTCCCAATCCACACTCTCCAGAACATCTCGGAGGGGCGAATTGGAGCTCAAGCGCAAATCGGCAGACGCAGGATTCAGCCCTTCGTGGGGTGCGCGGAGAAAGCCGGGCTCTCCGTAGAAGGAGTCTTCTGCCTGCAGGGAGTCGTCCAAAAAGACAAGCTCTTCATCTGGCAAGACCGAGGCCTGTGCAAGGACGGTGCACGGCTTCTCTCTGCAGAGCGTCCAGCTCACGCCTGCCCACTGAGGCACGCTGGCCACCAGCGTTACGCTGCTGTCAGACAGATCCAACATTAATCCAGGATCTTCCAAATCATTACTCCAGCCCAGATTGCTGTGGGCCACGTGGAAGCTGCTGCCCACGCCAAGCAGCACGGCACCGTCGGCCAGCGAAAGTAGACTGCCCCGCACGTCGACCGTGCCGTTGGTCGCCGAGATGTTCTGCAACCCGCCAATGATGGAGCTTTGGCGCAGCTCAAAGATTGCACCATCGCTCACCACAACGGCTGGAAGCTCCGTGCCGGCACGCAGAGTGATCCCTTGTAAACGCACCCGAGCACCACCCTTGACCGCCAAGATAGGAGCGAGGAGATCCGAGTTCACCACCCCGCTGGCCCCGTTTTCATGGCGGATGACCAGGTCCTTGTCGATCACCAGCCCAGACACCTCCCGGGGGCCGCCTTCCAGCAGGAGCACTTGGCCTGGTCTGGCCTGGTCGATGGCACGCTCTAAAGAGCTGCTCAAAGGAACCAAGACCGGGTCCTGCGTGTAGAGGGTGAGCTCGGCCGACAAAGGCTCTCCTTCCACGTCAACCTGGGCCCGGATCCGCCAGGAACCAAATACGTCGATGCGCAGCTGCAGGACGTCCCCGTCGATCCGCATGTCCTGCACGCTCTCCGGTGGGGCCAACAGCTCCCATTCCACCAGCCCAAGGCGTCCGGCCGGGTCCATCAGATCTGCACGTACCTCGACCCAATCCCCTCGCTGCGGGAACACGTCGCTGGTGCGCAGGCCGAGACTCAGCCCAAGACCCGAGGCAATGAGCGGGTCGGGATCCACGCTGTCCATGAGCCGGTCTCCGTCGGTATCCCAATTCAGGGGGTCGGTGCCGTGGGCGAACTCCTCGGCGTTGTTCCAGTTGTCCTGGTCCTCGTCGTCGGTGGGCTCGGTCACGCCCGCCCAGCGCTCATAGGGGTCGGGCAGTCCGTCGTCGTCCAAATCAAAGTCACGAGCCTGGGGGCCGCCAGTCCAGCCAATGTCTTCCCGGGAGCCATCCAGATCGAGCAAGGCCAGTTGCTCGGAACCCTGATCCCAGAGAAGAGAACCCGGCCAAGGGAGCAGAATCGCCTCTTCCGGGAACTCAGAGGGGTAAACCCAAAGGGTCTCTGCCTCGCCTTGGATGCGGTCGTTCCCCAAGGCATTGGCGCGCAGCTGAAGGTGTCCTGCGCTGGCGCTGGAGCGGATGTCAGAGAAGCCTCCAGACAGGTCACCCAGTACACTCAGATTCGCCGCAGATCCAGCGTCCGCGTACAAGTCTCCGTGTACCAGCACGTTTCGCATCCAGGTCTCAGAAGAGCTGAGACTCCCCTGTACTTCGACCCGCAATATGCCTCCTGCGGTCGTCCTCAAGTCGCCCATGATTCCCAGATCCATCAACGACGTCGCCTCTCCGTCGATATCCACCTGGCCAGAAATCCAAGTCGACCCTTGGCCGGTGATGGCCACTTCGCTTCCCTGTAAACGGAGTTCGCCCACCTCCCAGACCCCCTCGCCGAGCAGAATGCGGTGGTGATCCTCCGCGGCTGCAAGCGCATCGAGCAGGCTGGGGTAGTCCCCGGGCACGCTTAGCTCTTCCTCGCGCAGCACCAGGAGCTCTCCAATGCTGCGCCCCGTTCCGCAGAGGATCTCAAAGCCCAGGCGCTCCAAGGGCGCGCCGACCGCTGGGATCTCTCGCTCCGACCCAATCATCCCGTCCTGCCAAACCATCTCGCAGGACTCCCCTTGTGGATCCTCCAGCCTGTAGCTGACGCTGTAGGCTTGACCTTGCAAGCGAATCGGGCGGGGTCTGAGCACCTCCACGTTGTCGGACGGGTCTGCTGGGTCCTGTCCAGCAGCCACCTCGTTTCGGTCACCAACCCCGTCTTCGTCACTGTCAGCTTGCTCAGGGTCACTGCCCAGCACCCACTCCGTCATCGCGCTCAAGCCGTCCCCGTCCTTGTCCAGCCAAGGGAACTCTATCTCAGGGTCCAAGCGCATTCCGTGAGGACCGCCCGTCCAGCCCACATCCCGTCGGGTTTCATCTTGGTCCACGTCGAACGGCCCGCCACCGTCCCAAGCCAGTGAGTCCAGCAAGGGGACCCCGCTGTTGTCCAGGCCAGCGCCGTCGCTGCTGAGATCAAACACACTGCAGCCACTCAACGGTGCTGTGGATCCACGCACCATGACGTGAGACCACTGCCCAGGGACGCAGTGTTCGCCGGTGATGTCCTGAAGGTAGACGTGGTCCGCACTCAGCGCATCAACGTTGGACGCATAAAAGGCCCTTGAGGCCGAGGTCACACTCAGGTTGGAGAGCTGTACTACAGCGCTATCGACCATGGCCAACCCAGCACCACCATCGATCCACACCCCCTGAATGAGCGTCCGCTGGGCACCATAGATTTGGAGGATTTGCTGAAAGCTGCTTCGGGCGACCACCACAGTGCCAATGTTCGAGAAGTAGACACTCGCATCGCTCCCAGAGACCTGGCTGCCTTCGATGCTGATCCAGTCCAAAGCGTCCGCGTAGATCCCATATTGGGCCCCAGAAACGCGCACCCGACTCAGGGCCAAATGCTCCCCATTTTGAACGAAGAAGGCGTAGTTTTCCCCTCCCACCCACTCCAAATCCTGCAGTTCCAGGTCTTGAACCTTGAGCTCTCCTTCCAGAACAACCCGGGTCTGATCCATGCCGCTCCCCACAAAGCGCAGGCCTGAAAAGCTGTCCACAGCCGGGTTCGCCAAGGTGTAGTCCCCCGGTCCAATCAAGATGCTGTCCCGGGCCTTGAACACCGCCACTGCGTCATCCAGGCTCAAAAAATCCTCAGGCACCCGAATGTCGGTCCCCACACTCCTGGCCCGCCACTCCAGCTGCGCACTGGCGGTGTTGACCCCGTCGCTGACCTGGAGTTCGAAGGTCCATAGGCCTACGGCGTCTGGAACAAAGCTCGCGAGAGCGCCACTCATCGCAAGCTCGGTTCCCAAAAGAGTAGAGGCCAAGGGCGCAGCCTGAACCAAGATGGTGAAGCTGAGGGTGTCACTGGTGGGATCGCTGCTTCCCGAGGCGTCCAAGACCGCGGGCTCTCCGATGACCCCAAAGTCCGGTGCACTGAGCGCCGCATTTGGAGCCTGGTCAAGGGGATCATTGGGATCAAAACCCAGGTCCAGCTCCTCCTGGTCCTCCACGCCGTCCCCGTCACTGTCTTGGAGCAAGGGGTCGGTGCCAAAGAGGTACTCGCCCAAGTTGTCCAAGCCATCCCCGTCGTCGTCATCGTCTCCGTTGGCCACTGTGCTGTCCAGCCCCATCGTGACCTCGTACGCGTCTGGAATCGCGTCCCCGTCAAGATCCACATCTTGGCCCAGAAGCCCACCCAGGTGTCCCAAATCGCAGCGACTTCCATCCACATCCACACACCCAGGCGGCCCAGCGTCCACCCCGTCACTCCCGGCGACCAGGCTCAAGTCGTCGGTTGTGGGTTCGCCCGTGTAGTGGGCCCATCCAGTATCAAAGTAGGCATAGACATTGCTCCGGCTCACGCAGCCGCTTGTCAGGCTGCCCGAGCTGTAGAGCAAGTAGGACAAAGTCATGACGATCGAGGAGCCGCTGCAGGTGGCCCAGAAATCGTTGCCCACGACGCCGGAGACGGTCACCGGGAACAAAGACGAGGACGCGTAGAGCGAGCTATCCACAAAGCTGAGCTGGCTGCCAGAGATGGTGGCAACCTCCGACCGAACTTGACCGCCATAAAAGGCGACGTTCTCTAACTCCCAGGTGCTCAGGTAGGCGTAGAGTGGGCTGCTACCCTGAAGGACCAGCCGCCTTCCTTCAGATCCGCTCAAGCCGTAGCTGTACAGACCGTAGCTGCTGCCGGAGAGGTAGACGTTCTCTAGGACCACGTCGGCCCGCAGATCCAGTCCTAACGACGAGCCGCTTAGCTCCGTGTCCACGGGTGTCTCGCCCAGGCCGATGATGCGGACGGGCTGAGTGATCTGCACGCCCCCGCTGTGCACACCTGGCGCTAAGGCGATGTAGTCCCCCACCTGAGCGTCTGCCAGGGCCGAGCTTAGCGCGAGATAATCCCCTGCACCCTCCGGATCCACCGTGAGTCTGGACGCGGTTGCAGGTTCGCTGAGCAGGGCAATCAGGATCAGGGGCATCAAGTACATCCTGCCCTGATCCGAATAAGTTTGCAGGGCCGGTAGACGCCGACCCAGGAGACAGCTCATGAACCACGTATTGGTTGTTGACGACGACCCCTTCATCCTTCGGTCGACCCAGAACGTTCTGGCCTACCGAGGACTCCAGGTCACCATTGCGTCCAGCGGAGCCATGGCCATACGCCTTCTAGAGACGATGACCTTCGACGCTGCTCTCGTCGACTACGAGATGCCTGGAATTGACGGCCTGAAAGTACTCAGCCGAATTCGCGAAGTGCAGCCTGGATGCGTGCGAGCCCTCATGACCGGCCGGCGAGACTTTCCGATGATCCGCGACGCGGTGAACCGGGGCGAGGTCCTACGGGTGGTCTCCAAGCCCTTCGACCCCACGGGCTTGGTCAACACCTTGGAACAAGCTTGGGCCTCTGTGAACCGCATGGCCGAAGTACGAATGGCGCAGCAGCGCGCCGTGGACCAGAGCGAGAAGCAGATGCTGGAGGAGTGCTTGGCCGACGGGCACCTGCGCTTGGCCCTCCAACCCATCGTCAAGCCTGGCTTAGACGCAGCGGTCTTCGGCTACGAGGCCCTGCTGCGCTCCACCCACCCTGTGCTGGACGGCCCCATGAGCATCCTGCGGGTGGCGGAACGCCACAACATGATCGACATGCTAGGGACCGAGATCAACCGCTTGGCTGGTGAGATTCTGCAGCAGCTCCAACCGCAACACGTGCTTTTCGTCAACCTGCACCCCGACCAACTGGCCAACCCACTCGCCTTGCTCAAGAGCCTGGAGCCCTTGATGAACCGCGACAACCAGGTGGCCCTGGAGATCACTGAGCGCAGCCGTCTGACCAACATCGACGGCTGGGAGAGCACCGTAGAGAGTCTGCAAAAGAAGGGCTTCTCCATCGCGGTAGACGACCTGGGCTCTGGATACAACTCCCTCTCGGTACTGGCGGACCTGCAACCCAAGTACGTCAAGATCGACATGTCCATCGTGCGCGGCATCGACGCCATCCCACGGAAGCAGCGTCTGGTCGATCTGCTCTGCAAGTTCGGCGAGGCCACCGATTCGACGGTCTTGGCCGAGGGCGTGGAAACCATAGCCGAAGCCCAAGCTCTTAGAGACTGCGGCATCCACCTCATGCAGGGCTACTACTTTGGTCGCCCAGAGGTAATCGAGGTGCCCTCTATGAGAGCCGTAGGCTGAAAGCTGCTGAGCCCTCCCGGCGGGAGCCACTTCTGAAGGCCCTCAGCTTTTTCACGTGACAAGTGACCCAAAATCGGGAAGAATGCGCGCCCCTGGAGGGTAAACAATGCTCGTTCTGCTCATGCTGGCCTGCACCGGCGAAACCATCAGCGCAAACGATCTCGCCTCTGGCGACACAGGCTTCGACGGCGACGGCGACGGATTCGACGCCTCGGTCGACTGCAACGACGAGGATGACTCCGTCTTTCCTGGAGCCCCCGAGCTCTGCGACACCTTGGATCAAGACTGCGATGAAAACATCGACGAGTCTGCATCCGACGCCACGGCCTACTACCCAGACAACGACCAGGACGGCTACGGCGACAAGTCCAGCGTGCGCTACTCCTGCGAGGCGTTGACCGACTTTGTCGAGGATGATCAGGACTGCAACGATGACAACGCTGACATAAACCCCGCCGCTCAAGAAATCTGCGACGAGGACGACGTAGACGAGGACTGCGACGGCACCGCAGACGACTTGGACGACAGCACCGACCTGAGTTCTGCCCAGACCTTCTACCAAGATGCGGACGGAGACGGCTTTGGCGACCCCGAGACGGCCAACGCGCGCTGCAACGGCTCCAGCGACTGGATCACCGACAACACAGACTGCGACGACACCAACCCACTGGCCACACCGGACAATGAGTGCGACGTGGGCTGGCAAGGCGTGTACAGCGGAACTGTGGCGGTCTACGCCTCCTCATCCTTTCTGACCGATACCTGCACCGGCACCGCCGAGCTGACCATCGATGAACGCTACACACCCATCGTCACCGGCGTTTGGGAGTGCTCCTGGTCCACCCTGACCGATCCAGCGATCGTTACCCAGAACGGCGACCCAGTCACCGAAGATCAGTTCAGCGGCAGCATGGACGTCGGCAAGCTGACCGACGTGACCTGGGTGGGGGACCTGTCCGAACCTGACACAATGGTGCTGAGCGGCGAGGGCATCGGCACGCTCTACGGCAGCGATGTGGAGTACGCAATCAGCGGTGAAATGAGCCGCTAGTCCAGAAGGTTGCTGAAGGGCTGACCCAGCTCAAACCGCTGGGTGACGGCTGACTGGATCGACCCGGTGGCTGGCGCGCAGGTCCAGGGCATAGCAGACCATCTCCTTCCCATAGAAGGAAAAGGTACCCCGGTCCTGGAAACCCCAAGACTGGAGCTGTCTGTTTGCTCCTTCGTTGTCTGTCTCGGTGCTGACCTTGACCCAATGGTGCCCCCGCGCGAGCAGCTCGTCGAAGAGCACCTTGTTGATGTGCTTTGCACCGCCCTGGCCACGAAGCTCCGGCTCGAAGGAGCAGAACAGAGACTCCCCCTTGATCTCAGCTCCCGCGGTGCTGGCCTGGCTATAGCGAGCGGTCTGCAGCAAGCGTGGGATCAAGCGAGGTCGCCGCAGCACCGCAGGCCCAGCGGCCATGGCGAGGGGTAGCTTGGCGCGGCCATACACCGCCTCCATCATCGCCTGAGTGTCGACCGTTCCAGCGATGAAACCACCCACTTGGCCATCTTCTTTCAGAAAGACAAAGCCTAAGAATCGCTCATCGCCGATCAACCCTTGGTACAGCGTTGTCAGAAAGGGCGATCCAAGCTGAGCCCACAGGCTGTTGCCCATGGCAGCGCAGTGCAGCCGAGCGACCGGCTCCGCATCGATGTTCATCATGGGCCGGATGCGGTCTAAGACCGCCGGGTCGGACGTAAAGGGCTTGACGGGCATGGCACCATGCTACGCGATCCGCTCAGCCTTGGTCCCCGACCGGCTTCCCTATTTGCTCTTTTTTTCCTGCTTGAGCGTGTCCAGGAACGCGGTCTGGCTGATGGCCCGGTGTTGGGCAGCCAAAAAGTGACCCAGGGCGTTCTCATACGAGGTGCCGTAGCACTCGTTGAGCAAGCGCCGGGTGAGTTGCACGGCCACGTTGTGATTGGGGCCAAGATTGCGGATCGCCTGTTTCAGCCCGACGTCCAGATCCTCCGCAACCGTGTCGATCATGCCGTAGCCCAGGGCCTGTTCAGCACTGATCTGTGGGCAGGTGAGCAGCAGCCGCTTGGCGGTGCCCAGTCCGACGTACTTGGCCAAGCGGAAGGTGGCCATGCCTGGCAGAAAACCCAGCTTGACCTCGGGCGCTTGGAACATCCCAGCGGCTGTGGCCAGACGCTGATCACAGACCAGAGCCAGCTGCAAACCGCCGCCAACCGCTGGTCCATCAACCAGAGCGATCGTGCTCATCGGAAGGCGCTCGATACGGGTGCAACACTTCTCCCACTTGTTGAACCCGTGGATGTCCATGGCCGCGTTGGGATCAAAATCATCAAAATCGATGCCCGCGCAGAAGGCGCCACCCGCACCCCGAAAGACCACAACCCTGGCCTTGGAATCATCCTCCAAGTAATCGCAGATAGACGAGATTTCCCGCACCATCTGCATGGAGATGCGGTTTCCGCCAGGGCGGTCCAAGGTGATGGTTGCCACACCGTCTTGCTCGTTGAAGCGAAGGGTCTCGTACATAAGAAAAAAGCTCCTACCAGCGGATTAGGGCGGTCTCGATGGTCGAGCCGGGTCCCATAGTCATCAGTACGGCGTAGTCGCCGCGGCGCACCTTGCCCTCTTCTAGTAGCCGCTTGTAGCTGAACAAGAAGCTTCCGCTGGAGAGGTTGCCAAAGTCGCGAAGCACGGTGGTGGTGTGCCGCACGTCGTGTTCGGTAATGCCAATGTTGTATTTTATGGCGTCGATCACCTTCTTGCCGCCGCTGTGCACCACCCAGTGGGAGATGTCGCGTCGCTTTAGACCATGAGTCTTGAGCAAGCGGTCCACCGGCAGCTCTGCGTGCGCACCCACCACATAGGGGATGTCACGATCCAGGAAAAAGCTGAACTTTCCGTGGTCATCGTCCCAATCAAAGCGCATAGCACCCAAGGCGTCGGTGATAATTTGGCTGTTAAACCCCAGCACGCGCGGCGCAAAACGCTTGTCGTCGGCGGGATCGGCTCGGACGAGCACGGCCGCGCTGCCATCGCCAAAGAGTGAGTTAACAATGGCAGTTCGCATTGTGCCGTCAAACACATAGGCGGCGCTGCAGACCTCGATGCAGAGCATCAGGGCGTTCTTGCCCGGATTGGCGCGGGCCCAAGCGCTCACGGGGTTCAGGCCATTCAGGCCGGCGTTGCAGCCCATGCCCACAATGTCCGCACGGCTGCAGTCGGCCCTAAAGCCCATGTGCTTCATCACATGGGCGGTGAGCCCAGGGGCCATAAAGCCAGTGCTTGTGATGCAGCAGAGGTAATCCATGTCTGTGACGCTCAGCCCCAAGGGCGCCAAGCAGCGCTCGACGGCTTGGGGTCCGATCTCCAGAGCACCCCGGAGGTGCTTGGCCAACAGCTCACCCTGGGTATCGACGGGGGTGCCCTTCTCGTCGATCGGAGGCAGATACAGGTGCCGAGTGTGGATGTGGGTGGAGCGAAAGAGACTGCGAATGCGGGGATCCGGTATCTCAAAGCGCGCAGCGATGTCCTCTTGGGTGAACCTCTCGGGCGGATTGGCGGTGCCAACAGAGAGCAGTCGGGGTTGGGTATCGAGCATCGGAGCTGCCGGAGCCGGAGAAGAGGGCCTTCAGTGTAGATCGGGTCTCAGGAAGACGCTGCGCTGCCGGAGCGCCGGGGGTCCCCACCCGCGCTCAACCTGCCCGCCCACTTGCCAGCCACGTGAAGGCCGCCCATGTACATCGAGTACTCAGGGAAGGAGATGAACTCTCCCCAGTCACGGCCCACGGACTCCAAGACCTCTGGGGCCCGCTCAAAGGTCTCCAGACGCAGCTGTCCATCCTCCATGTGCAAACGAGGCCGGCCAGAGATCTTCGACGGCTGGGCGTGGTGATCCACCGCGTAGAGCACCCCATGAAGGACGGCACTGCGAATGCGGGAACTCCCGCCAGCGCCCATGGCAATGATCTCCTCACCGCGCTGCACCAAGGTGGGGGTGCACATCGTGAACAGGCGCTCCCCAGGTGGGCGCGGATGGCCGGGCGGGTTCACATCAGCCTCGCCTAAGAAGTTGTTGGTGACCACACCGGTCTCTGGGACCACCCAGCCGCTGGTCTCTCCCAGCGAGCTGGTGATGGACACGGCGTTTCCTGCCTCGTCCACCACGCTGGTGTGGGTTGTGTACCCACTGCCCAAATACTTGGATCCAAAGCCTTGGCCAAAGAGCGCCACTCGGTCTTTGGGCATGGCGCGCTCAGCATTGTCCATCGCGCGCGCCACATCCATGATCTCTTGAGCCGAGAACGCCGCACGCTTGCTTTTGCCCAGAGCCTGCAGGGCGTGCTGCACCTGAAAACCACCCTGACTTGGAGCGCCGGGCATGTGCACCTGAACCCCGCGGTAAGCCGCGCTGAGGGCGGGACTCCAGAGAGCCCGGTAGGCCGCCAGATCCCTCATCCCCAGGGCCGACTCCGGCCCCAAGGTGCGCACCATCGCCTCTGCGCCCTGACCGGTGACCAAGAAGGCCGGTCCTTCCTGGGCCAGTCGGACCAAGGTGGGCCCCAGGGCGGGGTTGTAAAAGGTGTCGCCCACCTGCAAGGGACGGCGTCCCCCTTGGTCATCATCACGCCCAAACAGGGACTCGCTCAGGGGAGTCATCTGCAGGATCTCCCAGAGCAGACCTGCACTGAGCTGGGTCGCGTGGGTGACGGGGACCCCCTCACTGCACGCCCGCACAGCATCCTGAGCAAGGAGCGGCATGGGCAGCACCCCGTAGCGCTGATGCAGTTCCCAGAGTCCCTGGGGCATGCCGGGCACACAGGCGCTGGCCGGACCTGCTAAAAAACGCTGTCGCACCGGCCCAAAGTCCACATCCACGGCGCGCATGGCGCCGTGAGCCTTCCCGCAGAGCCCAGGCATGGTCCCAAAGAAGTCCATGACTTGGGTCTGTCCTGACATCCGGACCATCGCCAGCCCTCCACCGCCCAAGCCCGTCAGAAGGGGCTCGGTAACGCAGGCCATAAGCGTCGCAGCCACCACGGCATCCACGGCGTTGCCCCCCAGGGTCAAGGCTGCCATGCCCCCAGCGACGGTCTGAGCATTGCCAGCGGCGACAGCGCCCCTCACTTCTGCTCCTTGCGCCCGTACAAAATGGCCTCGCTCAGGCGCTCTTTCTCTAAAGACTCGGTGAGCTCGGGGTTCAAGGCGGACTTTGCCAAGCGCAGCGCGATGGGATCCCGCTTTCCCAGCTTCTCAGCCCACTCCAGCGCCAAGGCCATCGGCTCAGCATGCACCGCGTTGACCAAGCCCCAGTCGAGAGCACTCACCGCGCTCAGGGTAGTGCCCAAGAGCACCATCTCCTTGGCGCGGCCCAGGCCGATGATCCCGGGTAAGCGGCTACAACCTCCAGCCGCAGGGATCAGTCCCAGGCCCGTCTCCGGTAGGCGGAAGATGGCCAAGGGACCGGCGATGCGCAAATCACAGGCCAGAGACAGCTCCAAACCGCCCGCCACCGCCGCCCCATCGACCGCAGCAACACTCACTCCAGGGAATGACGCCAACTGCTCAAAAACCCGCTGAGAATGAAGGTCCAAGGCATCTTCTGCCGTGGCGCTTTCCATCGCCTTGAGATCTGCGCCCGCACAGAAGGCGCCCTTGCCCACCGCACCCAGGATCAGCACGTGGTCGGTGCAAGCGGCAATGGCCTGGCTCAGGGAATCCAACATCTCCCTTGTATAGGCATTGGCCGCTTTCGGACGGTTCAGCAAAATGCGGGTGGCACCACCGGTGCTCAGCGACAAACGTTCGACGCTCAGGGACATGCAGGCTCCTCTCTGGAAGGCTAACGGCCAAGAGCCCTAGGAGGCACCATGGCCGAGCAGGACGACTGGATTCTCTACCCGCACACCCGCCTAGACAACGCCACAATGGAGGAGCGGGCCAGAGTCTTCTACCAGGAGTTGGACAGTCGGCGTACGGTGCGCCGCTTTTCCTCAGACCCTGTCCCTCAGTCTGTCATCGAGGCCTGTGTGGCCGCCGGCAGTACGGCACCGTCCGGCGCCCACCGCCAACCCTGGCATTTTGTGGCTGTCCAAGACCCAGCCACCAAGACCAAGATTCGCCACGCCGCCGAAGCCGAAGAGCGCCGCAACTACGAGACGCGCTTCCCAGATGCTTGGAAGGAAGCGCTTGAACCCTTCGGAACCGACGCGGACAAGCCCTACCTGGAGAACGCTCCTTGGCTGATCGCGATCTTTGCTCAAAACAGCGGCCCACAGGGCAAGCATTACTACGTCACCGAATCCGTGGGCCTGGCCACGGGCATTCTCATCGCCGCTCTGCACCGTGCCGGCTTGGTCTGCGTGACCCATACTCCCTCTCCGATGAAGTTCCTCAAGGACATCCTGGAGCGGCACAGCAATGAGCGCGCCTACCTGCTCCTGGCAGTAGGTCACCCGTCCCCTGGGGTGAAGGTGCCAGATCTTGAGCGAAAGCCCCTGGGAGAAGTGCTCACTGTGAAGTGAGATCGGCTACCTTCCGGCCATGGCGAGTTTGGAAACCCCCCCTCAGGGCGTCCCCATCGACGCAACCCCGCACGACTGCCCCTACTTGGCCGGGGAGCAGGCCGTGCTGCCTCTCCGTTGGTACCGCCAGAACATCAAAGGCCAGGACTACGACGCACTGCTTGCCAAATCCGATCGCCGGGTTGGCCGCAGCCTATACCGACCGTCTTGTCCCAGCTGCAAGGCCTGCCAAGGCATCCGCGTTCCCGTGGACCAGTTCAAGCCTTCCAAGAGCCAGCGCAGGGTTCTACGCAAGAACCAGGACCTCCACGTCTCGGCGGGTCCGCCCATTGTGGACGATGCCCACTTGGCGCTTTTCAACAGGCACAAGTTGATGCGGGACTTGGCCGAGCTCCCCACCAGCGCAGAGCACTACCGCAACTGGTTGGTGACCAGCTGTACCCAGACCTTGGAGACCCGCTACATGCTGGATGACAGGCTGGTCGGCGTCGGCATCTTGGACATTGGGGCCCGAGATGCAAGCTCAGCGTACTTCTACTTTGATCCTGACTTTTCGGATCGTAGCTTGGGCACATTCTCAGCCTTGGCGGAGATTCGCTGGCTGCATTCCCGAGGTTTTCGGTACTACTACCTGGGACTCTACGTCCAGGAGTGCGCACAGCTGAGCTACAAGGCCCGTTTTCGTCCAAACGAGCGCCTGATCGACGACCAATGGGTGGGCTTTGATTAGCGGCCGATTGGCGTAGCGTTCTAACCGCGCGGCCCCGCTCCAAAGCATTCGCCTATTCCTCTCGGCTGGCGTCCTGTTGGGCCTGTCCGACCAAGTGGAACTCCACCCGCCGGTTGATGGCCTTGCCCTCCGAGGAATCATTGGCCACCAAGGGACGGCTCTCCCCGTAGCCCATCCAGGTCAACCGTCCCGCGTCCACACCGCGCCCGCTCAAATAGCGCACTACGGACTCGGCTCGACGATCGGAGAGCTCAAAGTTGCTCTCATCGCTGCCGTCAGAGTCGGTGTGTCCCTGCACCTCGATGCGCAGCTCCGGGTACTTGACCAGCACCGCCGCTGCCTCGTTCAAGATGCGATAGCTCCCGACGGTGATCTCATCGGAGTTCACCTCGAAGTTCACCCCGTGAATGACCCCAGTAAAGCGCTCGATCTCCGGTGCGGACTCATCCGGGCACCCATCGTCGTCCTGGAAACCGTTGTAGATCTCTGGTTCAAAGGGACAGCTGTCCAGGGCGTCGGGCAAGCCGTCCCCGTCGTTGTCGGAGTCCTCGCAACCGTCTTCATCCTGAAAGCCATCCATGTCTTCCGGGTGGTTGGGACAGCGGTCGTTCAAATCAGGGATCAGGTCTCCATCGTTGTCCAACTCCGGGCAGCCGTCCTCGTCCTGGAAACCGTCCTGGTCCTCACGTTGGGTGGCGCATTCGTCTAAATCATCTGCGATGCCATCGTTGTCGTTGTCCCACTCCGGGCAACCGTCCCCGTCCTGGAAGTCGTCAAAATCCTCGACCTCCATGGCGCAGTCGTCGTCCACATCCAAGATCCCGTCGTTGTCGTTGTCCGGATCCGGGCAGCCGTCCTCGTCCTGGTAGTCATCCCAGTCCTCGGGCTTGTCTGGACAGGTATCCACCTTGTCGTAAATGCTGTCCCCATCGCTGTCCCGGTTGCGCTCGGCGGCACGAAACATAAAGCCGGCAGTCAGCTCCAGGTTGGAAAATTGGTCGGTGTTTCCGGCGTAGGGCTCCTGACCCAAGGTGTAGATCAAGCGGGCATCGAAGCGCAAAGCCATGCCCCCCGCCAAGGGGATCAAGATGCCCGGACCAATGTTGAGCAGTAGATCGGAGTCTGGGTTCTTGTAGTTGCCCAGGTTGGAACCCTCGAGCTCCTCTTGCTGCTGGGAGTCTTCGCTGCGGTAGACCCGCACCCAGTACAAGCCCGAGCCGCCGGCCAGATAGGGAACGACGGGTAGATCGGGGCGAATGAGGACCAGAAGATCCAGGCGTGGCGTAAAGGCGTTGTAGCGGTAGCCCCAGCCACGGGTGCCCGCCTGCATCCAGCCTACGTGGCCTTCCAAGTGCAGGTTGCGGGTGAGCGAGTAGCCAAGGCGCGGATTTAAAGACCAGGAACTCTGGATATTCTCGCCAGGATCCGCAAGGTACCAACCGCCAGAGAGGGTCGCAGTCAACCCCCACTCATCTTTGCCAGACGGGTCGGTGTTCTGCGCCAAAGCCGATGGTGCAGCCAAAAAGAGGGCGAGGAGCGGGCTCACAGCTTTCGCAGATCCCGGCCGGAGAGCTCAACCTTGGCGCTGATGCCGGCAACGACCTCGAAACCAACCCCGCCCAAGGTGTACTTTCCAACAGGCAGCATGCCGTCGAAGGTGCCTTCCTCTATCAACGCCTTGCCAGCGGACTCCACCTGCAGACGCTGATCCGGCGCGAAGGGCATGACCTCGGGGACAAGCACGACTCCCTTGGGCACGATGAGGGTGACCCGGCCGAAGTTCTCGTTGATCTCATTGAGCCAGGCCGCGGTGTCATCCTCAGCCCCGATCTTCTGCGCGCGCTCCAGACGATCCGTCACGGCTTTCATGTTGCCGGTGGACCGAGAGGCCAGGGCAGCATTTGTGTGGACCTCCCGCGGGATCTCCACCCCGGACAGCTCCATCACCTTCTCGTAGTTGCGCTCCACCCCGTCCCAGGCCTGTCGCTCAGAGAGCGTAGCGATGTCCGCGACATAGCGCTCCAGCTCCGCTTCTTCGCGCGCACCGGCAAAGGCGAGGGTGGACAGAGACAGGCAAATCAGGAGGAGTCGAGTCATAGGGTGATTCTACCGGGGTCGGGCGTGCTTGTGGGCCAAAGCAACCCTTAACTTGGATCATCGCTTCCAAGCCCATTTCCGCTGCAATGCCTGTCAGCCCTTGCCTTGGACTTCTACCGGTGAGCTTGGACCGTCCCGCAAAAGGACCTCAACGCGGGTGTTGATGGGTCCGAAGAGGTCTACATCCCCAACCGGAGAGACCCCGTGGCCACCCCCCCCGATACACGGCTCATCATCATCGACGATGGCGCTCCTGGCGCCCTTCAAGACCTGCTGGATCGGGAGCCATCCGACACCCTGGTTCAGGTCACCTCCCCCCGGCTGGCCCCCGTGGGCATCCGCTCTGGTGTGTGGATCAGCCAGTCCCGCCTGCGCGAGATGCTACCCAGTCAAGGCTCGGTTCGGATTCTGGTCAGCTCTGACCCTACCTGGCAGTTCCAGGCCGACTCCGACGTGCTGCGCAAGCTCCTCCCTCCCGCCGAGCCCACCGTGGCCCTGGCCGTAGCACTGCAGGTGCTGGGCGAGAAGGCCCCTGAGAGCACTCCAGCAGACCGCGTCCTCTCGGCGTGGTACTCAGCGGTCACCGCATGGAAAAAGCAGGACCTGGATACCGCTCGCGAGGCCATTACGGTCGTGAACCGCCGCTGGCCAACTTGGTCCCCCGGCTGGGCATTCGCCAACGAGGTCTACACCTGTTTAGGCAACTACCATGTTGCGCTGGCTTGTCGGAGTCGTGCGGGGGCGCCGCCGGTGCTCGCCATGCAGCGCAGGCAGGTGCACAAGGAAGCGGCCTGAACGAGCCGATCACGCCAACTGAACTCCACAGACCCCGCAGTTGTTTGGGTCACCCCGGTAGACCGCGATCCGGGCCGCGTAGCAACCACTGTGGAACACACGCCCACAGCGGTACTGACACTCACTGAGAACACTCAACTCGATCTGACCGTTGCAGATCGCGCAGGTGTGCACGACCTCGCTCGCCTGAATGACTTTGACTGGCGGCGGCAGTCTCTCCAAGGGCTCCACAGCACCCCACCAGGCCAGCCAGCCAAAGAGCACGCCAGACAGGGAGAAGCCCATTCCGATGGCTGCCTGAACCTGCAGCGTATTGGGCTCGCCGCCGAGGAGAAAGGCCAATCCAAAGACGGGCAACAAGGAGGCGACGGCGATCCCCAAGCCTACGGCGGCCACTCGGGAGCGCCAACCCTCGCCACCAAAGATGTGCCGAGCCAAGCTCACGGAGAGCAGTCCCAAGCTGAAGGCGGGCAAGCAGGTGACCCACAGGCTGCTGCTGACCGACATGGTGAGTCCCCAACCGCAGATCCAAAGGACCAAGAAAAAGGCCGAAGACATGAGCGCCGGCCAACCCTTGGCGCCGTATCCTCGGGTTTCCGGGTACTCGGGGTAGTTCTCTAAGACCTGAGACATGTCCATCGGAACGGGCAGCAAGTGAAGCAGCTCCTGGCGCACGACACCGAGATCTTCCAGGGTCTCCTTGGGCAAGAGAACCCGACCTCGCGCGCGTATCCAGTACTCCCGTCGGTGCCCATCGGGCCAAAAGTCGGGCAGTCCGGCGTCCCTGGCCACGCGCTGGGTCAAGTCCCCCGCAGGCAAATAGGCCGGCAGGGTCAGGTCCAGAGTGCGCGCTTCTACGTCGATGACTTGGACCCGCACGTGAACCGTGTGGGCCTGGGTTGCGCTGAGGGGCTCGTCCATGGGCACAGTCTAACCGGGCGTCACTCAGCGCTGGGCTTCGACGGTCTTCTCCAGCTCCTCGCTGATCTTGTTTAGCGGGGTCAGCAGACGCTCGAACTTCTCAAACCACTTCAGCCAGATCTCATCGCCCTGCTCAGGACCAGGAACCTCGGCGTGAACACGACGAACAAACTCGGTGAATTTGCCGACGCGGTCCGTGGTGCGCGGCATGGTGTTGTAGTAGTCGTGGGCGTAGGAGATGAGCGAGCCGGCGCTGCGGTAGAGCACGCGGTCGGCGGTGCCCTCTTCGATCAGCATGAACTCGCTGGAGACCAGAGCGCTGGAGAAGTTCAGGACGGCTAAATCCAATTCTTTGACCAGCGCGGTGCGGAAGAGGTTGGTCATCACCTTTTTGGAGAGGCGAATGAACTCCACTACCCGAGGCTTAAGATAGGACTCCGCAGCACGGGCTTGGCGACCTGCGCGGGGCACGGGCAGCTTGACATGCACCATGCGGCCCAAGCGCACATTCAAGCGGGCCAGCGCCACGCCGTCAGAGTGGTCATTGTCGGCGGTGTGCAAGGCCGGAGCAGCCATCTCGAGCATACGGGCCTCGGCCAGCTCCTGACTGTCAAATATGGGCCGGCGGGACTTTTCGTCGGGGCTCTCCACATGGAAAAGCCAGAGCATGTATTCGCCGTCCTGCTTGGGTACCTCCAGCAGCACCTGCTTGGGCTCCTCGAGCGCCACGCCCTGGCCTTGGCGGGTGATCCCGTACCCGGCGGAGATAACCGCCACGTACTTGCCCTTTCGGCTCTCCAGCTCAACCTGGAGGCCCTGCACAATGCCAAAACTGTGCATGTACAGCGCGTGGCGGTGCAGGTTCTGGCGGTGGTAAGTCTGCTCGTCCAGCAAATCAGCGCTGGTGAGGCAGAGACCCTCGTAAGGGTTGAGTCGGGAGAACTCCATGGTCGGGTTCCTCAGCGCTCGTCAAAGCGGATGGTAAAGGTGACGTGAGCCGGCTTTTCGTCGGTCACAACCTTGGCGATTCGCCGAAGTACGTCGGGAGCGCGCTCGGCAAAGCGGCGCTCGAAGCGTTCACGACGCTCGAGCACCAGGCAGAAAAAAGTGGTGTCTCTACGCTTGGGCTCTACCACAAAATAGGGTGGAGGCTCCTTGCGCAGATATCGATCAACAACGGTGGCCCCGCCGGCCAAAGTGGCCTTTCCCAGCACGAACGGCTGAGGTTTTTCGCGCTCAGAAACGGCCACGGGGGCTGCGGTGAGCACCTTGACGATCTCCTCCATGCCATCCCGGGTTCCTCGGGTGCGGTACAGGCGAATGGCCCTGCGAGTGAGCTCGCGCTGCTGGTGCAGGGGCAAGCCCTCGTCCAGAGAGAAGCCTACCCAACTCGCCAGCCAAGGTAAGAAGCGCGGGTCGCAGGTCAGAGGGTCGGTAATCGACGGGATGTCGGTCACCTTGTCCACGACCGTGGTCATCAGGTGCTGGAAGATGAACAGAAAGCGACGCGTGGCGTCTGCGTCTGTGGATTCCACCTGCGTCGTGACTTGGTCGCCTTCGCCATGGCCCCAGCGGCGCAGGCTGACCTCGTCCGCTTGGACAATATCCCTGCGCTGCATGGGCGCGGCACCTTGAAAGACACCAGGCAAAAAGCGCATGTAGGAGCGAACCGGAACATGCAGAACAACCCAGTCCGATGGGCCCAGACCGGGCGGGGGCCGCCCATCCCAGGTGTTGACTTGGACCTGCGGATCCGTGAGTTCGAGGGGCACAAAGGGGCCAGCCTCCGTTCCGTCCGGCAAGCAGCGTATGGCGCGAAGCAAAACCGGGTCACCACCGGCGGCCGGGTAGACCTCTATCGACCGAATGTTGCCGATGGACTCGCCCCGAGTCGCCTCCACCAAGTGCACACGTAGAGGATTCCCCATCACTCGGCGCAGGTAGGACTGAGCCTGGCGAACAGGGTACTGCACCTGCACGACGGTGCGCAGGTGAAGGTAGTCATCGGGCACGCTAATGGACCCGGGCTCGCGCGCTGTGGGCAGCATCAGCGCTCCTCGATCCGAACGCGTACCTTACGCACAGCCACCAGGTCCTGATTCTCCAGGACCAGCTCGGCGACGCCTTCGCCTTCTT
>CAJQPC010000250.1 GCA_905480105.1 uncultured bacterium | reverse complement strand
AAGCCACCGAGCCGGGGTCTGCAGTCAGGATGCAGACGGACAAGTCGTCGACACCGCCGACGTTGCTCTCACTGGGAACGAGTTCAAAGTCATTGCAGGCGGTCAGACCAGCGAGAATTAGCAGGGTCATGGGGGCTCCAGAGGCGTCAGTGATCAGAACTCAAGGCCGGCTGGGTCTGAAGCCAGCCGAGTAGTCGTGCAGGAGAGTACATTGCTGGGAGGGCTTTGCATAGCTCAAAGAGCCCCGAATAATGTCAAGAGATACGGGAACCCGGGGCAACATCCACCAAGGTAGAAGCCATGCTCAGGATGCCTTTGGAGCCTGAAGCCGCGAGTAGCATGCCCTGGCTCATCACACCGCGAAGCTTGCGAGGAGCAAGGTTTAGGACCCCGAGTAGCTTCTTTCCCACCAACTCCTCGGGGCTGTACTTGGAGGCGATCCCAGCCACGATGGTGCGCGGGGTTTCCTCGCCGGCGTTGACTTGCAACACCAGCAGCCGGTCCGCATCGGGGTGCTGTGCGGCCGAGAGGACCTGGACGACGCGGATCTCTACCTTGGCGAAGTCCTCGAAAGAGATGGTCTCAAAAGTAGGTTCCGCTTTGGTGCTGCTCTTGCTCTTCTTGGCCTTTTTCTCAGCCTTGGCAGCGCCGCTGCTGCCCAAGCTCTTGAGAGGGCCGGCCGCGGCCGCCGCCGTCTCCAGGGCGGCCGCGATGGTTGCGGGAAGCTCGTCCATGCGTGGGAAGAGAGGGTCGCCATGAGTCAGGCTTGCACCCTGCTGCAGGCCACTGAGCTCACCGAGGTCCTGCAGGGTCGGGGCAGAGATGCCCAAGCGGCCGAGCAGCTCTTGGCTTTTGTTGGGACAGAAGGGCGCTAAGAGAACGCCTACAACGCGGCAGACCTCCAAGGTGTGGCGCATGACTGTGGCCAATCGTGCTTGGTCACCAGCCTTGTTGAGTGCCCAGGGTTTCTCGCTGTCCAAGTACTTGTTGCCAGCCTTGCCGATGTTGACCAGGGACTCCAAGGCGCTGTTGTAGGCCAGGGCGTTCAAGTGCGTGTCATAGGCGCTGGTCAGCTCGCTGATTTCGGCTTGCAGTTCGCTTTCGGCGTTGGTGATCACGCCCAGGGGAGCCACGACTCCGCCCAACCACTTCTCAGACATGGCCACGCCGCGGTGAAGCAGGTTGCCCATGACGTTGGCCAAGTCAGCGTTGTAGCGAAGCTGAAAGCCCTTGTGCGAGAAGTCGCCGTCCCCTCCAAAGCTCTTCTCTGCCATGAGTACGTAGCGTACCGAGTCTGCACCGTAGGCATCGACGAGCAGGTTGGGGTCCACGACGTTGCCGACGGACTTGCTCATCTTTCGGCCTTCTACGGTCCACCAGCCGTGGGCGTAGATGCAGTCGGCAGGGTCAAGACCCAGCGCTAGGAGCATGGTGCCCCAGTAGACCGTGTGGGTGGTCAGGATGTCTTTGCCAATGAGCTGGAAATCGGCGGGCCAGCACGCTGCAAAGCGCTCGTCGTCCCGACGGTACCCAATGGCGGTGATGTAGTTGAGCAGGGCGTCGAACCACACATAGGTGACGTAGTCACTGTCCCAGGGAACCGGGATCCCCCAAGGCAGGCGCTCCTTGGGACGGGTGATGCACAGGTCCGCGATGTCCTTTTTTAGCGTGCCCATCAGCTCGTTCTTTCGGGTCTCCGGACGGATCCAGTCGGCGTTCTCGGCGGTCCAGGTGCGCAGCTTGTCGGCGTACTTGGACATGCGGAACCAGTAGTTGGTCTCCTCCAGCCACTCGACGGGTTGCTGAGTATCCGGACAGAGCTTGGTGCCGTCCTCTGCGACGAGCACGTCCTTCTCGGTCCAGAAGCGCTCGGCGGAAGTGGAGTACCAGCCGGCGTAGGACTCTTTGTAGATGTCCCCGCGCTCAAAGAGTTCCCTGAGCACTTCCTGCACAACATCGGTGTGCCGCTTCTCAGTCGTACGAATAAAGTCATCGTGGGTGCAGTCAAGACGCTCCCAGAGCTTTTGGAAGCGCTGTACCAGCTCGTCGACGTGCACCTGAGGGGTCAAGCCGCGCTCTGTGGCCTTGCGAAAGACCTTCTGACCGTGCTCATCGGTGCCCGTCAGAAAGTGGACTTTCCGTCCCTTTGCGCGTTGGTAGCGGGCCATCACGTCTGCTGCCACCGTGGTGTAGGTGTGGCCGATGTGTGGGACATCGTTCACGTAGTACAGGGGGGTAGAGATGTAGAAGGTCTTGGCCACGGTGGGGCTCCAGAGTGTGAGGAGAGGGAGGCTCAGTCCGCGGAATCCGGGGCGCTTTGATCGCTCCCTGAAGCGGCGGGGTCATGTCCCAAGGTGTCCTGGGGCAAGGACAGGTTCTTGGTGGCTCGAATCGCCAGCACGGTGCACATCCCCAAGATCGCTGCGCTGAGCCAGAAGGGGGCCCGGTCGTTCACGGAGGTGTAGACCAAGCCGGCGACTGCGGGTGAGATGGCCCTGGCCAAGGCACTCAGGGACTGGTTGGTCCCAAGCACAAAGCCTTGGTCGTCGGCAGTAGTCTGACGGCTGAGTAGGCTGTTTAAGCTGGGCTGGACAAGACTCTGGAAGAGCGCCAGGAAGAAGGCGACTCCGAACAGAGGGGCCCAGGGGGTGGCGTAGGCCAGGCCGATCAGGGACAGTGCCAAGCCAGGGATGCCCACGCGGATCAGGGCGCCCTCCCCAAAGCGTTTGGTGAGCCTTCCGATCAAGCCGCCCTGGATCACGATGCCAACCACACCGATGACGCCAAGCACGTAGCCGACTTCTCGGGCGCTCATGTCGTGGCGGTGCTCTTGGAAGAGCGCGAACACGGACTCCATCATCGAGAAGGCCACGGTCATGGCAAAGCCCAGCACGATGTAGGAGCCCACCTTGGGGTGCTTCATCACGGCCAAAAAAGCGGCTGGATTGAGCGTGCGTTTGCGTTCCCGGGGCCGAACCCGCTCTGGCTCTTTTACAAAGGCCAGGGCCAGGAAGAAGTTCAAGGCCGAGAGGCCGGCTGCGATCCAGATGGGCAGGCTCAGGCCCAACTCGGTCTCTGCGAAGACACCACCGATCACCGGTCCAAGGGTGAACCCTAGCCCGAAAGCCGCACCGATCATGCCCATTCCTTTGGCACGGTCCGCATCCGAGGTCACGTCGGCGACGTAGGCTTGCGCAGTGGAGATGTTGGCTGCGAATACGCCATGCAGGGTACGGAAAACAAAGAGCAAGACCAAGCTCTCCGATCCGGCAAAGCCTGCGAGCATCACTGCGGTCATCGCGATGCTCATGAGCAGTATGGGGCGCCGGCCGTAACGGTCGGAGAGCGTGCCCCAGAGCGGCGCAAAGATGAACTGCGCCGCGGAGTAGCAGGCCATCAGGAGGGTGACCTGGAGCGTGCTAGCGCCGTATCCCTCGGCGTAGAAGCTGAGCAGAGGGATCACGATCCCAAAGCCCAACAGGTCCAGGACCACCGTCATGAAGATGACGCCCAAGGCGCGCTTGTTGGTGGAGGTATCGGTCACTCAGCCCGCTTTAACCGCTCCGGCCTTGATATCTACGCACCATGGGCACGCGTTATGCCGCGCTGCCTAAGCTGGAGCAACCATGGACCTGCAGATCGCTCACGACGCCGCCGTCGCCGCCGCCCTTGAAGCTGGAGCCGCTATTCGCGGCTTTTACAAGGACGAATACACAGTGCGGGACAAGGGCCAGGACAACCCCGTGACCGACGCGGACTTGGCCGCAGACAAGATCCTGGAGAACCACCTCAAGGATCGTTTTCCGGACACCGGTTGGCTGAGCGAGGAGACCAAGGACGACCCAACTCGGGTTGAGCGCGGCTATTGCTGGATCGTGGATCCATTGGATGGCACCCGCGAGTTCACCTTGGGCATTCCCGAGTTCTGCGTCTCGGTCGCTCTGATTCAAGGCGAAGAGGCGGTTGTGGGCGTTCTCTACAATCCCATCACCGAGGAGCTGTTTTCAGGAATCGTTGGTGTGGGTGCCTGGTACAAGGGCGAGCCCACAAAAACCACCACCCACGATTCCCTTCAGGCCGCCCGTGTGGTCTGTTCCCGGACCGAGATGAAGAAGGGCTGGTTTGACCCTTGGAAGGACCAGTTAGAGCTGAAGCCCGTCGGCTCCGTGGCCTACAAGTTCGGTTTGGTTGCAGCGGGGTTGGCCGAGTCCACCTTCACCAACAAACCCCGCAACGCCTGGGACATTGCTGGCGGCGTGGCGATCCTGCATGCTGCGGGGGGCAACTCCAGCAACCGGCATGGTGAGCCCTATCGCTTCAACCAGCCCAATCCACTAAAGGACGGGGTCTGCGGGACCAACGGGGTGCTGCACCAGCAGATTCTGGGCGTGATGGCCGAGCAGGCTGGGTGACTTAGGTTGGGTGAGGGGGCGGCCGCTGGAGGGCGCCCCAATCGGAGGGCGCAGCCCGAGTGATGCGACGGAGACTGGGTTCGGGACGCGTTGGGCGAGCGGCAGATTTGCCCGTGCGGGTCCGGGCGAGAGGCTCGTTCAATAATCGTGGGCTGCGGCCTGTGAAGGGCGACCTTCTACCGGGGATTGAACAAGACCCAGCTGTGCTCACTCTGGGCTTGTGCTGGCTCCTCGCAGCTCGCAGGAATCTCTACAGCGTTGATATTGCAGAGGGTCAGCTTGGTGCTCAGCTCTGGGTCGTCGCTGACCTCCATCGGGGTGTCCTCGCCTGGGCCAACCTCCGCC
>CAJQPC010000249.1 GCA_905480105.1 uncultured bacterium | reverse complement strand
GCCAAAAAAGGCTTTGACGACCTGGACCCCAGGGACCGCCACACCGTACTCGCCCCCCTGAGCCGCCCCAGCCAAGCCATGGACCGCCACGCCACCCAGCCCACCCTGCTGGCCATGCGAGACCAAGCCCGCATTGAGCTGCAAGAGGCCACAGCGGAGTCCTGGGAGCTGCTGGACGGCTTCCTGAACCCCGGCGTGGAGACCGTGCGCGTGCCCCTCAAGCTCAGCAACCACGACGTGAGCTCTCTACAGGAGCTGGACGAGCTGCTCGACGACTTGCGCAGCCGCGTGGCCCTGGAGCTCAAGGCCGGCCGCAAGGTGCGTCTGAAATGAGCGGCGCCACCGCGGACATGACTCCCGAGAGCAAGTCGGCCCTGTCCCAGACCATCCGAGGCCTGCGGGAGCACCTGCTGCAAGCCCTGGAGCAGTCCCTGGTCGGTACCTACCGCCTGGAGCTCAGCACCCAGCAAGCACAGCTCGACGCACGCAGCCTGGCCCGTAGGCGCCGCTTGGAGTCTTGGCTCAGCGCCCGCACCCACCACCTGCCCGAGTCCAAGCAGCCGGCCGCCCGCGCCCTGGCCCAAGCCGAGGTCATCCAACAAGCCGCCAGCACCTGGCTCAACCGCCTAATCATGCTGCGCATCATCGAGGCCAGCAGCAAGCGCATCCAAGTGCTCACCGGCGGCTGGAGCAGCAAGGGCTACCGCGACTTTCGCGAGCTGGCCCCGGCTCTCTGCAAGGACGCCAGCCAGGGCTACCAGAGCCTCTTGGAGCTGGTCTTTGGCGAGCTCTCTCAAGAGCTTCCCGGTCTCTTTGGTCCCGTGGGACTCACCGCACTGGTCCCCATGCCCCCCGAGACCCTGCGGCACATGGTGGAGCTTCTGGACGAGCCGGTGCTGGAGAGCTGCTGGAGCGACGATCTCACCCTGGGCTGGGTCTACCAATACTGGAATGACCCGGCCCGAGAAGCCCTGGACGCCAAGCTCAACGCCGGAGGCAGGGTCGAATCCCACGAGATCGCCAGCAAGACCCAGATGTTCACCGAGCGCTACATGGTCGACTGGCTGCTCCAGAACAGCCTGGGCCCGATGTGGTTGGCGATGTGTGAGAAGCAAGGCTGGGCCCCTTGGGCCGAGTCTCAGGGCATTCTGGCAGCCCTGGAGCAGCGCAGGGTGGACTGGCGTTCCAAGCGCGAGGCCAAACTGGTTGACCTCACAGCGCTCATGCCACTGCACACAGATGCCGAGCGCCGCTGGGCCTACTACGTGCCCCAGCCCATTCCAAAGGACGCCGTGGCCCAGGCGCCGGAGAGCGTGCGCGGCCTGAAGATCCTGGACCCCGCCGTGGGCTCCGGTCACTTCTTGGTGGTGGCATTCGATTTGCTGGTCGCGCTCTACGCCGAAGAAGCCCACCACTTGAGCGAGACCGGCCAAGCACGCTGGTCTCCCAAGGCCGTGGCCGTGAGCATTCTGGAGAACAACCTGCACGGCATCGACCTGGACCCCCGTGCGGTACAGATTGCGGCCGCCGCACTCTGGCTCAAAGCCAAGGCGCTCAGCCCCCAAGCCCGTCCGTCCAAGCTGAACTTGGTGGCGTCGAAGCTGGAGCTGTCCAGCCTGCCCGACGACGACCCGGCGCTGATTGAGCTGCGGAACACCGTGGAGCGCGAGACAGGAGTTCCGGGCACGTTGACAGACAAGATTCTGGGCGCACTGAAGGGTGCCGACCACCTGGGCAGCCTGCTCAAAGTGGACGCGACCGTCGCAGATGCCATCGCCGAGCACGAGGCCGGTCTGGGCCGCTCGCTGCCACAGCAGGGCTTGTTTCAGGCCGACGACCGGCAGGTCATTGATGCAGACCAGGCCCAGGCCAGCGTCTTGGACAGCTTGGAAGGCTTCCTGGCCAAACACAGCTCTGGGGATGACTTGGGGCTGCGGCTGAGAGGGGAGCAGTTGGCAGCAGGGGTGCGTTTTGTGCGGCTGGTGCGGGAGGGCAGCTACGACTTGGTAGTCACAAATCCTCCATACCAAGGGACCGCAAAGCTGGTTGACTCAACGTATCTCAAGAAGAGCTATCCACTTGCGAAGGCGGACCTCTACGCAGCATTTATGGTGCGCGGACTCTCCCTGGTTCGACCAGCAGGGACCTTCGCGCAAGTATCCATGAGCGGCTGGATGTTCATCAAGCAGTATGCCAAGCTGCGGAAACACATCCTCGAGCATAACTCTCTTAGAAGCGTGGTTGACTTGCTCTGGTGTGCATTTGAGCAAATGCGACACAACACGGTTGCGATGTATTGCATTAAGAGGGGGCCGGCTGCTGATGTGCAGTCAGTTGGCTTGTTGCCAACACCCCGCAATGAACGCGAAGAGTCAATTCCGGCACTGATGCGCAAACGCGCAGCAACCCTCTGCCACGTCGGTCGCCACGAATTCGACCCGGCGGCGCTGACGGTCGTGCCGGAGTGGCCGGTGGTGTATTGGTGGGACGAGAGCAACTTCTCTTTGTTCAGAAACAGAGAGACCCTAGGAGTTTCTTCCCCGGCAAGAAAGGGGCTTGATACTGGGAACAACACCCGCTTCGTAAGGTATCCATGGGAAGTATGCGTTGACTCATACGAAAAGTTCCCACCCCTGATTCAAGGGGCCAAAGGGCATAAGTGGTTTGAGCCACTTCGTTATGTGGTGCAGTGGCAACGCTCGGGCCTACAAATCCACGTGCTTTCTAAGATTGGAAACGGAGCAAACATACGGAACAATAGATTCTATTTCCGAATAGGAATTGCCTTCGCCTTGATTGGCGCGAATTTCAGCGCAAGGCTCCACGTCAGTCCCAGTGTGATCGCGGGGATGGGCTCTTCCTTCTTTCCCCCCGAGATTGACAGGGCGAATCTCCTCTGCGCTCTCAATAGTAGTCGGGTCGTATCGATCTTGGGGTCGCTGAACCCCACAGTTCACTTTGAAATTGGCGATGTCAATAGACTTCCGGTTCTCAGTATCGAGAATGCCCCCGAGATTGTCCAATCCATCCGTACTGATTTCGAACAGGCCGAATCCCACCGCGAACCCTCCGTCGAATTCCTCTCCCCCGGCCCATCCCCCTGGCGCCACGCCCAAGACTGGGCCCAGCTCGCCGTCGACCGCCCAGAGGGAGACCCACTCCCAGAATACGTGGAGCAGCTCGACCCCGAGCCCCCCACAGACCACCTCTCCTACGCCCTGGGCGTGGCCCTCGGCCGCTTCAGCCCCACCGGCGCCGGCATCCTGGACCCAAGCACCGACGACTTGAGCGACGCACTGCCCGCCGGCCTGCTCTTCCTGTCCAGCATCCCCGGCTCCACCACCCTGGAGCACCGGGCCTGCGAGCTGCTGCGCCAGAACTGGGCCACCCACGGTGCCAGCACCGGCAAGAAGAAGCTGCTGGATTGGCTGCGCACAGACTTTCTCAAACTGCACCTGTCCATGTACGAGAACAAGCCCATCCACTGGCCTCTGTCCTCGCAAAAG
>CAJQPC010000248.1 GCA_905480105.1 uncultured bacterium | reverse complement strand
AGCGTGATGTCCGCCTGGGTCAAGGCAATCATCGTCTCATGAATCCCCGCGTCCCCCGCCGCCAGGTCCTGCAGTGCCACGTCGCCACTCTGCTGAGCCTCGTCAACGCCTTGCAGCATGGACGAGAGCTGGTCTTCGAAGGAATTCCCAGGCCCAGAGACCTGAGACTGTATGCCAGCCGGAGAAGCAGGCTGCCCGACCCCGGTGACAGCGGGCAAGCCGCCGACAATAGCCGAAATGGACATCAGCTACGTCCCAAGGAGATTGCACGGTTTGCAAGGTCTCTCGTGGCGTCGATAACAGTGGAGTTGGCCTCGTAGGAACGCGAGGCGCTCATCATGTCCACCATCTCAGTCATGGGGTTGATGTTGGGCTTGCGAACCATGCCATTCTCGTCCGCAAAAGGACTGTTCCAGTCTAAGACCTCTAAAAAGTCTTCTCGACTGTCTACACCATCTATGGAAACGTGCTGAATCGCTTGACTCAGAGCGTCCCCGAATGGGTCGGCGGCCTGCGAACTCAGGTTCACAACCTTGCGCTGATATGGATTTCCCTGCGCGTCAACAGACTCCGCATTGGCGATGTTGCTGGAAACGGTCTGCAAGCGAACACGCTGCGCAGAGAGTCCAGAAGATGCGACACTCAGTGTATCAATGAGGCTCATGCTCAGACTCCCTAACGACCGCCACCATCCGTGGCGGCAAAACGCAGCATAGCGAGGCGACGGCTCATTCCGTCAGACACCGCATTCAGCTGCAAACTATTGCTCAAGAGAGCGGCGTTCTCCCGCTCCAGATAGATGCTCGAGTGGTCACCAGCCCAGCTCAGGGGGTCTTGCTCAACGAGCTCCCCTTCCGCACCGATATCTCCTCCGACCACTCCTGAGCCCCCCTTAAAGCCAGCAGTACCAACAGCGGACCGCAGAGCATCATCAAAATCCATGGTCACCCCGCGGAAATTGGGGGTGTCGATGTTGGCTAAGTTGGAGGCCACCACTTCGTGCTTTTGCACACGTAGTTCGATGACTTTGCCCAAGCCCTGATGAAGGCTGTCGAAGAGCACTCCTGACATATCTTTCTCCGGGTCTATGTCCCCGCCATCGGACCCGTTACAGACATGTTTAGAACTTTTTCGTCAAACTTCGAGAAAATCAGTCTGCGGGGCCATTTCTACGCTGCTGGAGTCCAGCCTTAAACACGTCATCTTGGCTCAGTCCCTGCGCCACATCTGCCCACAAGTCGTCCCCGGACTCTAAGGCCTCCTGCAGGATGCCTGGGTCTTCTCCAGCAATACGCTTGGCCTCGGCGGCCAGAAAGGTGGCGTAGCGTTGGGTGTGCTCATCGGGGCTGCGGCCTGCCGCTTCCTGAGCTGCAGCCGCGGCTGCAGCCGGCTTACCGTCCTGAAGAAGACAGCGGGCCATTACCAGATACAGCTCACCCGAGCGGATTCGTGGCTGATCCGGTTCAGGCTCCAGGTTGGCCAGAGCATCCAAGCGCGGCAGAGATGAATCACAGTCTCCCAGAGAGGCATCGAGCAATGCCAAGGATAGACGTGCTGCAACCTGAGTTTCAGGCAGCTTCTCAGCGCGGACCCATGCCTCGCGCGCTTCAGGCTCCCTGTCCAAAGAGAGCAGGACCTCGCCCAATGCCATCTGTCGGCGGCCCCGCAGCTCCTTGGGGACCCCTTGACCCGCGATGAAGTCCAGCGTTCGCAAAGCGTCATCGTGGCGGTCGGCGGCCTGATAGAGTTCTGCCAACCGTAGTAGATCGCGGGGCAAAGAGGTGCCCAAGCGGGTCTGAATCACGAATATCTCACGCTGGGTGCGTATCGCCTGCTCATCCAATCCCGCCTGCGTGTAGGCATCCACCACCAGCTCCAGAGCTGCGGTATCCTGAACCACTCCCTCCAAGACACCGCGCCAGTAGCGCCGGTGCAGAGCGATCAGGTCCAAGCTGCGTTCTTGGCGCCCTAAGGTGCCCAAGCGACGCACCAGTACGTCCCACAGAAGCTGAGGAATAACGTTGGCACTGGCCACCCGGGGGTGCTTGTCAATAAGCTGGACCAGGGCATCTGCCGCAGCCTCGTCATCGCCCAGCGTGATGGCTACCTGAGCCTGAAGATAAAGGGCCTCGGCAGCCCCCTCTCCGCCGCGATGCACAAAACTGTCCAAGTCCGGCAGGTGCGAAGCCCAGTCACGCGGGTCGCCCTTGACCATTTCCAAGGTGCGTTGGCGGAGCCAGATCACCTGTCCAAGTGCGCCCTTGTGGCCTACGGCAAGCCACTCGTCGCGGGCTTGATCCATGAGCCCTTGATGCATGTAGGCGTCCCCCAAGCTGGCTCGAATGTGTCGCTCCAAGTCCTCGTCATCTGGGCCCAAGGCGCTCAACGCAGCCTGAAGCAGAGGCATGGCATCGCTGTGAAATCCGTCCGCCTGAAGGAGCTGAGCGGCGAGTAGCAAGTGCAGCGGATGCCCGCTCACCTTGGCCAAGGCGCGGCCCAAAGGCGCAGGTGTGGGGTCAGCAGACTCCAGCGAAACCAGCCCAAGGCACATCCCGACCTGCTCCTCCCGGGCCCTTGAGACACCCCAAGCCGCAAGACAAGCCTCGCGCGCGGCGTCCACTTTTCCTGTGGCCAGCTCGGCCCGTGCCAGGGCCAGAGGCAGTAAATCCTTGGGCCAAGCGCCCTCTCCCTCCATCACCCGTCTGTAGTAGTGGGCCGCTTCCCGATGCATGCCCATCGCCTCGTAGCCTTGGCCGAGCCGATAAGCACTCGCAGCACGAACATAGGGGTCCGCGTGGTGCATGGCCTGGCGATAACGGTCCAAGGTCTTGGCACTCGGGTCGGGATCCAAGCGCAACACGTCCCGAACATCTTCAGGGAGGTTCGGTGTCCAGACCGGAAAAGCGGTATCAACCTCGTCCCCCTGAAGCGCCAGCGTGCTCGCCAACCCCGACAAGGGTTGAAGGGCAGATTTGCTCACAGCCTGGATGACCCGTTCCGGCGGAGAAGCCAACAACTCCTCCAAACTCAAGGTAGGAGCCATCTCAACCAAGGCCGAGGTCCCGGCTTGAAACTCCAGGATGAGTTCCCCATCTGGCCCCCTACTCCAGGAACCTTCCAGTCCCTCCTTCTCAAACTCCACCCCCACCATCCAGCTGCCACCGCCCACGCCGTATACGTCAACGGTACGAATTCCAGGTACGAAAATGTTTCGCGGAACCTGCTCAGATAGCGGCATGGCGCTGGCGTGGATCACCCACTGCTGCCGCAGGGGGCTTACCTGGGGCAGCGTCTGTACCCGCGCAAACGGGCCGGCCTGGAGAGCAAGCCCGCCCATGTCTGCATTCTGCGCCCAACTCAAGCTAAACAGTAGTAAAATCAAAACATCACCTGCACGCCGACGCTAACCCGGTTGGCCCCCAAATCAAAGCCTGGCGTAGACCCTCGCTGCAGGCGACGCCCAGCGTAGATTTCCAGGGCAATTCCTTGCACCAGTGGCTGAGGTGCAGGCGGCAAGAGGACTTGCGGCTGGTACCGGGTCTCTACGCGCAAGCCAATCCGAACCTCGCCCCCCACTTTCACCCCACTGGTCTTGCTTCGCGTCCTATCAGCATCGTCGGTGAAGCTTGGATGGTCTTCCTGAAAAGTGGCAAAGCTGGGGCCCGCACCTACGAAGAACTCACCGGACGGTATGGGCTGCCGAAACTCACCCAGTGCGGAGAACGGTATCATCTGAAAGACAGTGGTCTCAGGTCCCGGCTTGTTTGCCCCCTCGGCCCAACTGGTACCACTCTGACGGCTGTAGCCCACACCCAGATCCAGCATCAGCCGAGGGTGGAGGGGCACCAAGATTCCCACGCCGCCCATCAGCAACTGGGTCTTGTAGCAGAGCTCGAGATTTGGGTCGTCCCATGACTCACCCAAGCCTCGAAAGACCAGGCTCACGCCCTCTGACGCCACTTGTGCTTGGGCCGCCTGAACGCGCCCAAGCTTGGGAACAGCGGCCGCAGTGGGCACAGTCTCCTGTGGTGACTCCTGTGGAGCCTCCTGCGCTTGTGCAAAGCTGAGCGTACTAATCAAGCTGAGAGCGTTCACGGCGGCGCTCCTTTCGCTGAATGTCCAAAACCAATGCGGCCAGCGTGTCGCGGTCGCCTTCTCGCAGGTCCTGCAACCTGAGAAAGCTACCGTTGTCATGCCCCTCGACACAAACGGAGAGGGCCAGTAGACGCCAGCTCCCCGCCAACACGATGCCCAGCTGCACGGTGCCAGGTCCAGGCTCCTGCGGCTCATCCAAGATCAGTCCATGGGGTGTCAGCGTGACCCAAGTGGGCTGGAGGACCATGCCGCGGCTGGCATTGAGCTGCCGCCGCCACACCCATTCCATCTCGCTCTCCAAGACCTCTACAGCGTCCAAGACCCGCTCCAGAGCCTCTTTTACGCGGCGGTCGCGGCTCGGGGAAAGCAGCTCAACGGAGCTCCGTGCTTCGCCAGCCAGCTTTCGCGCCATCACGGGCGCCATCACAGCCTCGGTGCTTCCCCCCTTCGGGACAAGAGCGAGGTCCAGGCGTGCACGCACGCTATATTGGGCAGAGTTCATGATCTGCCATCGGACTTTTTGGGCTGAGCTTTAAGCCTTCTTTGAGATGCGTTGTCCCTGAGAGCTCGAACGCAGACATCCGTAGCCGCGAACAGCACGCCTATCCCCCCCTACTTTGCCCAGCTCAACCTCGGCCAACAGACGCTGCTTCTCCGCCACCGAGCCCAGCCTCTGCATGGCCCCCAAAAGAGCCTGCAAGTCGAACTTGGACAGACTCTGGCCCAGCGTACGCACCCGAGCGTCCAAGCGTATCAAGCGCTCCGGCTCCGGCGAAGTACCGCCCAAAAAGGCTGCCTCCAAGGACTCCACCTCAAGTAGCAGGTCTTCAAGCCTCACAAAGAAGCCTCCTCAACCGCCTCCTGCCAGGCCTCCTGCAGCGTGTACGTCACCCGCTTGACGCCCTCGACCTTGGCAAGGTCTCGCGTCCGTCCCGCAGTCATCAGCTCTCGTACACACCAAGTATACAACGCTCGAAGCTGAGCACACAGTTCTGGTGACGTGCTGTCATCCAAGGCAAAGATCAGCTCAAAATAGACGCTGCGCACGTGGTGTAAGTCAGCTTGAAACTCGGCGTACTCAGAAGTCTCTCGACTGCAGGCACTCTCAAGTTTTAACACCGCGCTCTCCATCAACATGACAAGCACCGCCGAGGGGCTAGCCGTGTCGACCCTTGTGTTTTGATACGCTTTCAAGCCTCTCATTTAGGCCTCCAAGAAGATGAGTCAGCTCGAATCGCCCAACAAGGCGCTCAAATAACTTTGAGTGGACTGAAGCTGGCCCAATGCCACCTCCATGGTGGTGAATTTTTCCCGAAGGCGCGCCTCGTAGGAGTCCAAGCGAGTCTCAAAACTGGCGATGGTGTCCTCTAAGTCCTCGACTTTTCCTTCCAAGGAGTCTTCCTTGTTGCTCAGGAAACCATCGCTACCCAGATACGTATCGTCCAGCAGCTCACTCATGGTGACCCCCGGTCCATCCTCTGCGCTGAAGACCTCGGCGACATAGTCGTAATCCGACTCGAGCAGATCTCCGAGGGTGCTTCGGTCCAGCTCCAGGTTGCCGGTCTGCGTGGTGCTGATCCCCAGTAGAGCGAAGCTTAGGCTCTCGCCGCTCGAGGACTCCCCAGCCGTTGTCACCATCTTCAAGCCAAGCGTGTCCATGATCCCACGCGTCGTGCCCTCGCTGTAGAGCGCGCCCTTCGCCTGCGTCTCGGTGTCGTAGTCACTGCTCGCGCCGTGAAAGATACGCAACTCGTTCCAAGCATCTACGAAGGTTTCGACCTTGTCCATCATGGCTTCGTCATCACGATTGATCGTGACGCTTACCGCCTCCGTCGTTTCTTGGGTCAGCGACAGATCCAGCCCGGGAATCACGTCGTCCAGAGTATTGTCCGCCGAAGAGATTTCAATTCCGTTGACCGTCACTTCTGCGTTCTGGGCACTGACCTGTTCGGTGAAGGTCGGTGTCGTGCCGCCGCTCATCCCAGATGTATCAAACGAAATGGCGTTGTCCTCGCCCGTGTCGTTTCCTAAGACAACCAGCTTGTATGGCGTGCTTGCATCCCCAGTATCCAAAATGAAGGCCGATATGCCGTCCACTTCATCCAGGGCAGACGCCATGGAGCTTAGGGTAACTTCGGAGTCGAACTCCAATTCGGTCGTTTCTCCTGCAACCGTCACACTCAAAGTGCCGAAGGACAGCACGCCGGTGTCGCTCTTCTCTGCAAATCCCTCGCTGACCTCCATCTCGGCCTTGGCCATCTCGGAGACCTCGATCTCGTAGGTGCCCGCGGTTGCGCTACTGCCGGCAGTGGCCGTGAATGCGGTGACGTCCGACTGAGAGAGTGCGAACTCGCCGAAATTGTCCACGTCCGCAAGATCCTCCAAAGTAGTCTGCAGGGCAGCGAGCTTGGTCTTGAACTTGGTGACCGCGTCCAGGGTGCTCTGAGCATCTTCCTGGTCTTGTTCAAGTCGGACCTTGGGAGCAGCTGACACAGCCACCAACGAACCAATCAACGAACTGGTGTCCAGCCCTGAGTTGATCCCGTCTAGTGTGAGTGGCATGCGCTTTCCAACTTAGAAGTGAACTACTTGTTCATAGGTCCTCAACGGATCCAAAGACAAGCAGATGAAGAAAAAAACACCCGGAGCCCAATAAAAGAGCCCCGGGTGAATTTATGGTTTGGAACCTTAGATGAGCTGGACTGCAGCTCCGGTCATGCCCTTGGCCTGAGCGAGCACCGCCGTACTCGCCTGCTGCATAATCTGGTTCTTCGACATCTCCGCTGTCTCATATGCAAAGTCAGCATCTCGGATGTTCGATTCCGCAGCCTGAAGGTTGGTGGAGTAGACCTCCAAGTTGTTCAGGGCACTGTTGAGCCGGTTCTCGACCGCACCGTACTTGGAACGGTAGCTCGAAACTGCATCAATAGCCGTATCAATCGTGCCAATTGCTGTCTGAGCAGCTCCTGCAGTGGACAGGTCCACCGAGCCCGTATCAACACCCAGGGTGGAGGCAGTGATGTCCCCCAGTTCAATGTTGATTCGAGAGTCGGCGGTGCCATCGGTACCCACCTGCACATCGACTCCGGCGGTCAATGTGCCATCGGTGAGCTGCACACCATTGAACTCCGTGACGTCCGCGAGGCGGTCCACTTCTTCTGTCAACTCCGTAAACTCATCTTGAATGTAGGCTCTCTCATCATCGTCCAGGGTTTCGGAACTTGATTGGACGGCCAGCTCGCGCATACGCTTTAGGATGTTGCCAACCTCCTGGGTGGCGCCTTCTGCGGTGGAGAGGAGCGAGATACCGTCGTTGGTGTTTCGCATCGCCACGCTTGCAGACCGGCTGGTGGCTTCGAGGTTCTCAGCAACAGCGAGACCGGCAGCATCGTCCGCTGCTTTACCGATACGCAGACCACTGGAGAGCTTTCGGAAGCTGTTGCCCAAGGCGCGGCTGTTCTGGTTGAGCTGGTTTCCGGCCTGGATTGCAGCGACATTGGTGTTTACGGTCAAAGCCATGGTGTGTTTCCTCTTTCTCGGTTTAAGCCCTCTACACGCGAAATCGTTTGGGGCTTCAATTCACAGAACGGATTCGACCTTTAGGCTCAATAGGCCTGGACCCTAAAAAGATTATCAGTCAGCGTGAAAGCTGAGGTTCATCCAATATTATCTGTGCTCTTATTATGGATCTTTCCTGAAAATATCGGCCCTTTCTTGAATGGGAACTGCGACCATCCAGCTGTGATTCGCTACGTAAAGTAGGTGGGACCGGAGCCCTACAGATGGTGATACAACTGTTTAGGGCCGTGGTGGATCCCCCCCTGCTCGGCGAGCTCGCCAGAGCCCTCCTGCCCGCATCTTTAGGAAGGCCTGCGGTCGAGTGCACAACGCGCAGCGGTGCTCCTGGCGAGCTTGTTGTTGCCCAGGCCGCGCCAGGTGCGCAGGGTATACGCACCTGGCACGGGTCAAGCTGCCCTGAAGCATTCACAGCCCCCCTCTCGGGCCTTGGTCGGTCAGCGGCATGTTTTGGCTGTACTCACCGATCGGTGGGCTGGCCAAACGCCTGGGTCTTCATGCCTTACCAGACTGGCCTGTTTCAGACCGATAGAGATGTCCAACAGATTCGTCAGTTGAGTTTAGGCTTGGGCTCCAAACGCAGAAGCGGGAGCCTCCATTTCTGGAGACTCCCGCTTTGTCCACTGGACCCAAAGGCTTAACCGATGAGGTTCAGGGCACCTTGACTGACGGTCTTGGCCTGTGCCAAGACCGAAGTACTTGCTTGCTGCATAATCTGGTTCTTCGACATTTCCGCAGTCTCGTACGCAAAGTCAGCGTCTCGAATCTGTGACTCTGCAGACAGCAGATTCTCAGTGTAGGTCTCCAGGTTGTTCAGCGCCGAATTCAACCGGTTCTCGACCGCACCGAACTTGGAACGATACGCCGAAACACTGTCAATTGCGACGTCGATCGTGTTGATCGCAGTCTGGGCAGCCGTCGAGGTGGAGAGGTCCACCGAGCCGGTGTCTACGCCAAGGGTTGAAGCGGTCAGGTCGCCCAAGCTGATGGTGATTCGGTCATTGGCGGTGTTGTTCACACCGACTTGAACGTCCAGCTGAGTGTCTGTACCGTCTGCGAGTTGCAGGCCATTGAATTCAGTGACAGCAGAGATGCGGTCCACCTCCTCGCTGAGCTCGGTGAACTCATCCTGGATGTAGGCGCGCTCGCCATCGTCCAAGGTCTCCGAGCTGGACTGCACAGCCAGTTCACGCATGCGCTTGAGGATGTTGCCGACCTCGTTGGAGGCGCCCTCTGCGGTAGAGATAATGCTGATTCCGTCATTCGTATTCCGCATGGCGACCTTGGCCGAGCGACTCGCGGCCTCCAGGTTCTCTGCCACTGCCATTCCGGCTGCGTCGTCCGATGCTTTGCTGATGCGCAAGCCAGAACTGATTTTTCGGAAGCTACTCGACAGGGCACGAGTGTTCCTGTTCAAGTTATTAATCGCATTGTTAGATGCGGTATTTGTGTTTACTACGAGTGCCATCTTTGGGTTCTCCTAATTCGTCTGTCGTCGTTTTAGAAGTCGCTTGGTTGTTCTCAGTAACCTTGCTTCCTCATATTATACTTCTCGGTACAAAGGGGGTAGAACGTTTAGCGAAAAGTGCGATAGACCCATAAAGTTTTTTCCCACAATTCCGCCACTGGGTGCCAGAGTAGAAAAAGCCAGCCCTAAGGCCAGCTTTTCGCACTCACACAGACTCATATAAGATCGAAGAGCCGGCCAGACACAGAAGCAGAACCGACGGTCATCGCCGCGGTGTAGCTCTGCTGGAGCTCACTCAGGCGTGTGTAGGTCTCCGCCTCGTCTATGGCTACCAGATTGTTGAACTCATCCTTCAGAATCGTCGAGATATTCCCCGCAGTTTCCTCTGCATCCAGAGTGATGTTCTCTTCGTTCCCAACACGCTGCCTCCAGCTGGTCAGGTGATTGAACGCTGCATCCAGGTCCGAGATCCCCGCGGAGACTGTGGCCGGGTCATTGGCCAGCAACGCGGTTTCAAGATCCTGCAGGACACTAAATGCATCCACGCTTCCCTGAAAGACCTCGGACCCATCCATGCCCGTGCGGGTCCATGTGGTCACAGCGATCTGGGTCTCTGGTGTATCCGTGCTCCCTTGGTAAGCAAAGGCAGCGTCAAAAGCGGGTTCGTCGTAGTCGTTGCCAGCGAACAGGTACCGTTCCCCCATTCGACTGTTGGCGACCGCACTCAAGTTTTCAACAAGACTCGCAACCTCCACCGCCATGGCTGCGCGAGATGTCGCATCGTAGGTCTCGGAGGCTCCAGCGACCGCGATCTCCTTTGCGCGCTTGAAGATCTCACTAGCCTGAGACAAGGCATCGTCGGCTCGAGAGTGGAAACTCAGAGCGCGCGTCACGTTGCTATCGTACTCGGCCTGATCTTCGATGAGCCCGCGAAGCTTCAGAGCGCTGGCGACATCGGCGGGTCCATCACTCGGGCGGGAGAGCTTCAATCCAGTAATCGCCTGGGTCTCTGCTCGGCGAATCTCGCTGTTCAGCCGAGAAGCCGTGTTTGTGAGCAGCCGACTCATAGAGCCCTGAGTGGTTCGGTAAATGTTCATCGGACCGCATCCATCAAGGTGTCAAAAAGCTCTCCGCTGACCCGCAAGACCTTGGCGGCTGCCTGGTAGCTGGCCTGGAACTCGATCAGGTTGGCCGCCTCCTCGTCAAGGTCTACGCCAGATATCGAATCGCGCAGACCTTGCAGGTCATTCAGTACCACCGCTTGTTGCTCGGTGGACCGAAGCGCACTCGCAGCGTCCTCCCCTACTTCAGAGAGCAGGCTGAGTAGAGCCCCCTCTCCACTCTTGGAGCCGGTGAATGCACCGTCCGTCTCCATCTCAATCATCACGCGGAGGTTCTCGCCATCTCCTGCCGAGGCTGATGCATTTGCAGCGAATGCGAAGAGGTCCATGTCGTCCAACAGATTTTGGTTGAAGACAAAACTCTCGGCGAGGTGCGAGCCACCGCCGGCAGCCTGAAACCATTCCTGTCCAGCGGTACCCGAGGCGTCAAAGCCCAGCGCATGCTGATCATTAAACTGTGTGCTCAGCTCTTCGACGAATAGGTCCAAGTCATCCAGATAGCCTTCGATGCGATCGAGGGCCGTGGACATCCCCCCTACCGCTCCGCCCATTTCCCCACTGACCCCAGTTAGACCATCGTCAATGCTCACGAAGAAGCTGCTCTCCCCTGCCGAGTGCTGAACGCTCAGGGTTCGTCCTTCGATTCCGTTCACCAGGGTATGGCCGCCCAAAAGAACCGTTGCTGAACCGTCCTCCTCCAGGTGAAAATCTACTCCGATTTGCTCTGCCAGCGCGCTGATCTGGATGTCCCGTTGATCCAGTAGGTCCGCAGCGTTCCCCTGAGAAGCGATCACAGCCTTGTTCAGATCCGCGATGTTCTGAATGCGCTGGTTTACCTCGGACAGCTCTCCGTCCATGCGGTCCTGGACCTGGTCTTGGAGGTCCACCAAGCTCTCCGCGGTGCTGGAGACCCTTGTGGCGAAGGTGTTGCTACTCGTAGCTACCTCCCGGCGCAGTGACTCATCACTGGGGTCCTGCGTGGCCTGGGTCAAGCTGTCGTACACGCCCTGGAGCATCGTGGGTAGACCGTCGATCTCCACGTCATTGAACCAAGACTCGCTCAGGTACAACACCCCGTACTCACTCTCGGCCTCTGCTTGGTCTCCCGTACTGGCGACCAGTTGACGAGAGACAAATACGTCGTAAGCCCGGTCTACACCGGCCACGCTCACCCCCGTGCCGCGCCAGTTGCTTCCGATCTGAATTGGGTCGGAGTTCTCCAAGCGAACAGAGCGCCGGGAGTAGCCTTCGGTAGAGGCATTTGAGACGTTGTTAGACGCAGCATCCAGAGCTACGCTCGCTGCATTCAAGCCGCTTCGTGCAGAGCTCAATGTGGACAGGATGCCCACGGCTCAGCCAGCCCGGCGAGGCGCGTAGGTCGGCTCGTCGTAGCTCAGGACTTGGTCCAGGCTACCGTTTACCAGGGCGATGACCGCGCTCACCCGTCTTTCAAGCAGAAGAAGCTGTTCGACCAGGGGTTTGAGAGGAAGACGCTCCCCCTCCGGGACTCCCTCCTGCAGCTCAACTTCGAGCTCAAAGAGCAAATCGGCCCGGTCCTGGGTGGCCTGGTCCAAGGCTAGGGTGTCCAAGGCCTTGGCAGCGACGAGTTGGGCATCGGTGACCTGAATCAACCGAAGCACCAGGCTGTCGTAGCTCACAGCTCTACCAAGAGTGCTTCCACCACATTGGCTACGTCGACAGTGCTCTCAAAGGTTCCATCGGCTAACGCCGATCTCATCTCTGCAATCACCTCGGTACGAGGAGGCATCTCAGTCTTGGCCTGGCCCTGTAGACCACGCACCCAGTCCGCCGAGCCGGAGAAGGCGACAGAGGAAGACGCCGCTGTAGACACCTTGGCCGTGCGACCAGTGCGCGCCGTGGGCTGTAGCGCGTGGATGTTGGAGAGTCCGTCGACCTTCATGGGGTGCTCCGAAAGGCTAAAACTATGGATTCCTACCCCGAATCGGACGGGGTTGCGTCACCTTTAGACTTTTTCGTCTTAGCGATGAGAATCGTGATCAGAATGTACAACACTTCCCTCTGGCATGTACGGAACAGGGTCAACCGCCTGACCATCAACATGCACCTCCAAGTGGAGGTGAGGTCCCGTGCTATCTCCGCTGGATCCAACGG
>CAJQPC010000247.1 GCA_905480105.1 uncultured bacterium | reverse complement strand
GTGCCCACCTGCATGGCGAGCACAGTTGTGTGGTCTTTGGGCTGTCTCTGGGCGCGGGCATGGATGGCGAGAGCGCTCACGCTTGGCGCGGTATGGACCAGGTGCGTGACCCCGTGGCTCGGGTGGTGTTCTGCAGCTCGCCGGCGCCCCTGGAGCTCTCCGATGGCTGGTCGCAAGGGGTCGGACCTATGTCGCGGGTCCGTGTGATGTGGCGGGAAGAGGAGCCTTTTGGCGATGCGCCCTTTCGGGCTCTACTAAACTCTTGGAATGGCCACTGGCCCGAGCGCTTGGCCTTGGCTCAGGCACTGGGTGTGGAAGTAGACCCCGAGCTGTTGGCGTCGGATGGGCATAGCCGTCGTCGTCTCTCTCAGTGGCTCCAGGACCCAGCGCTGCGGGTGGCCGCCTTTGGTGGAATAGGCCTTCGGGAGCCAGCTACTCTCCAGCTGTCTATCGATCCACTGCGCGCCCTAGAACAAACCTTAGGAAAAGCATTAACACTGCGCTTTGACGATGAGCCTGTGGTCTGGAAGAGTCTGCTTGCGCCGGCCGAGCAGGGTGGGTGGTTGCTGCGCGAACCCTTACAGATTCCCGGGCTGCGTGGTTGGTTGGGTCTGCGCCTACCCTACGACGGCACTGGCGGAGTTCTGGTCTGCGATCCGGATGGTGCCTGGATGGCCATGCCGGAGTTGGACGCGCGCTTGCCCTGTCACGGATTGGTATGGATCACCGACTCCCGGGCCATTTTATCTGCGTCCCAGGAAGAGCTCATGGCTCTGTGTGCCTTGCAGATGTACCAACGCTTGGCGGAGGGTGTGCGGGCTAGGGCTTTTGGGGAGCATATAGAGGATGCTCGCTTTTACGCGATGCGCTTTTGTTGGCTGTGCGCGCAGCAAGGACGGGCGCACCTGGGGACCGTACGGCTCTTGGCTGGGGCAGTGGTCTTGGAAGATGCGGACGGTATGCGATGGGGGACCTTGGATACCTGGTTGGATGCCCCGGAGGACTCTCGACCGCCGCTGCCGATTGAGCTGCCGGCGGTCGAGTCTGTACGAGTTTCCAGCGGCAAGGGCATGGCACCCGCGGGGGGGCTGGTCGCTGTGATTCGCAGCCTGGTGGACCAGCTGGATCGCGGAATTCAGATGACTGTGCAGGTGGCCGATGCGGTGTCCCCTGCGGCGGTGATTCGCAGCGGGCAGGAGCGGCTGCATCTGCAGCTGAATTCAAAACTTGTGGTGGTGCGGGAAGGGTTGGCGGGGGAAGGGATTGGGAGAGAGTTGGTGGCGATGGAGGCGGCGCGGCAAATTGCGCTTTGGAGTCGGGAGAATGGGGTTGGGCTTGGGCTTGGGGAGCTACAGCAGGTGTTGTTGGCTAGGAAGTTGAGGCTCTGAGACACGGACTTGGTGGAATAGATCAGACTGCTGGTGTCACCGCGCTTCTTGTTCGACAAATTCGGGACGCAGCGCCTCCCTTAACTCTGGTGTCAAACAGTCTTTATGGAATCAACAGCGCAGCGAGAGTTCGTAGTCGAACCGTGCTCTAAGACCCCCTACACATTCTCCCGAATCCACTCCTCTCCCTTCTCCGTCATGGTGCTCATTCCCGTCCCGCTATCAAAGAGCAACAATCCTTCTTCGGTGATCTCCTCCATCAACCTAGAGAACGCGCGATGGGCGACAAAGTAGCGCCGCTCGCTGTGGTCGTGCATGTCCGCGAGCTCGCTGTTGCCGCCAGCATCCTGTACGAACTTCATGGTGCCCTTTTTGGCCCGCATCACAGCTTTGCGCATCTTTTCGGGTGAGATCTTCTTGCCTGCGCCAGGTTTTTTGCCAGTGGGTGTCTGGGGTGCCGCCCCAGGCGGCGGCTTGCGCTGACCCTTGGGGCGAGCGCGAGAGACCGGACCAACGGGGGCCGCCCCAGCCGCGGCGGGCTTGGGGGGCGGTGGCGGTGTTGCGGCTGCGGCCGCTTTGACCTTGGGGGCGGGAGGAGGTGCCCCAGGTGTGGATACGGGATCCGGGCCACGGCCCATGACACGCTTGAGGCGATCTTTGATCCGATCTCTAAAGGCCACAACGACTCCTTGACTGCACACGCCCGTCGGGCCGGCAGGAGCGCATTTTTACACGGGGGAAGCGCGTGCGACAGTCACGGTTGCTGCCAGTCCTCCTCCCGCCGGGGTAGAACAAGAGTGATGAGCACGCGCACCAGGGGTCCAGCCCCCAGCCAGGCCGCCCTTCAAAAGCGGCGCGAGGAGATCCACAAGCGCCACCAGGATGCCCTATCCAAGGTGGAGGAGCTGGTGAAGACCCAAGACGCTCTGAGCAATGCTCTGGACATAGAGCTCGCGGCATTCAAGGGGCACGAGCAGACGCTCCATGACCTGGAGGTGACCCAGGCGGACGACTCGATGTTGGCCAGTCTGATGCGGCGCTTCACGGCTCGTCGGGTGATCCTGGGCCGCAAGTCGGTCGCGGAAGGGCTGCTCAAGCAGTACGAGCTGGCCAGCCTGCGCCTGCGCCAAGCAACAGCATTTTCCGATGAGCTGCGCCTGACAGCCCTGGAGCTACAAGAGCAGGTAGATGCTCTGCACCAACAGCGGGTGGAATCGGCGGGGAACCAGCGCCTGTGCGCGGAAGGGGTGCTGCAGCTTGAGGCGGAGCTAGAGATCCTGGAGAAGGGCCAGGGCAATGGCACGAAAGGGGAGCGCGCCCGGCGGGTAGACCAGCTGACCTTTGAGCTGCGAAACGAGTCCCTGAACATGGAACTGTTTGGTGTGGCTGAAGAGCTGGCGGTGAACAGCCTGAGTCCGTCGCGTGCTCTGCGCGACACGGTGATGGAGCTGCACGAGGGCATGGCCGGTTACGTGATGAATGCTTCGGGGGCGGTGGACAACGCGGGGCGCCGAATTCAAGCCTTGGGCATGGCGGCTGATGCGCCGATGGTGGTCGCGGAGCTTCAGGAGAGTCTCTTGGCCTTGGGTACGGCGATGGAGGTCACCCAGTCCTACGTGGAGCAGACTCGGGCCCTGTTGACCGAGGTGTTGCCCGAGCTGGCTGCGCGGGTCAAGGTCGAGGTCGAGGATAGAAACCTTCTGCTCACCGGCAGTGTGGATAGGCTCACGCGAGAAAAGTCTCGGGCGGAAGCGGATCGGCGCTTGCGCATCAAGGCCGAGGACGAGGTGGCCCAGTGGCTGGAGGAGGACGAGGGGTGACCGCGCTGCCCCAGGAGCGGGTGGCCGGGTACCTTCGTGCCCTGGGGACCGCCTTGGACTGCTTAGGCCCTAACCAGGACTTTGTGCCGCTCAGGGAGTGCCTGGCGCTGCTGCACGCTCTCTCGCCGAGCGTGAGTGGTCCCCTGATGGCACCGGCGGAGCTCTCCTCGGTGGGCATGCCGTCCTTTGCTTGGCTCTCCCGTCTTTACTCCGAGCAAGTCCTGGCGCTCAAGACGGACCCCAGCGGGGACACGCCTCAGGTGGACATCGACCGGGCCATGGCCTTGGACCCGGCGCTCGGCGCTCGGGTAATGGGCCGACGTGACTTGCACCGTTTCCTACGAGGTCGTGGCCCTCAGAAGGCAGAGGGTCTGCTGCCTTCTCGCCGGGTCTTTGGGGCTCTGAAGCGCCGCAAGCCAGTGCTGGAGCTGCGCCTGTACTTTGACCACGTGGACGCCGCAGGCCGGTGGGTACGGGTGGTGGTGGACCTTCGAGAGCCGTCGCCCAGTGGGCTGGGCGGTGGACTGATCGGAAGCAATCGGGTGGGCCCAGCGTCCCTGAACCGGGAGGGGCGGGTGGTGCTTGACGCTGGGGTCTTGGATCTCTTCATGCGGCATGCTGCAGTGCCCTTGGATGCCTTGCATGCACAGCTAAGCCAGGCCTTCGGGGAGCTGACTCGGCTCTCTCGCTCCGCGGTGGGCCCCTTCTGGTTTCCAGGCGTGGCGTTGCCTCCGGGGGTTCCGGCTGATTTGGGTCAGGGCCTGGCCCTTCACTTGACTACGGAGTGCATTTCCTTGGACATAGCCGCCTCTTCGTCTCAGGACCCGCTGTTTCCTTTCGTAGAAACAGCTCCTGGAGAGATGCGGAGACATTTAGGAAGAAGAGTAGCTTGTTCCAAGGGTTTGGCTCAAAAATTTGAGGATTGGAGTACGGCTTTGGGAACCCGACTTGAGATCCTTGTCATCTGAGGGGAAGTCCTAGGTTACGGTAGCGTAAGATACACTGAGCTGGGTGACGGCCCAGCATGGCGGAGACCTTGTTGTCCCTGTGTGGTGTTGAAAGGCCGGAGGCCCAGATGCTGACCATCGAACGCGCGGATGTCCGAGACTTGCGAAAGCGCCTGCGAAAAGCTGGCATTTTTGACAAAGATGAGGCCAAGCAGTTTCGACGCTTTAGCGCGTACAGCATGGCGACTCTGGGCGTCTTAGGCCTTCTGATTGCTGCGCCCGCCGTGTGGATGCAGGTCGCTCTTGTTCCTCTGATCGGTTTGTTGCTCACCCCGGCGGTGATGCACGGCCATGACGGTGCCCACCGCTCTCTTTCCAAGAACAATTCCATCAACAAGTGGATGGAGTCCTTGGCCTTTGGGCTGATGGGCGGCATGTCCACCAGCTGGTGGCGCTGGAAGCACAACGGACCCCACCACACCCATCCGAACCTGATCTCCGAGGATCGCTCGGATCCCGACATCATGCTCTACCCTTTCGCCACCGCGCAGGCTGACTACGACCGCTCGGGTCCAGCAGTTCGCTTCTTCCAGAAGTACGTTCAGAAGTGGGCTTTCTGGCCTGCTACAAGCCAAGTGCACTTTCGTATGCGCGGTCAGAGCATCGTGTTTTTGGCCAAGGGCATCTTCAATGAGGGCCTGAAGCGCGAGTACCAGATCGAGGTCCTTCAGCTGTTCGGACATGTGGTGCTCTTCATAGCCTTGCCGTCTCTCTTCTTGGGCTTCCTGCCGACCATGGCTGTGTACTTGGGCGTCTGGTCGACGGTGAGCTTGCTGCTTTCCATCATCTTCATCCCCGCTCACGTGGGCATGCCCATCCAGAGCGCGTGCGAAGATTTCTGGGGCTCCCAGATGGAGGGCTCTCGGAACTACCAGGCGCCTAAGTGGGCCGAGTGGATCTGCGTGGGTCTGCAATACCAAATTGAGCACCACCTCTTTCCGACCATTGCCTACACCCAGCTGCCTGCTGCCTCTGAGATCGTTCAGACCTGGGCCGATGAGAAGGGCCTCCCCTATCAGAGCTTGGGCTGGGGCGCGGCCTTGGTAGACGCTACCCGCTTTATGGGTCGTGCGTGGAGCGTTCCCACGCTGTAGCCCAGGGCACCTCGGACTCCAGGCAGCGCCCCTAAGCCTTGGGTAGCTCAATCCAAAAGCAGGCCCCGCCCAGCTCGGTTGAGTCGGCCAGCCCCAGTGTGCCGTTCATCGCGCGAACCATGTGCTTGACGATGGCCAGGCCCAGTCCGGTGCCACCCACCTCGCGGCTGCGGCCCTTGTCGATGCGGTAGAAGCGTTCAAAGACGCGTTCTTGGTGCGCGGTAGGAATGCCGGGACCGGAGTCGTGCACCTCGATGCGTACGGTGCGCTCGCCGGCAGTCGCCTTGAGCAGGACCTGGCCTGGGGCAGGGGTGTACTTGAGGCCGTTGGTGATCAGGTTGCTGAGCACCGTCTGCAGAGCCTTTGGGTCGGCGAAGAGCTTGAGATCGGGGGGCACCAGCAAGGTCTCGATGGCCACGCCTCGGTCCTCGGAGAGCTGCTCCATGGGCTCTTGAATGGCGGTCAGCGTCCGGGTCAGGGTCAGGGCTTCCAGGCGCACTGGCATCTTGCCGGCCTCGATGCGGCTGATCTCCAAGAGATCGGTGATCAAGTTGCCCAGGCGCTTGGCGCTGCGCAGTGTTGCTCCGACAAGCATGCGGGTGGGTTCGGGTCCATCGTCGATGGCCGTGTCCAGCAGGGTCTCCGCGTTGGCCCGAATGATGGCCACAGGGGTGCGCAGCTCGTGGCTCACGTTGCCCACAAAGTCGCGGCGCATGCTCTCCAGGCGCCGCAGGCGGGTGACATCCTGGAAGAGCAACACGATCCCCTTGGGGGTTCGGGTGGCTTGGAGCTGGACGACTGTTGCGCCGGGAAGCTCCAGCTCGATGACCTCGGCCTCGTCGTCGTCTCGATCGTCGTCGTCGGCCAGTAGGTCACGTACTTCTTGCAGTGGGAGCGCTGTGAAAAGTGGATTTCCAATGCTCTCTTCCCCCAGGCGAAGTAGGCGCTGCGCGGCGGAGTTGACCACGGCGATCTCTCGGTCCGGGTTCACTGCGACAACCGCCGCATCCAGGCCCTCGAGCACGGCTCGGAAGCGATCTCTTTCCTGGGCGAGGGAGCGCACGGCGTTCTCCAAGGCTTGGGCATGGGTGCGGACCAGGACCTGCTCCAGGGCGCTGCCGGCTTGCCAGCTGGCGATACCGGATAGGAGCAGGGCCAAGGCCAAGCCGCTCAGCCCAGTGAGAAAGAGCGTGCGGCGCTGCTGGGTCAGGGCACCTTGCATCCGGGCGGTGGGCGCCGAGCTGCGTACAACCCAAGTCTGTCCGGACCTGGGGACGGGGATGGCCAGGTAGCGCATCTCTCCTTGCAGGGTGTTGCTGTAGCGGCTGGCGTGCCCGAGCTGCCCGGACATGGCGGATTGAATCTCTGGCCGCCCTTGATGCTGCTCAAGGTTTTGAAGTTGGGCAGAGGTCAGCTCGGAGTCTCCCCTCACCCAGCCTTGGGGATCGATGATGCTCAGCCGGGTGTCCGAGGCCTGGGCTATCCGGTCGGTCAGGGCGTCCAGTTCGGTGTCCGTTAGATCTGTATCGGCGCTGCTCTCCAGGAGTACCCGGACCACCTGAGCGTGCTCCAGCAAACGGGTGTCTTCGCGCTCCAGCAGCTCGTTTTCAAGGCTGCGGTCGAGGAAGAAGCCCCAGCCCGTACCCAGGCCCACAAGAAGCAGAACCGAGAGCAAGAAGAGGCGAAGGGAGAGGGAGGTGCGGCTCAAGAAGCGCCCTTGGGGGTCGGGGGCTGGCGACGAAAGCGGTAGCCCACTCCGCGCAGGGTCTCGATGAAGGTACCGGCTATGCCGATCTTGGCCCGCAGGCGCTTGACGTGGGTGTCTACAGTGCGGCTTGAGACGCCCTCTCGGTAGCCCCAGACCTGTGCGAGGAGCGCGTCGCGGGTTTGCACTTGGCCCTTGTTGTTCAGAAAGTGCATCAGCAGATTGAACTCAATCATGGTCAGGACGACCTCTTCTCCTTCGATCCAGATCTGGCGGCCAGCCTCGTCCACCTTGATGGGCCCAAAGCCGCGCCAGGTTGGGTTGCCTGCGCTGGCCTTGCGGCCTTTGGACCGCCGAAGGATGGCCCGGATGCGCAGCAGCAGCTCGCGCATGGAGAAAGGCTTGGCCATGTAGTCGTCGGCACCCAGCTCAAAGCCGACCACGCGGTCGATCTCATGTCCCTTTGCCGTGAGCATGAGCACAGGGATGGCTCCTGTGCTCTTCTCGGCCCGAAGTTGTCTGCAGACCTCGGTTCCGGGGAGATCCGGTAGCATGAGGTCTAGTAGGATCAGGTCGGGGCGTTCGGCACCCTGGGCCAGGGCTATGCCCCCTTGGCCAGTCAGCGAAGCGCTGACTTGGTATCCCTCCTTTTCCAAGCGATAGCGGAGGGTCTGGACCAGGTCCGACTCGTCTTCAATTAGGAGGATGTGGTGGCTCATGCTCAGGGGCTAACCCCACTGCCTGGACTTTGAGCCACAGGGTGGCCTGTGTGGCGGTCGCTGTCGCGTAAACGTTTCGCCCTAGAAACCGGGCGTGACCGTCGTGACGCGCACGGGAAGGATCTCGCCGGGGCCACCCGCTCGTCCCGCTCGTCCCGTTCGACCATCCAGGCCATCTTGGCCCATGGGGTCCCCGGCGCCGCCTTGACCTGCGTAGCCCGGTGCTCCTGGGCCGCCCCCAGGGCCGCCTTGGGAGCGCAGGGTGATGGAATCGACCCAAGGTTGTGCATTGGGGTCCACGTTCAGCTCCGCAGTGCCGCCGTCTCCGCCATCTCCACCGTCTCCACCGTCTCCACCGTTGCCCCCTTTTCCTCCGTTTCCGGTTTGGATACCCGTGCCGCCTGCGCCACCCTGGCCACCGTTTTGGCCAATTCCACCCTGGCCGCCGGTCCCACCACTGACATCCAAGACCAAGGCAGAGGCCCCTGGTGTCATGAGGTAGGTCCAGGTGTTTTGGCTGCCGCTGAGTTCAACTCGAGCCTCCAGCAGGCCGTCTGCGGTGGCGGAAGAAACCAGGTAAACCTGGGCTTGGTTTCCCAGGTTTCCCAGGCCACCGTTTCCGCCAGCTTGGCCATGTGCGCCGTCTTCCCCGGCTCCACCGCGCTCTTCGCTGCTTGTAGCACCGTCGTCTCCATGTTGAGCGTCGTCGGTGGCGTAGGTGCCTGTCTGGCCGGAGCTGCCGCGAAGATCGACCACGTAGTTGCAGTCGTAACGGGCAACGACTTGGCCCTCCCAAATCATCTCTGGGCGGTTCGTCAGCCACACTTTTAGGGTCAGGGGCCGCTGCCAAGTGAGCTTGGGATCCTGTGGCATGGCCACGCTACCGCTCATGGGCTGGCCATCCAGACGCATCTCTAAGTGCTTCCAGTTCAGGTTCTGGCGGCCGGTCTGGGTGGTGCTCTTGCGCTTCCCGTTGCGCATCTTGGCGTTGACCTTGAGCGGCATGACTTCGCCCGGACACAGGGCAATGACCCCTTCTTCCGAGGGCACGTTGAGGCGTTTGACCTTGTTGCTGTTCAGGCAAGACAGAAAAGAAAGAATCAGGACCATGCTCAGTTCTCGGCGAGGTGTTGTTGTCTTCGGCGCCAGCCACGGCGTAGCTCATGGCTCACGCCTGCAACACAGAGCAAGTGATGCAAGCCGAGCCAGAACCAGCCGCGTAAGCCGAGCTGGCCACCGACTAAGATGGTCATGGCGATCGCAGCCGTTGCCCATGCGATCGCGACAATGACTCCGCCGTCAAGGCGTCGTGCGGACATAGAGTTGGTTTCCGATATCTTTGTCCCAGTTGCTGACCGCGAGATCGCGCTCAGTAGGCAGGAGTACCATCGCACGAAGGAGACCTGGGCCGGTGAGGTAGCCCCTGTGAGCTGCGCCGCCTTCCACTTGAGTGATGCGGCCCCGGGGCAGCAGGAGCAGACCCTCCCCTGCGATGATGGTCTCGGTTGCCGCTAAACTATCGCTGTCTTCGAAGGCCAGAGCTTCGATGACGGAGCTGCTCTCCGAGAACCACTGGGGCTCGTCGCTCCAGAGCCCGGTGGGCTGGCGGGTGTAGATACGCACTGGCGCGCCCAGCCCGCTCGGGTCGCCCCAAGAGCCGGCGACCAAGTCGAGCAGCCCATCTCCGTCCACGTCCTCGATGGACACCGCAGATTGGTACTGGGGGGCATCGGCGCTCTCCCAGCAGCGAATCAGTGAGGGGCCGCAGTACAGGCTCACGGTGCCTGCGCCGCCCAACTGCAGGTTGTCCGAGATCACCAGGTCCATCGCGCCGTCTTGGTTCACGTCACCAAAGTCCAGGGTGTTGCCCTCGTGGCGGGTGGGATCGCCTTCGGCTTGCCAGCTTGGGGTACTCTCCAGGCCATCGGGACCGTTGAGAAACGCGCAGTGGGGCTCTCCAACTCGGGCAAACACAAGGTCCAAGTCACCGTCTTGGTCGATGTCAACCCAGGCTGCATCCAGGCTCAGGTCGGGTGGGCTGCTCCACGCCGGGGCCTCCCCAAAGTCTCCTTCGCCGTTGTTTTCGTAGACCAAGTTGGCCTGGGGCGGGTTGTAGTAGGGCTCGCCTGTGGCCACTGCCAGATCCAGGTCGCCGTCCAAGTCCCAGTCGCCCAAGGCTGGCGAGAAGCTGTAAAAGCCCTCGGCTTGCCAGGTGGGCAGGCCGGGAAGGGTGCCCTGGTTGCTGATGTAGACCTCGACCCCGCCTGGCTGCTCAAGGCCTTGGTCGCCAAGCAAGCGGCTCGCGACGACATCCAGCCATCCGTCGCCGTTCAGATCCGCAACCTCCAAGTGGCCGTAGTAGTGCATCAGGTTGGTGGTAAAGCCGGCGCTCGTTTGCAGTTGACCCTCTTCGTTGGTGTAGACCGCGATGGGACCTCGTGTGATGTCGTTGCCGTAGGACACCACCAGATCAGGGTCGCCATCCCGGTCCATGTCCCCCCATGCCAGACCTGTGGCCACGCCGGTCTCTTCGCTTTCCCAGCTTGCTCGGGAATCCAAGCCCAAAATGTCCGAGGGTGCTAGAACGCTGTCCTGGGTGTCCGCCACCGGGTCGCGTGCGTCTCCCCATCGGGGGAGGGTGTTGCAAGCGAGAAGAAGGAGCAGCATCATCGAGAAGATATCCAAGGGAAGGTGTGCGCGTGAGCGGAAGGCCAACGCTTAAGTTTGTTGTCGGACCACAAGAGGCTGGCATGAGGGTGGATGTGTTTCTCACCGCCAAACTTAGCGAAACGTCCCGGTCCCGGGTGCGCGGATGGGTACGGTCGCAGGATATCCGAAGCGATCTCAGGGGCCTTAAACCCAGCACCAGCCTACAAGCAGGAGAGATCCTGGAGGTAAACCTGCCGGAGCTGGCGATAGGCCAGGTCAAAATGCCACCCACCCCTCCGATTCTGCACCAGGATCGCGACATTGTGGCCTTTGACAAGCCCTCGGGGCTGCTGGCACATCCGTCGGGCGGCACCTTCGCGTATGGCCTGATCAACTTGGCGCGCGAGGCCTTTCAAGGAGAGGCACTGCACTTGCTGCATCGCTTGGATCGGGAAACCAGCGGGGTGTCGCTGCTGGCTCGTTCCGACTTGGCCAACGTGGCGGTCAAGAAGGCCTTTAAGGAGCGCGAGGTGCTCAAGACCTACCATGCGATCGTGCGAGGCCGGGTGCCGTGGTCAGAGCAGGATGTCGATGCACCGATAGGCTCGGTGCCAGGCTCGATCATTCGCATCAAACAGGCGGTGGTCAGCGGTGGTCAGCCCGCGCGGACTGAGATCCGAGTGGTTGCCCGGTTTCAAAGGTTGACACTAGTGAGCTGCAGGCCACACACCGGCCGAACGCATCAGATCCGCGTCCACTTGGATCACCTGGGCTTCCCCATCTTGGGAGACCGCTTGTACGGCCAGGAGCCGGACGTCTTCTTGGGGTTGCTCGAAGGCAGACCGGTCTCTCGGCTTCGTCAGCGTCTGGGACATCCTCGCCACTGCTTGCACGCGCGCGCCCTGCACCTGCGGCACCCCAGGAGCGGCGAGGTGCTCTCTCTGCGCGCCCCCATGCCCGCTGACATGGCCAGGGTTCTGGTGCGCGCTCAGGCTGACCGGTGATTCCTCTGGTCCAGCGTCGCTTGGAGCTCGTCTCCTTGTGGATAGTGCCTGTACTGATGCTCATTCGCGGGGCTCCGGGCTCTTTGGGACAGGCCACGGTGGACAAGTCTGGCCACCTCTGGATGGGCTGGCATGCCGCACGAGAGACCCCCTTCTCCACCCAGATGCTTGGCTTTCCAGAGGGCCTGGATCTCATGCCCGTCTTGGGCGGCTGGCTCGACGTGCTCCTGGTCGGCGCGTTCTCTCGCGTTCTCCCTTTGGAGCCTTCCTACAACCTGGTCTTGGCGCTGTACTTCTTTGTCGCAGGCTTGGCTGGCTGGGCACTCTCTCGCGCCCTGGATGCCCCTCGCGGTGCCCTGGTGGCCGGTTTGCTGTTGCAGTTGGATGGCTTTGTGTGGATGCACATGGACGGCGGCCGGCCCGAGCAGGTGGGCTTGGGGTTTGCCGCATTGGCCGCAGTGGCCGTGCTGGAGCTGCGTCGTTTGCCCCGGGAGTCGCCGTGGTGGAAAGCAGCCCTGCTGGGGGTGATGGGGGGCGTCGTACTTTGGGTGAGCTGGGAGCTCGCCCTTCTCACCGTGCTCTGCACCTGCGTGATGCTGCCCTTCGTGCTCAAACAAGCCCACCTGCGCGCGGCCGCAATCGCAGCCGCAGCCGCGCTGGCTGTTCACGGGCCTTGGGTGCTCTTTTTTCTGCTGCGCACCTCTGCAGTCCGGTACATCGACGAAAGTCATTTTTCCCAGGAGGTGGCCGAGCGGGCCAGCGTAGGCCTGCTGAGTTGGCTGGGGCCCGGCCCGCGTCCCACCTGGGCGGCCCTTCTCTGCTTGGTGGCGGTTCCCTATGTCAGTCGGGATCGTCGTTTCTGGCTGGCCGTTCTTGCGGGTCTGTTCGTGCTCCTGGTCTTTGCGCTAGGTCCTGATCCAGGCTTTTGGTCCGTCAATGGGGTCCCAGGGGCGCCCAAGGCGGAGACATTTGGCGTGCGTGGGCCCTTCCTTTGGCTGCAGGACTTGCCAGTCTTGGGCTGGTTCCATTGGCCGAATCGTCTGCTGGCGGCCTGGAGCGTGGCGGCTGTGGGTGCCGCGGGTGTGGTGGTACACCGTCTACCGGGGCGCTGGGCCTGGGTACTGGGTCTGGGCTTGGTGCTCGCTGCAGTTGGAGAGCAGTCCAGGCAGCTGCCAGTCTCCTCTAAGTCGGTCGTGATCAAGGCTGAGCTCGTCGCGGTGGGTCAGATGGCCCGGGGTGCGGTCCTGGACCTGCCTATGCAGCCGGAGTCAGCGCATCACCTGCACTACCAGATGATGCAGCTGAGCCACGGTCGTCCCATCCTCTTCAACATGGTGCTGGATCATCTCACCGGCGGAAGCACGAACGCGCTGGTGCAGGGCGACCCCGTGCTGTCTTGGTTCCGTTCTTTGATGGATCCCAAGGCACCCGCCAAGCCTGAATGGGGTCCTGCGGACCTGGAGGCGCTGCAAGCGCAGGGTTTTGGGGTCATTGCTCTGCACCGAAGGGGATGGCCCACGCCCAAATGGCAAGCCGGCCGAGATGCCTTGCGAGGGGTTTTAGGGCCAGCGCAAGTGCGCGGAGAGGAGTCCTACATGGCCTGGGAATTGCCCAGGTCCCAGGACTGACGGTTCCTGACCGAAACCCCGCACTCAGGGACCTTGCTCCTGAGCTTCCCCTGAATCTGCTGCAAGCCTTGCACCTCAAGACGGATAGAGTGGGGGCAGCCCTTTTGGTGGAGGCCGCATGTTGCTCCTGCTCTCAGCTCTTACGCTCGCCCAGGAGCCTGCTCCCGGACCGGCTTCTGTGGAGCGCCCTCCTCCAGCGCTGACCCAGGCCCAGCAAGATCGGTCGGAGTTGGAGGGGATCTTGGCCGGTGCTGCTGTGCTCTCTGGGACGGAACGGGTGGACTACTTTGCAACCAGGGTAGGCACTGGGTCTACGCCCCAGGTCAATGCCGGTCTAGCCCGTGCCTTGGCGGTCGCATACAGCCAGGATGCCCCGCACGAGGTGATCCGGGACGCCGCCTTACAGGTTCAGCGCACTGGGCCCGTGCCGGTAGCGGATCCGGAAGCAGAGCGTGCCCTGGCGGCCGAGCGCTTGGTCGACATGCGCGCCTACAAAGCCGAGCGTCTGGTGGTGCGCGAAGAGACGGAAATTCGGGGCGGGGGCTCGAGTCCGCAAATCACAGGCGGGATTGGTGGCGGCTGGGGCTCTCCCATGGGCGTGCCAATGAACAACGACCCGCTGTACAGCGTGCAGACCTGGGGGATTTACCAGGGCAAGCGGCGCCTGACGGTGCCCGAGTACCTGGAGCTCACGGAGCAAGAGGACTTGGGCCAGGCGCTGGAGCTGGACATCCAGCGCTCGAAGCGCCAGTCCCAGGTCCTTTACGGCATTGGTGTTGTTGGCGTTGTGGCCGCTGGCGCTGGAGTGGTCGGCCAAGTGACCGCCGCTGATGCGGAGCGCGCGACTCTGTACCGTAGGACTGCGACCTTGGGCGTGGTGGCAGCCATCGGTGGCTTTGTCGGGGGCAGCATTCCTGCGGCCAGGGCCAAGGAGTTGGAACTGGAAGCGGACTTTCGCTTCACCCCCGAGCAGGTCCAGCCCCGCTTGGATGCCTACAACGAGGTCCTGCGCATACGTATTGGCCTGAGTGCGGACGATGTGATGCTGCTGGAGTCGATGCCTTAGGGTGGCAATCTTGCGCGTTCTGAGAGCGTAGGCTCTGGGCAAGGAGAAGTAGATTGCTGAACGGGCTGCTCATCGCGCTGGGATTGGGGGGCGGCTGGGCTTGGGTGCGGCTGCTGCGGGGGCGCGCGGTGGCTTGGCTTGGCATACCGGGGCTGGCCATGCTGTTTGCTGGCGGCGCATGGGCCCTGAGCGGCAGGATTGGCGTGATCTCCGCCCTAACGCCCTTGCTCTCCCTGAGCCTGCTGGCCTGTGGCGGCGGAGCGGGCTTGGGCGCAGCGGTGCACTCGGACTGGAACACCCGCAGGCGGCTTGGCCTAAGCCTAGCCCTGTTGGTGTTGAGCGCAGAGGGGGCGCTGCTTCTGGCTTGGTTGGGCAAGGGGCTCTCGGAGAATGCAAGTCCAAGTCTTGTTCTGGGTTTTGCCGGTCTGTCTCTGGCTCTGGTGAGCTTTAGGCAGGGCGTCTTCCCAGAACAGGTGCGCTGGCGTGCGGGTCTGCGCGGCAGCGTGGCCCTGTGTGCCGTGCTCGGCGTGGGGTTGTGGTGGTGGCACTGCGAGTCTTTGGCGCTGGCCTTGCTTGCGGGAGACTTGGTGGCCAATGTGAGCCACCAGTCTGCCTGGGCTGTGTTGGGTGCCGCCGGTATCGCTGGGACCCTGCTCCTGGGCGCTGCTGCTCAGCCTTGGGTCAGGCGTTTTGGTGCTGGCTTGCTGCTCGTCATCGGGATCTTGATTCCCCTGCCCACACTGGCGATGCGCTGGGTGGTGCAAGAGCGCTGCGAGGAGCACTTGCCACAGGCCGCTGGACTCTTCGATGCCAGTGTTCCGGACCCACCCATCCAGGTCCCAGCGGGTTGGTGTCGCGCCCCATTGACCGCCAGTCTGGAGTGCCCGCGGACCCCCACCCTTTACCAGCAGGGCACGGGTAGTACATGGGCCGCTCGGCGCTTGAAGGCCGATCCGCTGGACACGCTCTGGGGGCAGCGCTGGACCCGGCCCGGTTCGGTTAAGGGGCAGACCATTCGACGGGATTTTGGCGGTCCCCACCTGGGGCCTTGGCTGGTGAGCGGTGGCAACAGGGAGCCCCTGGATCTAGACGGGACGTTGGAGGACCTGACCCGTGCCGTTCAGAGCTGCGGTCTTTCCGAGGGTCCGGCGCCGGCCATGGTCTTTGACATGGTGATAGCCGATTCCGGGAAGGTACTCAGCACGAGCCTTCGCAGCGCCTCCAGCTACTCGAGTACTCAGCAAGCGTGCTTGACCGAGCAGGCCAAGGAGCTGGAGTTCCCGGTCAGCACCTGTATGGGCGATCAGCGCTTGCTGGTGCCGATCTACGCCGGGAACGAAGCTGATTAATAGATCCGAATGACGACCTGACCGGCGCTCTCATCTTGCCCATCGTCGGCCTGTACTTTGGCGGTCCAGAGCTGTCCGGCCTGGGTCTGCTCGGCGTCGATAATCTCCTCTGTGAAGGGGGTGCTCTGCCCGTCCAAGAGCCACGTCACCGTCCAGTTGGTCTCGTCCCCGTCCGGATCCGTCACGGTCGTCAGGATGGAGAGCGGTGTGTCCGTAGACTGCTCTTCGGCAGCTGCGATGGCGACCAGCGGGGGCGCATTTTGAATCAGGGTCCTATCAGAGGCCACCCTGCCCGCCTGACCATTGTCCACCGCCCAGACTTGCACCTCCCAAGTCTGGCCACGCTCGGTCAACGCCGAAGACAGGGTTCCGCCGATCTGATCCGTCTCTTCACCCTCTAAAAGCCAGAGGAACTCCAGTGGAAGATCGTCGTCAAAGCCGTTGTCCAAGGTATCTACCTGGGCGATCAAGCTGTTTTGGGTGGTGGGGTTCGGAGGGCTTAGGGTGAGCTGGGGTTTGGAAGGTCCGCAGGCCAGCACGAGCAGAGTGAGCATGGGTCAAGCTAAACTCCTCAGCAGGAGATGTCTCTATGTACGCCCTGCTTCTGCTGTCCCTAGCCTGTCTACCTGAACGAGCGCAGCCCTTTGGGGCGGGCGGAGAGCGCATTACGCCCATCGGGGGAGGTGGAGATGCCGATACCGACGCAGACGCGGATACGGACGCTGGCGACACCGCAGTCCAGGGCGGCGACGCGGACACGGACGCGGATGCGGACAGCGACACGGACACCGACGCGGACACGGACACCATCCCTGGCGGTGACGACTGCGCGGTGGGCTTGGGGCAGATCGCCTGCGACTTGCCCGCGACCGATCAGAGTGGCGCCCCGTGGAGCCTCTGGGACCTCTACGGCGGCGGTCCCATGGTGATCGCTGTGGGCCATGCCTACGATTCCGACCTGCAGGAGATCAGCGCTTGGGTGACCGAGACAAGCAGCGGCCGCGATGCGGGTGCAGCGGTGGTCTTGGTCAACGGACCGCTGACCAGTCCGGCCACTGGCGCTGACGCTACGGACTGGGCAGAGGTCTATGGGGTCTCTCCGGTGCTCTATGGCATGAGTGCCACCGATCGCAGCGCCTGGCTTATCGGCGAGCAGACCGCCACCTACGTCTTGGACAAGGACCTGCGAATCACCTGGATTGGCTATGGCTACGTCGGCCAGGAAAAGCTGGACGACAAGCTCAAGACGCTGTGATTCTGGGTCCTGCATCCGCGTTGTTTAGCTGGTCGGCCCGCTGTCCCGTTCAGAGGCGATGACCCAGGCTGAAGAATTCTTCGGTCAGGGGCTGGATCAGGATGCGTCGGTCCAGGCAGGAGCCAAAGGGTCAGCCGCGGCGGCGCCAGAACAGACCAAGCCCGAGCAGCCCCAGCACCCACACGGAACCCGACTGCATGGGCATACTCGAGCAACGTGCCCCAGCGCCGCGTACCTGAAGGTCGCGGTCACAAGCATCTCCTAAACCGTCTTCGTCTTCGTCTTCCTGGTCTGGGTTTCCAGCGTCCAGGCAGTTGTCGCACAGGTCACCCACGCCATCCCCGTCGCTGTCTAGCTGCTGGGGGTTGGCCAGGTTGGGGCAGACATCGCATTCGTCACCGACGCCGTCTTGGTCCGCGTCTCCCTGGCTGGGGTCGATCACGAATACACAGACATCGCAGAGATCTCCGATGCCGTCCAGGTCGCTGTCGAGTTGGTTGATGTTGTCGGTTTCCGGGCAGTTGTCGCAGGTGTCGCCCAGGGTGTCAAAGTCGCTGTCGATCTGGTCGGGATTGTAGAACTGCGGACAGTTGTCGCAGACATCGCCGAGCTCATCCAGGTCAAAGTCGCTCAGGTTGCTGCTGGCTAACTCTGGGCAGTTGTCGCAGGCATCACCGATCTCGTCCAGGTCGGTGTCTAGCTGGTCGACGTTGGCGACCACAGGACAGTTGTCGCACTCGTCACCGATCACATCCAGATCCGCGTCTCCCTGGTCGGGATTCGAAAGGGCTGGGCAGTTGTCGCAGGCATCGCCGGCGCCATCGCCGTCGTTGTCCGCCTGATCGTCATTGGGGATCAGCGGGCAGTTGTCGCATGCGTTCCCCAGGGTGTCCGGATCGTCGTTGGCCTGGTCTGGGTTGAAGATGTCCAGGCAGTTGTCGCACAGGTCGCCTGCATCGTCGCAGTCCACGTCTTCCTGCATCGGGTTGTAGTCGTCTGGGCAGTTGTCGCAGTTCAGTTGGGTGATGACATCCGGAAAGTCCTCGTCCGGGTCCCAGGTGATGGTGCCAAAGCCGTAGCCGTCTTCGTCTGTATCATAGGATGATACTGGGATGTTGCATCCATAGCTGTAGTAGTCGTAGTAGTAGTCCGAGCTCTCTTGTGGGTTGCCGTCGTCGTCCACCTCGGTCTGGCAGAGAGGGTCCAACACGTCGACCGTTTGCTCTTCTTCTACCGGGATGCGGTTGCAGTTCAGGTCCTGGTATGGCGGATCGATGATGCAGTCGGTTTCCTGAGCCAGTACGGGGCTCAGGGCGAGCAGCAGGGCGATCATGGCGACTCCTCGGTGGGCTCTTCTTGGGGCTCTGTATCGTCCAGGGCATCCTCGTCAAAGTCGTCTGGATCCAAGAGCTGGTCGAGCTGCTCTTCTAACGAGAGTTCCTTCTCGGTCTCCTCTACGACGGGCTCGGGAACGACCGGCTGGATGGTCTCGATCTCAGTTCCGGACCATGGCAGCAGGTAGCTGTCTGGGTAGATCGGGTAGTCCTCGCCTTCTTCCACCCGGTCGACGATGTCGAACTCCACGCGGCGGTTCTTGGCCAGGGCTTCCTCGCTCTCGCCCTGGGCAACAGGGACGACCTCGCCCATGCCGCGGTAGCTGATTCGGGAGGGGTGAACACCGTAGGCCATCAGCTCCTTCCAGATGCTGCGGGCGCGTTCGTTGGAGAGTTCGTAGTTGTATTCAAAGCTGCCCTCTACGCTGGCGTGGCCTTCGATGACCAAGTGCTCAATCTCGGCGTGCTCATTGAGGATATTCGCAACCGCCTGAAGAGTGGGCATGGACTCCTCCAAGATGTCCGCAGTGGCGTAGTCGAACTGCACCGGCTCGCGGATGACCACTTGATCGCCCACGATCTTGGCCTTTTCTTCGGGCTCCCACTCGGGCTCGGGCTCCTCTTCGATGAAGACGATGTCAGGCTCGGGAGGGGGCGGTGGTGGAAGCTGGACGACCACCGGCTCAGGCTCGGGCTCGCGAATGATCGGTGGGGTGATGACGGTGTAGGCCAGCACGATGCGCGCGGCGGTTGTGCCAACGCCTGGGGCGATGCCTTTGCCCACGCCGATGTCGATGCGGTTGTCTCGGCGGTTGAATACATACAGGCCGGCGATCATCTCGCTGGCGTTCTCCGCCCCGCCTTTGCCTAGGAAGGAGACTCCGCCCTGACTCAGGTAGGAGAGCTGCAGGCCCAAGTGGTCGGCCCAGACATCGTACTGGGCGCCCGCATTCACACCGAGGGTGCTCTCCAAGGTGAAGTCTTGCGCGGTCTCGACCTGGTCCGGGCGGGCCAGGTAGGAGAGCTCGGCACCCAGGCGCACGGGGCCCAGCTGTGTGCCGGCGTTTAAGCCAAACTGTCCGCGTATGGAAGGGTCGCCCAGGTAGGCGTTGTTGGTCCCGATGGGCAGATAGAGATCGGCCCGCGCACCCAAGGTCAGCGGCCCGGTGTCTGCCAGAACCGCACGCGCGCCCAACATAAAGTCGCCGATTCCCAAGCCTTCGTTGGCAAAGGCGGAGACCTGTTGGTCTGAGCCGATGCTCAGGGCGAGAGGAATCGCGGCGCGCATAGAGAAGCGCTGGTTAAAGTCGACGCTTGCGCCGAAGTAGGTGCTGGTTCGGTTCTTGACCGCCACGCCCCACTCGTCGCCGTATTGATAGAGCACCACCGGGTCGCGCTCGTACTGCACGAAGACCCCGTAGCGGCTCGCACCCCGTCCCAAGACGTAGGGGGTGTCCACACCTACCGCACCTCCGCCAGCGAAAGTGGGCCGCAGCATCTGTATGTCTGCGGTGATCGGCGCCTCTTGGGCTTGGGCAGTCTTGGAGATGCCCACGGCCACGGCCAGTAGGCAAATACTCTTCATCAACTTCCAGCTTGGGCTCCGCACAACGCTCCTTTGAGTGGGCCATTTACTTCTTGACACACCTTGCCCACCCGATGGGAGGGGCGGCATCAAGAATCTAACGCTACATTGAATTCGAGGTCGGGCCTGGGCAGGGTTCACGACTAAAAAGGACGCGTCGATGACTTTCACTTCTTTGCTCTTTCTCTCCCTAATGGGCGGATGCGACTCCGAGAACGAGCTGACCAATTTGAACGACATCGATGACGAAGATCTCGCACCCATCTTGGTGGTCTCTCCAGAGAGGGTGGATTTCACAGATCTTCGAGTCGGCGAGATTAGTTCTCAGACCATCGAAATCATGAATGAGGGGACCCGTGCACTCGAGCTTCAATCCCTGACTTTGAACGCCGACGCGGGCTTTTCGCTGCGCAGTGAGCTGAGCTTTCCCCTGCTCTTGGAGCCCGATGCCCAGGTCACAGTAGAGGTGGACTTTTCTGCGCTGACCGTGGACCACGAAGGCGTTTTGGTTCTGATCAGCGACGATGTGGGTGCCCCGCGCAGCACGGTCGAACTGACCGGCGGTGGGTTGGTGCCTCGCTTGGTGGTGGACCCTGATCCCTATGATTTCGGGCGGGTAGAGCCCGACTGCACCATCGAGACGGAGATCACCCTGGCCAACATGGGCAAGGACACGCTCGAGGTCACCAGCTTGGTACAGCTTGGCACCGCTTTTGATCTCCTGGATCCTCCGGAGCTGCCCATCTACCTGGAGCCCTACGATGCCGGTGGCACCGAGGCCGACAACGAGGATGCCGTCTACCCCCTGAGTGTGTCGTTTACGCCCACTGAGATCACCGCCTACGAGGGTGAGCTGTGGGTGAGCTCCAACGCTCAAAGTCCGCGTGCCATCCAGTCCGGCGAGGGCAGCTACGCCAACGGCTACAGCGACGAGTGGGAGCAGCCGGTCTCCGGCAAGGCGGACATCTTGTTTTGGGTGGATCAGAGCTGCTCTATGGAGGACGACAAGGACATTTTGGCGACCAACTTCATCGGCTTTCTGGAGACACTGGACAACATCGAGTCGGACTACCTGATCATGGTCGTGATCAATGATTCCGGCTGCCACAACCTGGAGTACATGACTCCAGAGCAGACCCCCTCGGAACGCGAGGCCGTCTTTCGTCAGGCCATCACGGGCACTGCCGGACTCTTTGCGGAGGCGGGTCTGAGCATCTCCAAGGCGGCCCTTCGCGAGAAGAACACCGGCCCAGGCGGTTGCAACAGCGAGTTCCGGCGTGAGAATGCCACCGTGTCGACCATTCTGGTCTCCGACGAGCCGGACCAGTCTTACCTGGCTGGACCGTCCGTGACTTGGTCCAGCGTGGTCTCGGACCTGCTGACGGCGGCACCCAGCACCTACATCAGCGCTGTGGCTGGGCCTGTGCCCGATGGCTGCCCCACCGCCAGTCCAGGTACCGGCTACGCAGAAGCGGCTGCGGCCACCGGCGGCATCTTCGTGAACATCTGCAGCCGCGATTGGGGCGAGAAGATGGCCCAGCTTGCTGAGCAGGCAGCCACCGCGAAGCTGGCGGATACCTTCCGCATCTTGGATGGCGTCGAGCCCAACTCCATAGAAGTTTACGTCAACGATGTTTTGGTCGAGACCGGTTGGCGCTTTGACGAGGAGCTAAACGCCGTTGTGTTTGACGCCGATTCGATCCCTGGAGAGGGTTCCAACATCCGGATTGAGTACGAAACGGCGCAGAGCTGCGAGAACTAAGACGACGTGATCTGGTTTGGCCTGCTGCCGCTGGGTCATTGAGGGTTAGGCCAGCAAGGGCTTAGACCAGCTGCGCTTGCGCTTGCTTGGCCCACTTCTTCACCTTCTTCAGGTAGCGGCTGCGTTTTAGGCGGCTCACCTTGTTCAAGATGACCTCTCCCGTGAGGTGATCCATCTCGTGCTGCACGATGATCGAGGGGTAGTCGGAGAAGGTCTCGGTGTGTTCCACGCCCAGGGCGTCCTTGTAGCGAATGGTCACCACTCTCGGGCGTTCCAGGAACTCCCAGAACTCGGGAATGCTCAGGCAGCCTTCTTCCCATAGAAACAGGTCTTTGGAGGCTTCTATGACCACGGGGTTGCAGATAAAACGTAGGTCTTTAGCCTTCTCTCGGCGGCCGTCATCGTCGCGCTCTTCGGTCACATCCACGCACAGGATGCAGCGCAGATCGCCGATCTGCGGACCCGCCAGACCCACGCCGGGTGCGGCATACATGGTCTCGGCCATGTCCTGCATACGTTTGTGCAGCTCGGGGCCAAACTCGTCGTCGCGGACGGGCCGGGCCTTCTGCTCTAGGAGTGGATGAGGGACAGTGAGAATGGGCAGGACGGCCATGGTGTTCTCCAAGACGTGCGGGCGAGATGGGGCCCATAACAGCCTTGTTCGGTCAGCGAGGTCAGGCGTTCCGCAGGGAGGACGTCAAGGGTGGTTTTTACCCGGCGCTCTCTCCGAGTTCCTTGGCCTACAAATCCGCGCTCAGGATCCCAGCCGCCCGGTGGGCCAGCGAGTAGATGGTCTGGCTGGGGTTGACCCCCAAGCTTGTGGGCATGACGCTGCCGTCGACCACATACAAGCCATCTTGGCCCTTGACCCGGTGTTCGGCGTCCACCACGCCGGCTTTTGCATCCCCGCTCATGCCGCATCCACCCATCTGGTGGGCGCTGAAGATGCTGTGCTCCAGTGCGCCGTAGGCCGCAGCATCCAGCCGTTCCAGGTGGTCTTCGCTGGTCATAGAGACGGGTGAGGGGTGCAGGGTGAATACCTCTTGTGCACCCGCAGCCAAGTGGCAGCGCGCCATGGCCCTGTGGGCGGTAGCCATCGCCTCTACCAGAGCGGGTCCGATGGGGTAGTCCAGCTTGGGACGGCCATTTGAGAGCAACTCCACAGTGCCGCCGGGGGCGCCGGGATGTAGACCGTCCACCATCAAGGCCAGGTGGCTGGAGAGCTTGGGCAGCTGGGCCATAAAGTCGTTGACCATCGCACCGGAGCCCATCACCCCGCTGGCCACCAACATGGGCTGCATGGGCGGGACCTCCAAGAAGAAGCCCACCTGCTCGCCGCGGTCTACGAACTCATGGCTGCCTACAGCCTGGGGGGCGCCGGCCCAACCATTGATGTCTTCTTCGTAGCGGGCGGCGACGGCCACCACAGGGTGCAGGAAGGTGCGCCTGCCCACGGCCCCGTTGGGGTTGATTCCGCTTCGCAGCAGGATGCCTGGGCTGCCAATGGCGCCGGCAGAGAGCACCACGCGCTTGGCCCGCACCCGGATCTCGGCACCGGTCGAGGACAGGTCGCCGGGGGCTTGGATCTGGCCCTGTACTTCCCACTCTTGGCCCTGGCGTTCCACCTTGAGAACGCGGCAGTCTGCGTAGAGTTCCATGCCGGCGTTGACGGCGTCGGGCAGGGTGGTGAGCAGCATGCCCTGCTTGGCGCCAAAGGCACACCCCAGGCCGCAGTAGCCGGAGCTTACGCAGCCGCGCACATTGCGTCTCAGGGCTTTGACCTGCCACCCCAGGGCTTTGCAGCCCCGCCAGAGGGTCAGGTTGTTGGCATTGGCTGCTTCCACGGGCCACTCGGCCACGCCCAAGCGCTCCTCTACAGCTTCGTAATGCGGCAGCATGTCGCCCAGCTCCACGCCGAAGTGCTGCTGCCAGTGCGCCAGAATGCGCTCCGGGGTTCGGAAACAGGTGGTCCAATTGACCGTGGTGGTGCCGCCTACGGTGCGGCCCTGCAGCACGGATATGGCCGCATCTTTGGTCGCCCGGGTCATGCGCTCTTGGTAGAGCGCGGGGTAGGCCAAGCGCTCCTCCAGGGGAGCAAAGTCCTGGGTGGTGTGGTGGCTGCCCGCCTCCAGCATGACCACCTTGTGGCCCGCCTGGGTAAGCTGCCAAGCCAAGACCCCGCCGCCGGCTCCTGAGCCCACAATGCACACGTCGGCTTGTAGATCTGTTCGGCCCGAGAGCTGATCTCCGGTGGTCACCTTCATGGATCACTCCCATAGGAAGGCACGGTCGGGGGACCGGGGTAGCCGGCGAGCGCCGTCATCTCGGGATGCCCCCAGGTGGTGGCCAGTATCAGGGCGTTTAGGCCCTTGTAGACGGTGCGCCGCAGAGGAATGCGCGAGGTGCACCACGCAGCCCAGATCTCGGCGCGGCGCTCCAAGGGCAAGCGTGAGAAAGGCCGCGGACGTGCGTCGAGGATCGCACCCACCAAGGCGTTCTCGAGCAGCCCCAAGGCCAGAGCGATCTCTGCACCGTTCTCGGGAGGAAGGGTGGAGAACAGGGTGTCCAGCTCGGCGGCGACCCCCAACTCAACGCCGCTTGGCGCGCCGGAACTTCCAGGACTGACGGTCTCAATCAAGGCCACCAGGGTGCTGTACTCACTCTCCGTAAAGGTGAGAAGCCAGTCCTGTGGCGGCACCCGTTTTCCGGGGAACAGGGCCAAGCCTGCCGCCCCCAGCACCAAGGTGCCAGCGGCGCTCAGGCCCAGAAAACTGCGTCGAGAGAGTGCCATAAATGCAGTATGCCCTGTCCCTTCGTCCAAGGCTCGGACGAAGGGAGTCAGAGCACCTTGCTCAGAGGCAGCTGTCGTTGTCGCTGCCTGGGGTTCCCCGATCTGGGGTGGCGCCAATGGCTGTGGTTGATGGGCACCAGAAGTCCGGGTTGCTGGCGTCGCTGATGTCAGTGACGGAGAAGGTCAGCTGCCAGCTTTCGCCTGCATCGGTGCGGGAACCGGTTCCAGGGGAGGTGAACAGCGCACCGCTGGCGTTGCTCAGAATCACGGTGTCACCGCTGTTGTTCCAGGCGGGAACGGAGCCGTAGAAGCCGTCGGGCGTAAAGTCGGTGTAGCCCCAGCCACTTGCGTTGCTGGTGCCGAGCACCGCGTATCCGCCGTCTGCCAGCACGGCTGCGGGATCGGTGAGCTTCAGGGTGCCAATGCTGCCGCCCTCGTCGGAGAGGAGCAGGCCTTCCAGGTTTACGCTGCCGCCGCTGACGTTCTGGACCTCGACCCATTCACAGTCGTTGTCTCCGCACTCGGTGGGGTCGGACATGATCTCGGTGACGAGCAGGTCGCCTGCGACCAGGCTCGCCACGCACTTGTCGGCCGGACAGTTGGACGCGTAGCCCACGAAGTCGTTGACATCGCGGGGCGCCAGCTTGTGCGCATCGAAGCTGTAGTAGAGAGGCCCGATGACCTCGGCGAAGGTGTCTCCTTCCCGCAGGGTCTCTGGGGCCTCCTTGCTCCAGTTGTAGAAGAGGTTGTCGATGGCCAAGCTGCCGTCTACTTCGAACTCGCCAAAGCCCAGGTCGGTGTTGGTCACGCTGACAGCGCTCACGCGCACCAAGTGGCTCTCCCAACCCTCGGAGATGGCGGGGTCGGCCAGATCGCTGGTGCTCAGGTCGACCCAGTCGACTGCGTTGCCGCTGCTGACGATGCTGATGTCCTCTGCGGCGGTGACCACAATCTGGGTGATGGAGTCGGCGGAGGTCGTGTACTCGGCGACGGTGCCGGTGATGGTGAGCTCGTCACCGCGCTGCACGCCGGCCTGGATCTCTGAGTCTGAGAAAACCATGACGCTGTGGAAGGGCTGGTTGTAACCATCGTTGATGAAGAAGGAGAACTCGTCTTCGTCGCTGGTGGCAAAGCCTGTGATCGTGACGGAGTCGCCGATGTTTGTCTTGCCGTCGCCCGCGATGTACACGCCGGTGCGAGCCTTGTAGATCTCGGTCTCTGCGTCTGCGTCTGCGTCGGAGTCGGTGTCGGAGTCGGAGTCGGAGTCGGAGTCGGAGTCGGAGTCGGAGTCGGAGTCCGTGTCAGCGTCTCCCTCTACGCCAGCTGTGTCGATGGTTTCATCATCTTTGGTGCAGGCGAAGATGGCGAGCAGGCTGAGTAGGGAGAGAGTCATGAGGTGCTCCAGGTACCTATAGTGTCGTAAAAGCTAACTTTTGGCGGCCCTTGATAGCCGATTGGCTGCCGAGCGCCCGCTTAGGACTTAGTTTCTTGGGGTGCAGTCTCCCCTTTCTCCATGCCCTGAGTGCAGCTATGGCGTTGAAGCGTCGGCCCTGCACTGCCCAAACTGTGGGGTAAACCTGGGTAAAATGGCGACATCTTTTATGGACCGGTTTTGGAAGAGGGATAGATCGCTTCCCAGCAAAGATTCGCTTCAGAGCTTGGAGGTTCATCTCAAAGAAGAGGTTGATCGGTTAGTAGAGACCCTAGCTCGGCTTGGACAGACGCGTGATCCTTTGGAGCAGAGGCGTGGAGCCGCTGCCGATAACGGCCGCAGTACACGGGCCTTGGATGAGGGGCTCTCATCTTTGGATCAGGCCGCACGCGAGGCTGATCTGCTGCTGCGTCGCCACAAGGGACTGCTTGCGGGCATTGAGTTGGACCGCCGACACAACAAGCTGCTTCTGGACCGAAACCACCCGACTCCCAAAGAATTCGCCACGCCGGCTCCAGTGATCTGGCAAGACAACCTGCCTCTCTGTTCCCTTGCGGCCCTTCCGAATTCAGAAGACTGGGTAGGTCTGAGTGCAGATGGCCGTGAGCTGATCTGGCTTATAGACGGCAGCGCCGAGAAGGTCGCTGTTCCTGGGATGGGGGGCCGCCTGCTCAGGGCAGAGGGGCCTTGGATCGCGGTGGGTGGAGCGGGTGCCGTGCATCTTTACCACCGGCCGTCCTCGGGCTGGATGCAGCCTGCGCGACTGTCTCGGGGACGCCTTGTGGCGATGGATCTGGCTGGCCAAACCTTGCTGGTGGGCATGGACTCCGGAAAGCTTCAGCGCTTCATGCTCAAGGCGCAACCAGCAAATGGCACCAGCTCTCAAGGTCTCAAAGACGAGATTGTCGCGCACCCTTTTGGTTTGGCGGACGTGGCTCTGCTGGCCGGTGGAAAGCGCGCGATGAGCTGCGGAGGCGGCTGGGTCACCACATGGTTTTTGACCGACTCGGGCTTTCAGGAGTTTCAAAGAAGCAGCCTGGAGGGCGCCGCTTCTCTATGTGTGGACGAGGAGGGGGGGCGGCTCTTGGTTCTTCGTTCCGGGCGCATCGCCCAGTGGGACTTGGGGCTCACGAACCTGATTGGCGAAGTTGAGGTCCCTCCGGACACCCAGCGCGTGATGTGGGCGCCCGACGGTGTGCGGGCATTGCTACTTCGACCTGGCGGTCTGGAGTTGGCGTCTCTGCGCACCCGCAAGCGCCTGCGGCTCAAGCTGAACATCGTCGGCGCGCTCCAAGCCATTGCCTTTCGCGGCATGGACTGCGTGGTGTGCTCAGGCAACGCTGTCTTTGACACCGTTCAGATTGCCAAGCTCTCTCTGGAAGACGGTGGGCCCTCGGGGGCCAGCATGGGGGAGATTGTGCGCATTCGGGAGCTGGTGCAGGAGGTGCTCCCCCATGTGCCCAAGAATGTCGCTGAGCGGGCCATGGCCGACCAGGTCCTGGTGGCGCAGGGCCAGGAGTTTGTGGGGGCCGCGGGTCGTTTAGCGATCTCACGCATCGTGCAGCGCGCTGCCACAGCCGAACTCCTGCCTGCTGCGGAGCGATTGGCCCTGTTCGAGCTTCTCTTTGAGGAGCTGGATGACCTGATTGCGGGCTTGCAGCCCGCCGCGGACATGGCCGCTTCGCTGGGTCCCAGCTTGCGGCGTTTGGTGCGCCTGCCAACGGCCGTTTTACTGGGTCAAGTAGACCTGGTCTTGGGCGAGCTGGAACGGGTCTTGGGGGTGGAGAGCACTGAGCAGGAACTGGACCTGGCGCTGTCTGAGCTGGAGGGTCTGGAGCGGTGGTTGGTGGATATCGAGCGTCTTAGTAACGGACTCACCGGTGCGTTCTGGGGCACCCCGGACCGGGCGCTGTTGGTAGACGCTGTGCGCCGCCTTCAGAGTGAACTGCCCGAGGTCGCTGACGCCTTACATGCCCGACTGGCCTCCGTGGTCGTTGGCCGCGTGGACCGGGTCAGCGGCGAGCATGCCCTGGAGAAGCTGAGAGACCAGCGCAAAAAGGTTCAGGGCATTGGCGGTCTGGGTGCCGCTGGGGCCGAAGACGAGCTGGAGCAGCGTGTGGATGGTGGGCCGCTGGGGCAGGAGCATGCGGCGAAGGAGCGCACTGGGCACCTGGAGCGGCTTGGGAAGGCGCGGCGGGAGCTTGGGGCGGAGACGGAGGCATTTTTGGAGGTTCAGAGGAGCTGAGTTGGGGGAAGGGGTGGACGCGCCAATCGCGACCGCGTGCTGTCTGCAGTGTTGGCCCCTCGATCCGGCAGACGAGCCAAGCTGTCCGTTGTGCTCTCGCACACCTCCGCCGCGGTCAACGCCCAGGCAGGCTAATCTGAGCCAGCCCCTGGAGATGCCGATGACCTTGCTGACCTTGTTCGCTTGTGCCCAAGAACCCTTTATGGTGCAGGTGGTCAACAGCAGTGGGGCCCCGCTGACGCTGGAGTGGCAGACTCCAGAGCTCGCCGAAGATGGCGAGGCGATCTGGGATGGGGTGGTCATCTCCCAAGACGGCGGTAGCTTCGAGTACACCGGCACCCCCGAACGGCGGCGTAGCTGGGATGTGCAAGTCACAGCCCTGGGGTCTTGGGCCACCGGCACACGCACCTTGGTAGACCAGTCTCGAGGCGAGGTGGGGGTCCTGGAGTGGAGTCAGGACGACATCACCAATTTTGAGCTCAGGGTGACTGCGGATGTGGATCTTCTGGAGTTTTATATCAAGCCCAATGACCAGGGCGGCATCGCACCGGGTGAGCAGCCTGGCCAGAACTACGGACCGATCTCGGGTGGTGTGCCCAGCTCTGTGTCCCGGACCCCCATTGACTCCGGATTTGCCTGGGTGGCACGAACTGAAGATGGAGAAGAAAAGGGCGTTATTTTGGGCGAGGAGCACTGGAAGGGTATGACGATAAACTTAGATTTAGCCGCAGAGCGCTGACTGAATCTTGACCTTCTGCTACCCTAAGGGTCGACCAGTCAAAGGACCTTCCCCATGCGACAATTGACCCTTGCTTTGAGTTTCTGTGCCCTTCTTGTGGCCTGCGAGAAGGACACAGAAAACGACACCAGCGTCGATGACACAAGCGTCGAGGCCGATGCGGACACCGATGCGGACTCTGACTCGGACACCGACGCGGACTCCGATGCAGACAGCGACGCGGACTCCGATGCGGACAGTGACAGTGACGCGGACAGTGACGCGGACAGTGACGCGGACGCGGACCCGGATCTAATGTGGGCTGATGTGGAGCCTATTCTTAGCGACAAGTGCGGAGACTGCCACGTAAGTGGGTCGAGCGGTGGGCTGAAAATCAGCGGCAAGTCCAGCATCGTGAACGCCTCAAGTTCGCTCTCAGGATACGACTACATTGAGCCGGGCGATCTGGATAAGAGCTATCTGTGGCGCAAGCTGCAAGGCACCCACAGCGATGTGGGCGGAAAAGGTGGCAAGATGCCCTCGAAGGGCAGTGTCTCCGCTACTGAGATGACCGATTTGGAAGACTGGATCGTAGCCGGCGCTCAGTAGCTGGAGCCGAGTAGGCGGAGTTGAGAAGGTCGCACGCCTCCGCCGCCTTCTTTGCTCTTGAAATGCAAGCGCATACCTTCGTTCTCACGCCTTGCGGAGTCGCATTTCTCTGGCACCTCTCATAGGTCATCTTGCCTGGCCGAGGGGGTTCGCGTGGCGTGAGGTGTAGGGCGTGACGTCTACTCGTGCCGTGCGTGCAGTCAGCCCGGCCACACGGGGTTCATCAGGCTGCCGCTGTACAGTACCCAGGCCATGGAGATCAGCCCTGCGGCGTTCATGCCCAAGCCCGCGATGGTGTACTCATTGCGGCTGTATTGTTTGTCCTTCCAGATGAAGAGCAGATCGGCCAGCAGCCAGGGCACCGCGATGAGCAGCATGCCGCCCATCACCCAGTCCTCAAAGATCCACCCCAGCGCCACCCCTTCAACGGCGACCAGAAGCAGAATGAGCCACTTGGTGGGCTTGACTCCGAGCAGGGTGGCGCTGGTCACCCGACCGCTGGCCTTGTCCGGCCAGTAGTCCATCACCTCGCCGATGAGCTGTGCGTGTAGGCAGAAGCCCGCCAGATACACCAGGGCCTGCCAGGGCACCTGCGGCGTGTCGTTGAGCCAGGAACTCAAGAGCACCACCAGCATGTAGGCGATGGGGTTGATCAGATCGAAGGGCGGTCGTCCCCGCAGCCCACCAATGGTCGCGTTGTAGGTCGCGTTTACGGCAGCGATTCCGGCCATCAAGGCCACCATGCGCCAGGAGTCCAGGGCCACGAAGATCCCGGCGAAGACCCCTTGTAGACCCACCCAGACAGGGATGAGCTTGCGCAGGGTCTGTTTGGGGGCCAGTGCGCCGAAGAGCCAGCTGTCCTTGCGCGGGTTCGCCTGGTCTATCTCCCAGTCTACGTAGTCATTCCAGCCGTACACCATCAGGTTGAGCGGGAAAGTCACGTAGAGCAGGCCGACCCACACCACTGGATCCCGCCAGTCGGCGCCGGCGGCCAGGGGCAGGACGTAGAGCCAGATGGTCTGAAACCACAGGCCGGGTCGGGAGACTTTTAGGGCGGTGGTGAGCGGGTTCATGGGCTGACACGCCCAACGTCCATGTTTGGCTGGATGTCTTGGCGGCGCTGGGCCAGGCCAGGCAACTCGAAGCGCCACAGGTCGATGCGGGCGCTGTTGTCGTTGCATTCCTGACTGCTACACGCACCGTCTTCGTCTGCATGAAACTGGAGCCCACAAGCAAGGAGCAGTGCAAGCACCGCGATGACTGAAGTGGACCGCATGGGTTTTCCTGGGGGGAGACTTGTCGCTGAAGTATGGATCAGGCGCGCGGGGTACTTGGAGAATCTAAAGAATCGCTTCCAATCGCTACGCCCTGTTCTGGGGAGAAGAGGCATTCCCGCGCACAGTTTGCCAAGCCCGTCACCAAAAGTGTTGCGCCGCTAAGCCTGAGTCCCAGACCCAAGCCGCGCCAGGGAATCAGTCCCTGAAGGGTGGCGTTGGCCCCTTGCCCAGGGCTCCTGTCCAGCAGCCAGAACAGCAGCACGCCCATTTGGAGAAGGTAGGCGACACGCGCAGTGTCTTGGGGCGCGTTGACCTGGCTTATAGAGTCGGTGATGGCCCTCTCAAAGACAGAGAGCACGAATGTGCGGGCAGTGATGGTGTGGGTCCCAAAACAGGCCGTGGTCTCCTTCCCCCCCAGAACCCCGAGAAGGGCTTGGAGCAGTCTGCGGTGAGCACGCAGCGTGTCCAGGGAGAGTGCAGCGGCTTGCTGGGCGCGCTCAGACCACGTGCCAGGCCGGAGCATTTGCCCTGCAAAGTCTTGCGAGAGTTCGCTGTATAAGCCCAGGACCAGGGCGTGTTTGGAGGGGAAGTAGCGATAGACCAGGCCTGGACTGACCCCAGCCCCATCGCCCAGCGCTTTACTTTGCGCGCCTCCGAATCAGCGCCAGCGCCCCCAGCAGCCACCAGCCTCCGGTGCTCCCCCCGCAGCCTCCGCAGCCCTTTGCAGGGGCCTCTGAGATGGCATCGCTGCCGTCACAGTTCTGGTCGATGCCGTCATCTTCGATCTCAGGGGCGCCAGGGAAGATGGATTCATCCTCATCGTCACAGTCCCCGTCCGCCCAGTCCCCTTGGCCCAATCCTGTCTGTTCACAGTCCAGCGCCCCCGAGGCCACCACGTCCTGGCCCACAACCCCGTCACCGTCAGCATCCACCGGGCAGAGCTCTTCGCCGTCACAGTCCGCATCTACCCCGTCGGCCACGGTCTCCGGGGCGCTCGGGTAGACAGTGGGGTCCAAGTCATCACAGTCGCCTATGGGCTCGCTGCTTGCGGCCTGGCCATCATCCTGGCAGAAGGCATCCGAGGAGAGAACCACGGATTCGGTGCGCACCCCATCATTGTCTGCGTCTACCCAGCACAGCTCTGTCCCATCACAGTCGGAGTCCACCTCGTCGCCGACCTCTTCAGGGGCACCCGGGTAGGCGTTGGGGTCGTTGTCGTCGCAGTCGCCCTTGGGCGTGGACTCACTGGCCTCGCCGTTGTCATCGCAGTCGCTATCGCTAGAGCGCACCGTGCTCTCCGTGCGCACGCCGTCCCCGTCCCCGTCGGCCCAGCAGTCCTCTTCTCCGTCGCAGTCGCTGTCTACCCCATCGGCCAGGGTGTCAGGGGCTCCTGGGTAGATGGCTGCGTTGTCGTCCGCGCAGTCGCCCCCTGGAAAATCCGCATCGACCACCCCTACGAAATCGCAGGCCATCGTGGTCGATGACACCCCGTCTACGCCGCGGTAGCCATCGGTGTCCAGGTCGGCCCAGCAGTCCTCTACCCCGTCACAGTTTTGGTCTACGCCGTCGTCTATGCCCTCGGGTGCGCCTGGGTTCTTGGTGGGGTCGTCGGGCTCGCAGTCATCGGGCAGGGCCACGTAGCCGCTGGGTGCCGTGCAGTCGGTGGTGGTGTCTGTGTCGACTCCCCAGCCGTCGCCGTCGGTATCGCGGTACCAGATGCGCTCACAGGTCCCCGGCTGGTACCAAGCGCGGCCGCCGTCATGGGCTTGGGTGTCGTCTCCTTCGGCGCCAATCACCAGATCCGAGTAGCCGTCGGCGTCCACATCCCCGGCCCCATAGACCGCCGCCCCAAAGTACTGGGTGTCCGAGGGCGCTGGCGCTGTACGTTTGTCTTGGGCATGCGCCTGAATTCCGGTGCTTGAACCCAGGAAAACATAGGCGGCGCCTGCATTAAATCCAGCTTGATCCTCGTCCCATGCGCCGATGATTAGGTCCCCAAAGCCGTCGCCGTTCAGGTCTCCGGTGCCCGCTACGGACACCCCAAAGTTGTCGAACTCCTCTGCGTCAGTTGCGGTGAGAACGCGCTCGGAGCTGGCGTCAATCCCGCTGGCGCTTCCGAGATACAGATAGGCCGCTCCGCTGTTCAGGCCCCTGGCGTCACTCAGGTAGGCCCCGACCAGGAGCTCATCGTAGCCATCGCCGTTGGTGTCCGGCACGCCAGTGACGGAGGCTCCGTAGGTATCGGTACTGGCCCCGTCGGAGGCCACCAGCTTGCTCAGGGCGCCCAGTCCGGTGGCGGACCCGTAGGTGATGAACACTGCACCAGAGTTGTTGGCGAGGGTGTCGTCGCCGTTGGCCCCGATGACCACGTCGCTGGTGCCGTCGCCGTCAAAGTCCCCGTGGCCCAGGGCGTAGCCGAAGGTGTCAAAGGCCACGCCGCTCGCGTTTTGGATCAGGCTCGGGCTGGCCAGTCCGGCTGGGTCACCCAGATACAGGTAGACAGCGCCGGCGTAGGTGTCTGTGTCGCTGTTGCCGACCGCACCAACCAACAGATCTGCCAAGCCATCCCCGTTCACATCTCCGGCAGGCGCCACCGGAAAACCGACAAAGTCACCGGCGCTGGCGTCGAAGGGAACCGAGCGTTCCCCGGCTCCCAGGCCCTCTGCGCTGCCCAGGTAGAGCGTGATGGCGCCGCGGTCGAGTTGGGCGCCTGGGCTGGCCACAACCAGGTCGTCGTAGCCATCGCCGTTCACGTCCCCTGGACCACAGATCGAGGCCCCAAAGTCCTCTTCGTCGTCCTGGCCATCCAGGGTCACCTTGGCGCTGGTGTCGGGTCCACTGCTGCTGCCGTAGAACAGCGTGACAGCGCCGATGCCATCGGCTCCGGGAGCGGAGATTCCCACCTCTCCATAGCCATCGCCGTCCAGGTCACCCAGCCCCGCCACGTCGGAGCCAAAGTAGGCGTAGGACTTGCCCAGGGGAGGGGTCAGGGATGTGGTGCTGGGCCATGAGAGTCGGGCGCTGGAGGCCGTGGGCGCGGGGGCGCGGTCTGAGGTTTTGGCGCAGGCCAGGACAAACCAGATCATGGGGCAGTATAGCGCCGAGGGCTCTAATCGATGCGACCCGCTTCATGGACTTTCGCTCCTCTGGGGAGGGTTAGGCCACCTCGGGCACCCAACTTTCCGTCTCCAACAGGGCGTTACTCGCAGAAGCTCGACAGGTCGACCTCCTCCACGTTGTCGTCCTCGTCACATTCCTTCGATGCTCCCCAGTCCGCACTTCCCGCCCGTGCGGGGTCGTCCACCACCACCACGAGTTGCTCGTAGTCGGCCCAGCCGCTGACCGTGAAACGAATCCCAGGCGTCTGCTCACCCGGCGCGATCTCGGCAGGAACTGTGTAGGTGTCGATGAGGGTCTGGCCGCTGGAGTCCTGGCCATACAGACTGAGCAAGGAACCGGCGCTGATCGTGATGTAGCGGCCCTCGTTGGCCACCTGTACGTCCACCACCACCGCATCGCCGCACTCGATCTGGCAGGTCTCGGTGCTCAGGATCAGGTTGGGGGCGGCCTTGGCGCCAAAGCTGCCGGGGGCCTGCTGGCGGAAGGAGTTCAGGTCGTCGGAGTCGTAGGGGTCGTAGTTGGGGGAGGCGGTGCCCACAGTGCCGTCATCGTCGATGTTGGTGACGTAGTAGGCGTGCTGGTTCCACCAGGGACGGGCGCTCACCCAGTCGTCGTCTGCGGCGCCGAGCACGTAGATGCCGTAAGCATCCGGGTTCTCGGGACTGGGGGAGTTCACGGCCACAATCTCGGCCTTGCCGTCGCCGTCGACATCCGCCACCAGTGGGTATTCGTGGATGGTCCAAGACTTGTGGTTTTCGTCCTCGAGCACAGTGACGAAGCGGTCTGTGGGAGACAGACCTGAACTGTTGTCGATCTGCCAGACGTAGACCGCATTCTCGTCGGAGAACACGACCTCGGCTTGTCCGTCGCCATTAAAGTCAAACACGGTGCCGCCGGTGGACGCCGAGCTCCAGTCCCGGGTGGGCGCCATGGCATAGCGGCTCAGAGTGGAGCCAGAGACGTCGTAGACGGTGTAGTAGCACGCACCAGAAACGCCGATCTCTGGCTTTCCGTCGCCGTCAAAGTCCGCGATGGTGGGCTGCCCGCCAAAGCTGTTGCGGGTCTCATCGCAGCCAAATGGATGGGTGGGCAGGCTCAGGCTGGAGTCTGTGAAGGGATCGTTGGAGACTTGACTGCGCTCTTCGCACACGCCGCTGCTGTTGGGCGTGCCGCTAAAGAGGGTGACGTACTGGTTGCCGGTGAGCACGATTTCGGGCTTTCCGTCGTTGCCCACCAAGTCGGCCACTGCGGGGTAGCCGTCCATGGCAGGGTCAAAGCCGGTGCCCGAGCCGGTGCCCAGCTGGCAGTACTCACTTCCGTCGCTGTTGTAGACGGTGCGTCCGGCGACCACTTCTAAATTTAGACCGTCGCCGTCCATGTCATAGGCGAAGCTGTGGTATCCGCTGTTCCAGTAGCCCTCTGCACCCACGCTCCAGGAGTTGTACCAGCCGGCGCCATCTCCTCCTTCCCACAGCAGTGCCAGATCGCGTCCGTCGTAGACCGCGTCGCCGAAGATGACCTCTACGACACCATCGGAGTTCAGGTCGGCCAGTGCGGGGGCATGGCTGTGACACCAGATCAGATCGTCGGAGACCGACTCTAAGCTCAAAATCCCACTCTTGGAGACCTGGTAAACAGCCGGCATACAAGAGGCATCGGCCCCGTCGGTACGGCCGTCTTCGTCCATGAGCAGAGTCACAATTTCGGTCAGACCGTCCCCGTCGATGTCGGCCATGGCCACGCCGGCGAACAGGTATGGGGACAGGTCTTTGCCGTCCCAGGTGGTCCACAGGGTGGTGTCGTGCACCTGTGAGCCGTCGCCGGAGATCAGACGCAGAGAGCTGCGCTTGGCGTTGCCGGAGGTGGTGTCGAACTCGTCGCCCATCAGGATGGCGATGTCCGGGGTGTCGGCCGCATCGATCACGCTGTCCCCGTTGTCGTCGGTGGCTTGGGCGACTGCTGGGGCCTGGAACACGCCGGTGTGGCTGCTCTCGTCGGTGAACGTGTAGGCCGAGATGACGCTGCCGGAGCTGGGGTCCACCAGTTCTTGGGTCATGGACCACTCCACCGTGGCGGAGAAGGGCATGCCCGAGGGCTCCGGTTCGTAGGTGCAGTCGCTCAGGGTGGTGACACTGCCTGAACCAGCCGGTGGATCGCAGATTTCTGCGCTTCCGGTGTCATCTGGGCCCGCAGTGTCCACTTCTGAGGTGTCGTTTATACCGGAGTCCGAAAAAGGCTCTTCGCCCTTGTCATTCCATTGGTTGCTACACGCCAGGGTCATCAAAAGAAGCATGGGTTCGGTACCTTAAGGGGAATGTATCTTAACCGAACGGCCCGCTCGGGGTCAGGTTGGAG
>CAJQPC010000246.1 GCA_905480105.1 uncultured bacterium | reverse complement strand
CCATCAGTGTCTGAGCGGCAAACACAGCCAGCTCCTCGTAGACCACGACGTTGTCCGGAATCGAGCCCAACAGCGCCAGTCTTAGGCCGCACTCGGGGGGATCCAGCCTGGGCCAGAGAAAGCCTGGCGTGTCCATCAGGATGTAGCCGCCCTTGAGCTCAATGCGCTGCTGGCGACGGGTCACCGCTGGGATGTTCCCGGTCTTGGCCAGAGTGCGGCCGATCAGGGTGTTGATGATGGTCGACTTGCCGACGTTGGGCACCCCCAGGATCATCGCCACGATGGGCTTGGTGGTGTTGCGGTCCGCCGGCATGATCTTGCGGCCCAGGTTCAAGATGCGCTTGGTGGCCTTGGGCTGCAGGCGCTCGTGGGCGACCGCATAGGTGCCGGGCTGCGCGTTGAACCAGGACAGCCAGTGTGCGGTGATGTTGGGGTCCGCCAGGTCCTTCTTGTTCAGGATCTTGATGCACGGTGTGTCTTGGCGAAGCCCCGTTACCAGCGGATTTTCGGAGCTGTGCGGCATGCGCGCATCCAAGACCTCTATGACGAGGTTCACCTGGCCCATGGCCTTGGCGATCTGCCTCTTGGCCTTGTTCATGTGTCCGGGGAACCAGTTGATGGCCACGAGACCCTCCAGTGGGAGCGCCTCTATTGCCCAAGCCCGCCCAGGTCACGAAGACTTGCCAGCCCGGGTACTCACGATAGCCCCACACCATGCTCCTGCTCGCTGCCATTGCCTGCACCCTGTCTTGCACAAGGGCCTTGAGTGAGGAACCCGTGCGGGTATATGCAGCTGCCAGCTTGGGGCCCGCGCTCACGCCACTCTTGGAGGCGTGGAGCCAAGACTCTGGACACCCCACCGCTCTGAGCACAGCCAGCACACCCCGAATCGTCTCCCAGCTCCAGTCCGGCGCCCCCGCGGATCTGGTGCTCACAGCAGACACCACCTGGATGCAGCTCCTGGTCGACAATGGCTGGGCCCAGTCCCCGGTACACCTACTCAGCAACACCCTGGTCTTGGTCGTCCCTGCCGATAGCCCGGTCCAAGCCCTCGCCGAGCTCCAGGGCCCCATCGCCCTGGCCGGAGAGCAGGTCCCCGCGGGACGATACGCTGAACAGGCCCTAAGAGCAGAGGGGCTCTGGGCCAGCCTGTCTCCCCGCGCTCGGAGAGGAGACAACGTTCGAACCGTCCTGGCCTGGGTCTCCCGTGGCCAAGTCAGCGCGGCCGTGGTCTATGGCACCGACGCCCACAACAACTCCAAGGTCCGGGTCCTGCACCGCTTCGCGCCGGAGTCCCACTCACCCATCGAGATCTGGGCTGCGAGCACCCCCGATGCCCAGGACTTTGGACTCCTTCGAGCGCTCTCGGAGCCGACGGCTCAGACCCACCTGACCACCGCTGGATTTAGCCCAGCCGCCAGCGCACCATGAGTGCCGTTTGGCTCTCCCTCCAGGTCGGCCTTCTCGCCGCGGTCTTGGGCCTGATGCCCGCCATGGCCCTGGGCTACCTGCTCGCCCGAAAGCGCTTCCTGGGTCACGGACTGCTCAGCGCTCTGGTCTTGGTCCCCATGGTGCTGCCCCCCGTCGTGACCGGCCTGCTTCTCCTCGAAGTAGTGGGGCGAAACACAGCGCTCGGGGGGGCCTTGGCCGACATAGGCCTGCCCCTGAGCTTCTCTTTCGGAGGCGCCGTTCTGGCGGCCCTCATCGTCGGTCTGCCCCTCTATGTCTGGTCCGCCCGCGCCGCATTCACTGCGATAGACCCCCGCTTAGAGCAGCTCGCTGCCACCCTGGGCGCTCCTCCAAAGCAGCAGTTTTGGCGGGTCACGCTCCCGCTGGCCTTGCCGGGTTTGGCCGCCGGTGCTGTGCTCGCATTCGCCCGAGGCCTGGGAGAGTTCGGCGCCACCGCCGTTCTGGCCGGCAACATCCAAGGCGAGACCCGCACCATCTCCCTGGCCGTCTACCAGCTCTTAGAGGACCCCAGCGGCCAAGGCGTGGGTTTGCTCGTTGCAGCCAGCGTGATCTTGTCTATGGGAGCACTCTTGGCCTTTGAGGGCTTGAACCGCTGGCAGCAGCGGCGCCTGGAGCAGCCATGATCTCGGTCGATCTGCACCTGGCACGAGGCCACCACATCGCCTTTCAGAGCACCGCCAGCCGCGTCGGCATCAGTGGGGCCTCGGGGGCGGGAAAGAGCACACTGCTGCGCTGCATCGCCGGGCTGGAGTCGGCCACCGGGACCCTGTCTGTGGGAGGCCGGGTGCTCCAAGGCCCGGACACCTGGGTCCCGATCTGGGAGCGAAAAGTGGGCTGGGTTCCCCAAGATGCACTGCTGTTTCCACACCTAAGTGTGTCGGAGAACCTGCGCTTTGGGGGAGGGGACGCCGAGCAGGCTGGCGAGATCGCCCAGGCTCTGGAGCTCGAGAAGCTCATGGAGCGGCGACCCCGGGCACTCTCCGGTGGGGAGCGTCAGCGGGTGGCTCTGGGACGTGCGCTACTCAGGGAGCCCCAACTCCTGCTGCTCGACGAGCCCTTCTCCGCCCTGGATGCGCCACTGCGCCTGCGGGTCATGGCCGTGCTCCAAGACTGGCTGTCCGTCCGCGACATCCCCCTAGTGTTGGTGTCCCACACCCCTTCGGACTGGGTCCTGTGCAGTGAGCACCAGGTCGCGTCCGCCGAAGGATTTCACCTTCGCGATCCCTGAGTCTGAAGCCTTCGGCCCCCTTTGAGATCGGGCTGCATAAACTCTCCTGGGGGCGCCGCAGGTTGTGCAGGATACGGCAGTGGCGTGTTGCAATCCCTCCGCAAGCTCGTGTTCTCCGACCGCAGCCGCCCCTACGTGGCCACGCTCATCGTCGGCTACCTGGTCTGGATGGGCTGGTCCTACTCCAAGGTCTCCACTGCCCGCACCAAAGAGGTGGTGGCCTGTACCCAGAGCCCGGATGAGTGCCGTAGTGAGAAGGTCTTTCTGGCCCTCACCGAAGTGCGCGAGGTGGGTCCTGACACCATCACCGTGCGAAAGTCCACGGTCGACTACGTCATCGCCGGAGTAGACGACCCGGTGCATGAGTCCGAGATCCTCTCGGTCATCGCCACCATCCCAGACTCCCCGGACCAGCCCTTCCAGGCGGTCTCTTGGGAGCACCATCCGCTGCGAGCCTGGAAGGTACGTCTGTCCCTGCTCGGTTTGGTCTTGGCTGGCGCGGTGACCCTGGGCAGCTTCCGCATCGAGAACCGAAGGGTGGTGGAGCGTGGCTGATCTCGTCACCCACATGGCCACAGCCCTGCTCTTCAAGGCCTTTGCCGGTCGCAAACACACCGCGTCCTTTACTCTAGGCACGGTCCTACCCGACCTGGCCGGCCGCGTGCCCGGTATCGTCTTGGTCAAGCTGGTCGGCTTTGGTCTGCCCATTCCTGAAGGACTGACCCACGCTCCCGGTGTGCTGCACATGCCCTTTGGAATGCTGCCTCTGTGTGTGCTGCTGGCCCTGGTGTTTCCCGAGCTTCAGCGCCCCAAGATCGCCGCCAACTTCTTCGGCGGATGCATGCTTCACATGGCGGTGGACTTGCTACAGCACCACACGGGAACGGGCTATCCGTTGCTCTTTCCCTTCTCCAGCTGGCACTTCGAGCTCGGCCTAATCGGGACCGAGGCCACGGTGCTGCTCGCACCCATCGTCGCGCCCCTCTCGGTGCTGGCGTGGTGGCTGCGCAGCAAGTGGGATGCACGCCGGGGCTGAGCCCAATCGCGTTCAGAGTGCCGCGTTCGGTCCGCCAAATGCCCCCACGTCGCTGGTGCTGCCGTCGCTGTCCAGCAGGGTGGGGTCACCCGCATCGATCAGACTGCTGCTGCTGCCAAGACTCAGGTCCCAGTCCGTGGCCGTGCTGCTGCTCACGTCGGTGTAGCTGGGGTCTACGGTGGTGTAGGTGCCGTTGGGAACACGGGTGGTGCCTCCGGACCAGTAGAGCTCGGAGGTGGACGGAACATTGGCGTAGTAGTTGCTGTAGTCCCAGTTTAGCGTGCCTGCGTAGCTGGAAGTGTACGCGTAGTCGTTGTAGTAGACCGCCCCGTACTCGTAGGTGCCGTAAGACTCGTTCCCGACCACGTTGGTGTTCACCACGTCGTAGTTGCTCAGGTAGCCGGCATGGAAGACGCCGCTGTACATGTAGGTCGCAGTGTCGCCGATGTTGTAGGCGATGTCTACGTTCTCCAGGGATGTCTCGGTGGCGTAGTAGCCGTAGATCCAGCCGTATTGGTAGGAGGTGGCGCTTGTAGAGTAGGCCACCTCGTTTCCTGCAATGACCACGTTTTGGATATCGGTGTTGGTCCCATACAGGCTGTACATCCAAGCGCCGATGTTCGTGCTTATGTCGGCCATGGTGTTGCCGTAGAACTCTGCGTTCTTGACCTCTACATCAGATGCGTAGGAGACAGAGTAGGAGGAGGTGTAAAAGCCCATGGCGCCGTAGCCGGTGCCGTAGCCAGACGAAAAAGTCACGTCGTTGTCGGCCACATAGAGCCCGTCCACATTCAGCCCATCCGACGCGGACACACCGTAATATTGGTAGTCCAATGCCACCATGCCGTACATCGCATCGTAGGGTGCCCACGTGTTGTCGGTGATGGAGATCTCGCTGAGATCCAGGGACCCGTAGCTGTTGTGGAACATGCCGGTTGCATCACCTGAATAGGTGTTGCTGTATAGGTCCACCTGGTTGGCTTCCAGCTGGGCGTAGTAGCCGTACCAGAAGGAACCGTTGAGATAGGAGGCCGCTGATGCGTTGAGTCCAGTGGCGTCCATGTCCTCCATCGTGTGGATGCCGTCGACGGCGTAGGCAAAGGCGCCTTGGCATATGGAAGTGGAGCAATCCACCGTATCGACGGTGGTCTCGACCAGAGAGGTGTCTGCGTAAGCGGCGTAGAGGGCGCCGCCGTTCACCGTCTCGACGGACGCGTCGATGTTGCTGAAGTGGGTACCCTCGGCCTCTAAGTTGCCTCCCCAGACATGGATGGCGCCGCCATTGCAACTCGTGGAGGTGGTGCAGGACATGCTGTCGAAGGTGACGTCGACCAGCACGGCGTCCGAGTAGTACAAGTAGAGACCGGGTCCGCTCGCGCCGCTGCCATATTGCAGCGTGACGTTCCGCAGTTCAATGTCCTCTCCCAAACTGGCAGATATGACAGTTCCACTAGACGAACCGTCGATTGCGACCGTGGCAGACGCCTCGCCTTCCACGGTTGCGTCTACGCCTCCAAAGTCGATGTTCTCGTAGTAGGTGCCGGCCGCCACACAGATCAAGTCCCCGTTGGAGGCATCGTCCAGTGCGTCTTGGATGGTGGTGTAGTCCGTGCCCACCCAGGCTGCGCCGTGGTCTGTGCTGCCATCGCAGTTGTTGTCTACACCGTCGCAGACCTCGTCGGCAGATGGATAGACCGTATCGTCGGTGTCGTCACAATCACTGTTGTCCGAGGAGCTTCCGCTGGGTTCATCGCAGGCTGTCGTGACGCTGCTGCTTGTGTCGCCGTAGCCATCCCCGTCGCTGTCGGTGTACCAGTCTGTTGCATCGACTGCCCCAGACTCGTCCACGGTGCCGTCGCAGTCCTCGTCTTCTCCCCCGCAGACCTCGTCGGCGTTGGGGTTTACGTCGTCGTCACCGTCGTCACAGTCCTTGGCCTTGGCCACGTATCCAGTGGGCTTGTCGCATGCTTTGGTGCTGTAGTCGGGATTTCCAAAGCTGTCGGAGTCTGCGTCGACGTACCAGGTAACGGCGTCAGTCGCGCTGTCCTCGTCAATGTCGCCGTCGCAGTTCTCATCCGTCGCCCCATCACAGATCTCGTCGGCGGCAGGATTGACATCGTCACGGGCATCGTCGCAGTCGGTGTCGTCGCTCGTGTACCCACTTGGGGCATCGCAGGCCTGGGTGGTGGAGTCGATGTCCCCGTAGCCATCGGAGTCGGTGTCCGCGTAGAAGGTGTCTGCATCGATTGCAGTCTCCTCGTCGACAACCCCATCACAGTTGTTGTCGATTTCGTCGCAAAACTCCAGCTCGTCGGGGTTCTTGTTGACGTTGGTGTCGTCGCAGTCCTCGCATGCCGCGAATCCGTCGCCGTCCGCGTCCTCGTAGCCCACGGAGCCATCGCAGTTGTAGTCCACCGGATCGGTGCAGTCGTCTTCTGGCGCGCTTGGGTAGACAGAACTGTCCGAGTCATCGCAGTCGCCGCCAGTCTCTACGCTGTTGGTATATGGGGATTCGCAGGCTGCGATGGGTTCGCCACTGCCATAGCCGTCTCCGTCTCCGTCCTGGTACCAGTCTGTTGCGTCGCTCGGTTCATCGTCCACAGACCCCGAACAGTTGTTGTCCAACCCATCGCAAACTTCCAGGGCATCGGGGTTCACCGCAGCCTCTGCGTCGTCGCAATCCCCCCCTTGGTCCACGTAGCCACTGGGAGCCTCGCAGGCCGTAGTGCCCTCTGCAACGGCGCCAAAGCCATCTCCGTCCGCGTCGGGCCACCAGGTACTTGGGTCCGTGCACTCTCCTTCAGGTTCGCTCGTGTCGATGACAGGTGCATCTTTGGAGCGGCAAGCGAAGAGAGAGAGCAGCAGCAGAGCGGTCATAAGGAATCCAAGCTTGGCCGGAAGTATAGACCGCAGGGAGCCAAAAACCAAAGGAGACCGGGTTCGTCCTGAGTTTGACGCGACGGTTGTTTAGCTGGGTGCGCAGGTGCTCACCCCTGCACCCACCACATCAAAGCCCACATTGCTCATGACCTTGGTCATGGTGCTGCCTTGGACCTCGTATACATCGGTGCTCTTGCCCATGCCGTACTCCGACACGAATAGGTAAAAGGCGCCGTCCCAGTTGGCGAAGGCGAAGGCGTCGATGTCATAGGGGGAGGGGAAGCCGGGCAGCCTGACCCGCTCTACGATTCCGCTGCCGCCCAAGTCGATGCGCGCGACCTGTGCGGGGGACTCCAGGGGCAGAAAGGCCCAGAGCTCCCCCTTGCCGTTTCCTGTGAGCTCCGACTGGCTGGGCAGGGTGGTGAGCACCTTGCGCTGCCAGGTAGAAGTGTTCACGCTGGCGACCTGTTGGTCGTTGGCGAGGTAGAGCTGGTCCCGCCAGGTATCCGCATCGTCGCTGGCGAAGCCCATGCCAAAGCTGCCAAAGCTACCGGTGCTGTAGCTTGTGGACGTGCAGGCCATGGTCTCCAAGTCGACCTCGTAGATGCTGTTGTCACTGTAGCGGACGTAGCCAACGCCATCCCGTGCCACAGCCATGCTGCTTGGCGAGCTGATCCAGTCACACTCCAGTGTGCCCAAGCGCTCGAAGCTCAGGCTGTCCGGGTCGAAGAGATACAGGCCATCATCGCTGCGGCTGACCACGTAGATCAGGTCACTGGTGCCCTCGCAGTCATCCGCGGGGGGAGGGTCTTCGTCAACGGGCTCTTCTTCCTCAGGGACCTCATCATCTGGAACTTCCTGCTCGTCCTCTGGAACGGCAGTGTCTGCGGTCTCGCCGGTGTCATTCACGACTCCGGTGTCATCCCAGGGGGAAGCAGTGGCGTCCTGCATGGATTCCAAGCCAAAGTCGTGGGCACAAGCAATGAGAAGAAGCAGCATCAGAAGACCTCCTGCAAGCACCATGCAGCAATACAAGGGTCATGAAAAGCAAAGTGTATTGATGCTCAGCATCAGGTAATCTGAAGCTTGTCCAAGAAGAGCTCAGCGGCCCGGCCCAGCTCCTTGTCGCGGCGCCAGACCACCTGCGGGTTGTAGGTCCAGCGCTTGTTCTCGATGTTCTCAAGTCGGCCGCTCTCCAAGTCGGTCTGCACCAGGTGTAGGGGCATCCAGCCTTGTCCGACGCCCTCGATCAAGGCCAAGCGCTTGGCGTGGAAGTCGCTCAGGTAGACCACGTTGGCGGCGTCTTGGAAGGGGCGTTTGGGCTGGCGTCGGTAGCGGGGAGCGCTGTCGCGCACCACGATTTCGTAGGTGGCGCGTTCCTTGGCGCCGACCATCACCATCTCCAGGGGGGGCAGGCTGCGCATCTCCAGGGGGTCGTCTTCGGGATCAAAGTCCAAGATGAGCATCAGATCGGCCCGGTCGTCCTTCCAGCGCTCGGGTACCCCTTCTTGGTACTCCACGTCCAAGCGCACCCGGGTTGGCGCGCCGGCCTTGGCCAGAGCACGCAAGGCCTGAGCAAGAGGGGCCATGGGGTAGACCCCATCCACCACCACGTGCAGGTCTGGCTCCCAGCCCTCGCGCATCACGGCAGCCAAGCGGTCCAGAGCGTGTGACCGGTCCAGGACTTCCCGACCTGCGGCAAGCACGCGCCGACCCTGTGCGCTCAGGCGCGTCCGGTTGCCCAGGCGCTCAAAGAGGGTCAGGCCCAGTTGCTCCTCCATAGAGCGCACGGCGTAGCTTATCGCCGACGGCACCTTGTGCAGCTCTTGAGCGGCCTTGGCGAAGGTACCCAGGCGGTCGATGGCGTCCAGGACTTGGAGCTGTTCGAGGGTGTGCTGCATGGTCCTATGGTAGCAGCCCAAGCAGCCCCCTTCGTTTACTCGGCGGCAGCGAGCTTCACGTGGACGGTCATGGTGTCGGCGTTGGTGAAGGGTCCCTTGGCGTAGGGAGCAAATCCAAAGTCCGTGCCACTGATCTCGAAGGTGCCGGTGCTGATGAGCACGCCATTGGCCTCTTTCACGGTGAGCAGGGTCTCAATGACAGCCGTCTGGCCATGGATCTCCAAGTTGCCGGTCACAAACCAGCCGGTGTCGGTCTTGTCGATCTGGGTGGAGGTGAAGCTGACGGTGTCGAATTTGGCACCATCCAACTGGTCCTCGGCCAGCAGGTGCTTCTTGACCGCGGCCTGGTGCTTGGCCTTCAGTGTGTCCTCGAATCCGACCATCGCGCGCATGTCGTCCAGGTCGGGGGCCAGCGAGCTCACGGGGAAGCTCACCGAGATCTCGCGTCCGGCCTCTCCCCAAGTGATGCGTCCCTCGACGTCAGCTGCCTTGACCACGTGGTCGTGGGCCTTGCTGTCTTCCGGGGCCACCAGCACCACATAGAGTAGGGAGTCGGCATCGGAGATGCTGTAGGCGGTAGAGGGTGTAGGGAGCACCTCTTCAAATTGGGCAGGGGTTTCAGCGGTCTGCTCGACGGCCTCTTCGGTGGGGGCCTTCTCGATGGGAGGTACTTCGGCCACGGCCAAGTTGCTGATGAGGGACAGGGCTGCGGCGAGTGCGTAGGTCATGGAAACTCCAGTGTTCGGCGACCCCCTATTCCAGCTCAATTCTGTTCGGTCTGTGCACGGTTGAACATCAGCTACTCATTTTTGATCAGCGCAGGATAGCCAGACTGCTGGCCCCCGCGGCAAGGCGTAGTCTGATGCCCAGCGCCGTCTTCCCTATGATGCACCCATGGCCGTGGACGTCTTCTGCAACAACCTACGAAGACTGATGCGATACAAAGATGGAAGAGAGGCCGCAAGGTTCTACCCACAACCTCCCTTCTGTTGGCAGCCTAAAATGGAATGCTGGACTCTTCCGGCAGCCCGGCGTCTGCCTTCGCCGCCTTGGGCAGCTCCCCGTCGGCGGGTTCACTGATTTTAGGTCGCCCCAGAATGCTCACGGTCTCCGCGACCACGGTCGAGCTGCGCCGCTTGCGCCCATCAGGGTCCTCCCACTTGTTGTACTGAAGGCGTCCGACCACTGCGACGGCGTCTCCTCTGCGGGCTTTCTTTAGAACCTGCTCTGCCTGGCGCTCCCAGGCAGTGACCTGATGCCACTCGGCCATGGTTTCCCAAGTTCCGTCCTCTTGGCGCACGTTCTTGTCCGTCGCCAAGCTGAAGCGTGCCAGAGTCTTGCCACCCTTGACTTGCTTGCGTTCCGGGTCCTGGCCCAGACGTCCCAGCAGCATCACCTTGTTCATCGTTCTCATCTCAAGCTCCTCTTGGGGTGGCGTTGGTGCCACCTGCTGGACCCCAGTGCCAGCGGCGTGCCAGCGCCAAGTGCTTGAAATCATGATTTCTGAAGGAGGGGGGTGTCAGAGAATGGACACCCTCTGACAGATCGGGCCTTGGCTCAGCTGGGCAGCCCCAACACTTGGCCAAAGTCCGCTTGCTGAATCTTGAGTCCATGCAGCTCACAGTTCGCAAACGCACCCTCTTGCCAGGCGCTCTCACTAAAGTCTGCCTTAGAAAGCTTGGCATGTCGGGCCACGACTCTCTCTACGTTCACGCCCACCCAGCTGCTGCTTGTGCCCTGTGCCATGTCCAAGCGTAGGCTGGAAAAAGAGGAGCCATCCAGGCGCGTGTCACTCAGATCCGTGTGTTGCAGGTTGATGTCCCCGCCTTGCATGCCGGACATCTGGGCCCCACCCAGGTCAGACTGGCTCAGGTCCAGCGACTCAAAGCGTGCCTGACCAAACTTGGCGCCGCGTAGAGAGCAGCGCTCCAAGGTGAGCTTGCCCAGGTCCCGGTCGCGAAGGTCCAAGCCGTCCAACAGGGCCTCGGAGAAGGTCGAGGTCCCACTCACGTTTCCGGACCACAGATCCAGGATTGCAGCGAGCCTGTCCGGTGGGGCGTCAAACCTGGCTCCCTGGATACGGCAGCGCGCGATAAAGTTTTCCTCGAAGGTGGCCCCACGCAGGTCCGCGGCGCTCAGGTCCCAGGCAAAGATGCCCATGTTGCGGAGGTCCAGGCCCTGCAGGTCCGCCCCGCGCAGATCAACAACACTGCCCGCTGGAAGCCGAAGGGCTTGTGTGTCAAAGGCGCCAGACGCGAGCAGTGCGCGCCAGTCGCTGGGGGTGCTCAATGCTTGCCCTTGTTCACGGTCTCTGCATGGTCAGATTCGTGTCCGCCCCGGATGTCGTTGTTGTACTTCATCATCAGCGCCATTCCGGTTTTGCGAACCTTATTCTTCAAGGCATCTGGACCTCGAACACCCAAGCTATCGCTGACCTTCTGGGCGGAGAGACGATGTTTTGACTCGTCCGAGCCCTTGCCACCCTTGATGTTGTTCGCGATCTCGTAGCCAGCCTCATAGAGTCCAGCGACACCGGGTACCGAGCCGAAACCGGCGTTCTTTGCAGCATCGCCCATCCGCCAGATGTACTTTCCGGACTTAAAGGCGGCCTCGCCTAAGGTGTGGCCGTGTCGTCCAATCTCCTTGAGCACATCGGCCATGTTCTCCTGGACGGCGTTCATGGTTTCGCCCTTGGACTGCTTGATGTTCCGGCCCATCTGCAGGCCCACCACTGTGTGGTTCACAGCACCATCGGTGATGTAGGCCTCGTTGGAATACAGCGCGCACTCGGAGACCAACTCGCGGATTGCCACGAGCATGTTGTCTATGCGTGACTTGAGTGCCGCCACAGCGCCAGATTGCTCGCCGCTTAGGGCCACGCCATCGCTGTTAACCAGGCTGTCGTAGGTGCTGATGGACTGCTCAAGCTTGGCACGCTCACCGGTCAACCGGTTCAGCTTCGCCTCGTAGATGAGGTTGGAGCTGTAGATGGAGACCTCTTCTGAGTCGCCCCCAGTGCCTGCGGCGCTCTTGGCCTGAGCTTGGATCTGATCGTAGCCAGAGGTTGTGGCGGCGTCGGCCTGGGTCAGGGTGTGGTCGACACCCTGGCTCATCTGCTGGGTAAGGGTCGTGCGGTAGGCCGCGTACTTGTTTTCGGCGTCAGCGAACTGAGCCAGCATCGATGTCTGCTTGGTCCCAGGGCAAGCTTCTATGATCTCGGCCTTGTAGGCGCTCCACTCGGCGCCGGTCATGTAGATGCGCAGCTTGGTCATCGCCCAACCTTCCTGGTTCTCTTGGTCGAGCGCGGCCTGGTCGGCATCATCAATTCCGCCCTTTTTTTGACCCTGGCGCGACCCCTCCTTCTGGACCTCGAGGTAGCCGTCTTTGTGGGCCATGCCCCTTCCGAACATGAAGTCCATCGCGTAGACGTTCACGTCGTAGACCACCCCAGCTTCCTTGCTCCAGCCATCGGCCGTGAACTGGGAGTTGAACTCGCGCACGGCATCTTCGGTTCCATTGCCCTTTAGGTTCACATCAATGTCAGAGGTCAGGGTCGTGCTTCCCGCAGCTTTCCAGTCTTTCAGCTTCCCCGGTTCGAGCGCGGCCCGGGTGCGCTGCAAGATCATGTCGTGGTGCCACTGACGGAATTCCCAGATCTTACTCATCATGCCGCTCATCGACTTTTTGGCCTGGACCATGGCCGAGGGCGTCTTGGCTGCGCCCGTGGGTGGCTCTCCGGTGGCGAGCGCCGACTTGGCGACGGACCAGGACTCCCCCAGGGTCTCTTTGAGCACCTTGCGTGGGACAGGGCCTTTGGGATCGATGGCCGCGATCACCCGGAAGGGGGTCTGGGCGATGCCTTTGACGCTCAGGTCCCCGGCTGCCACCCCTGCGTTGAACTTCTTTTGGTCGTGTGGGACTTGGACACGAGCGAACTTCGCATTGGGGTTGGCGTCTGCAGCGTCGGTCCACTCCTCTTCTTTCTCGTCCCAGGTGTCGAGCTGCGCCGTTTTGAGGGGGTCGCTCAGAGGATCCCGAAGCCCGTCTCTGCTGGGCTGCTGGGTGGTGGCGTTTTTTGCAGCCGAGGAGGCAGTCTGAACGTCGTACAAGCGCATGCTCCAGTCTTGAGTTGTAAGAGTACCCTGCTTGGGCCCACCTTGAGTGGAATCTCGACCGGCTGTTTTCGCGCGTTAGGGGGGTGTTCCGACCCCTGGCCCAAGGATTGGCGTGAACCGCTTTCTTGTTATCGAAGGCTTGATCGGAGTGGGTAAGACCACGCTCTGCAAGCTGGTTCGCGATCGCTACAAAGCCCGGCTGGTTCTGGAGCCGTGGGCAGAGAATCCATTTCTGGCAAGCTTCTACGACGATCCAGACCGCTTCGCTTTCCCGGCGCAGATGTTTTACTTGGCCAACCGCTTTCAGCAGCAGCAGACCATTCGCCAACAGGAGCTCTTCGAGCAGTTCGTCGTGGCCGACTACCTGTTCGAGAAAGACAGGCTCTTCGCCGAACAAACTCTGTCCGGTAGCGAAATGGAACTCTATGATCGCTTTGCCAGCTTGCTGGGGGAGGGCTTGCCCAAGCCGGACCTGGTGGTGTTCTTGGATGCACCGACCGAGACCATCATGCAGCGAATTAGCCTCCGCGGAATCGAAGCGGAGCAGCAGATCGAGGCCTCGTACTTGGACTCACTCAGAGAGCGTTATTATGCTCTCTGGGCGCGGTATACTTCTGCGCCGGTTCGGATTCTCCGGACCGACTCTCTGGACTATGTCAACAACGAAGCTCACCGAGACCAAGTGCTGGATTTGATCCAAAACTGGCTTGAAGGGCAAGGACGCGAAACCCCCGCATCTTCTGAGCGGGAGGGACAGCCGAGTCTCTTCGGCGAGCGTCCAGACAAGGACTGAAAACGTGAGCAAAAAATCAGCGTTGGACCTTCTCAAAATGAAGGCCGACAGCACACGCATCACCATGGTGACAGCGTACGACTACAGCATGGCTAAGATCGTAGACGCCGCAGGCGTGGATATGGTCTTGGTGGGCGACAGCCTGGGAATGGTGATTCAAGGCATGCCGGACACCCTGTCGGTCACCTTGGACGACATGGCCTACCATGGCCGCTGTGTGGCCCGGGGCTTGGAGAACGCGCACCTAACGGTGGACCTGCCTTTCATGAGCTACCAGATCAGCCCGGAGCAGGCCCTGCAGAGCGCGGGCCGCTTGGTTCAGCAAGGCAAGGCCCAGTCGGTCAAACTCGAGGGTGGCGCTCGCAGCGTGGCAGCCGTCGAGCGAATCGTGTCCGCGGGTATTCCAGTAGTCGCCCACTTGGGGCTGACCCCGCAGTCCGTGCATACCCTGGGCGGATGGAAGGTACAGGGTAGGGGCGCGCAGGCGGCAGAGCAGCTGCTCCAAGATGCACTCGCCCTCCAGGATGCTGGGGCCTTCGCACTGGTCTTAGAGATGGTGCCAGCGGAGCTGGCCGCACAGGTCAGCGCGGCTTTGGAGATTCCGACTATCGGGATTGGCGCTGGTGTTCACTGCGACGGCCAGGTGTTGGTGATCAACGACCTGCTGGGCTTTGATCTGGGCTTCTCCCCACGCTTTCTAAAGCGCTACGCCGAGCTGCAGCCCCAGATGGTTCAGGCCGTTCAGAGCTACGTGGAAGAAGTGCGGACCGGGGAGTTTCCGACTTCTGCGCACAGCTTTCATCGCCGTCGCGGTCCCGCCAAGCTGGCCAAGGTCTACTAAGTAGATGCGCACCATCACCGACACCGCTGCTATGCAGGCCCAAGGGCTGGCTTGGCGCCGAGGGGGCCTACGCGTGGGTTTGGTGCCCACCATGGGCTTTCTGCACACCGGGCACACCAGTCTGATGGATCTGGCCCGCAGGCACTGCGATGTGCTGGTGGCTAGCATCTTCGTAAACCCCATTCAGTTCGGTCTCAACGAGGATCTGGACCAGTATCCCCGAGATCTAGAAGGGGACGCGGCCAAGTGCCAAGCCCATGGGGTGGACCTGCTCTTTATGCCCAGTGACTTTTATCCACCCGGCTTTAGGACCAGTGTGCGGGTCGCCCAGCTCACCGAGATCCTCTGTGGGGTAGATCGGCCCGAGCACTTTGACGGGGTGACCTCGGTCGTGGCCCGCTTCTTTGGGGTGATTCAGCCCAGTGTGGCTGTCTTTGGGGAAAAGGACTTTCAACAGCTAGCAGTCATTCGACGCATGGTCCGAGACTTGGCCATGCCGGTGGAGATACTCAGTGGACCGCTCGTACGCCAAGCGGATGGAATCGCCCTGAGCAGCCGGAACGTCAACCTGAGCGCAGTAGACCGCCAACGGGCATTGAGTCTCTCAGGCGCCCTGCGCGAACTGCGTGCCCAAGTCCAAGCGGGGGAGCGAGATCTTGCCAAGCTTGTGGCGCGGGCACGGGCGCAGGTGGACTGCGATCGGCTTGAGTACCTGGAGCTGCGTGACGGCGACGACTTGGAGTTGCTCTCAGAGCTGCGCGCCCCTGCGCGCGCTTTTGTCGCTGCGCGCTATGGGGAAACCCGGCTCATCGACAACCTGTCTGTTCTCTGAGCATCCGGAGCATCCTTGGACATTGATACCGTGGTCATCTTGGTTGGTGCGGGCCTGATCGGCCTGAACTACGTGGCGTTTGCTGGCAAGCGCTGGCACCGCAGGCTCTGGCTGTTCTGGACGGTCCAGGCACTGAACCTTTTGGCGGCCTGCTACATGGTTCTCTGGGGGGTACCAAGCTTTCGCGAGCAGGCGCCGGTCGTCAACTACTTCCTGGCAGCGATGTTTGTCGTGCGCAGCCTATTGAATGGCCGCCGGATGCAGGGCTCCTACCGGGATGCCGTAGAGCAGGAAGAGGAAGACAAGGCTCAGCTGCGGGATAGCATCATGGAAAAGCTCCAAGGTTCCGATCAATAGTTTAGGCAAGGATAAATGATGCTGTTTTCACTGCTGCTGGCCTTAAGCGCTGAGGCAACGACCACTACCGGCGAATCCCGGGCTTGCATTAACAACCACGTCTCCGAGAGCTACCAAGCGGGATGGCGTGTTCGCAACGTGAGTGCCTTCGAGGTCACCCAGGACAACAACCGCTACATGCTTTTGGATTTGGTTGGAGAGGTCGAGTACCGCTTTATAAGCTGTGGCGATGATCGGGCTAAGTCCCTACGAATCGTGGTCTATGATGACATGGGGCGGCTGGTGGATTCCACTGGGCCCGATGACGATGGAGTGGAAGGTCGGCAAGCGGAGATGACCTTCAAGCCCCCCTCCACCGGCTCTTACTTTGTCGGCGTTCGATTGATCTCCGCCCACGAGGTCCCGGAAGAGCTCGCCAAGAAGCGGGTCATCCGTGGTCTAAACGCCCGGGCCACTCCAGAGGTGCAGAGCCCCTCCGCGGGAATCGGTTTGGGGATTCTTTACCGCTGAACAGCTTGGCCGTCAGGGCTGGGCGGCCTGCCACGCGTTCACGATGGCTTGGATTTCATGTTCTTCTAACAAGCGGTTGGTCGCCTTTGCCGCGTCGAAGATCTGCTTGGAGAGCAGCTCGTCTACGGGGAGTCCGCGGCTGACGAGCCAGGCGTGGACGTTGGACATGCCGGAATAGTGGCCCACTTCGATCCCCTGCTTCAGCCCGAACCAGCTAGCTGGAACGCCGGAGTAGATGCGATCCGCCAGGTAGTCATCGCCGCGCTTCATGGCCTTGACAATGGCGGCAGCGTGAACCCCCGTTCCAGTTCGGAAGGCGTCTTTGCCGAACACGGGGTAGCTCACGGGGATTGGAACCCCGCAAGCCTGCGAGACCAGCTCGACCAGCTCGGCCATGGGGGTCAGGTCTCCGTCGTGTGCTCCCAACAAGGCCAGGTTGACCAGGACTTGGTCCAGGCTGGTGTTGCCCACACGCTCTCCCACACCCAGAATAGTTCCATGTACGCGGTCCACCCCAGCCTCGATAGCGTTCAAGGTGTTGGGGACAGCATGCCCGCGGTCATTGTGGCCATGCCAGTCCAGCTTGGCGTTGAAGTCGCCGGCACGAAGGATGTTTTTGGTGAAGTGCACCAGGTTGAACACGCCATCTGGGGTGGCGTGGCCTACGGTATCGCAAAGGGTCAAGCGCTGGGCGCCCTCTTCGAGTGCCGCGCGAAACAGACGCCCCAGTAGACGGGGATGCGATCGCACCGTGTCCTCGGTGACAAAGTTGAAGACCTGTCCTGCGTCGACAGTCAGCTTGGCGGCTGCCCGCGTGCGCTTCTCGAGCAGATCCTCGTCCCAGTCTTCTGCGTACAGGCGAATTGGACTGGTGCCCAAGAACGCCATGACCTCGATGGGCACGCCGGTCTTGGCGCTGATTTCCAAGATGGGTTCGATGTCGCGGGGATGAGTTCTCCCGGCACACGTAAGCTGGATGCTGAGCTTCTCGTCTCGAACCATCTCGGCCATGACGGTTACATCATGGACCGCGCGCTCACCGGCGCCGGGCAAGCCCACGTCGGCTGTGTGTACGCCAACGGCGGAGAGCAGCCTCAGAATCCGAAGCTTGTCGTCCAGTGAGGGGTCCTGCACGGAGGGGCATTGGATGCCGTCGCGCAGGGTCTCATCGTGGTAATCCACAGCCCGCATCGGCGGGGGCGTCCGGTCACCCTGGGTGTTCCAGTCGTAAACCAGCTCGTTCTCGCTGATCGGTGCAGTGGCCATGTCTGTCTCTCCGGTGCGGGTCCTTAGAAGGCTTCGACGACCACGGCAATGCCTTGTCCGCCACCGATGCAGGCCGAGCCCACGCCATACTTCTTGCCGCGGCGCTTCAATTCGTAAAGCAAGTGTGTGGTGATGCGGGTGCCGCTGGCAGCCAGAGGGTGGCCGATAGCCACGCCGCCGGAGTTTACATTGGTGATCTCCCGGTTCAACTCCAGCTCCCTCTCGCAGGCGATGTACTGGCTGGAGAAGGCCTCGTTGATCTCGATGAGATCCATCTGGCCCAGGCCCATTCCGGCGTGCGCCAGGGCCTTCTTAATGGCGGCCACAGGGCCGATGCCCATCAGGCTGGGCTCCACACCGGCAACGCCGTAGCCAACCAGCCGGCCCAGGGGCTGCAGGCCCTTGGACTCGGCGAAGGCTGCGCTGGCCAACACCATGGCGCCAGCGCCGTCGTTGATGCCCGAGGCATTTGCAGCAGTGACCGTTCCGCCCTTCTTAAAGATGGCGCGAAGACCGGACATGGCCTCACGGGAGAAGCGATCGCGGATCTTGCCGGGACGGAGTGGCGAGAGCTGGGGGTGCTCATCGACGCTCACCACAATGTCGCCACGACGAGAGGAGAGGGTCACCGGGGTGATCTCGTTGTCGTAGTAGCCGTTCTCCTGGGCGTGGACCCATGCGCTCTGGGAGCGAAAGCCATAGTCGTCCGCGTCTTCGCGGCTGATGCTGTACTTCTCGGCCAAGTTCTCGGCGGTGATGGCCATCTCGCAGCCCGCAAAGGGGTCGTAGAGGCACTCCTTGAGTGTGTCAGTGAACTCGGCATGGCCCAACTTAAAGCCCATGCGGCTGCCGCGAACGACGTGAGGTGCCTGGGTCATGTTCTCTGTTCCACCGGCTAGAACGGCGCGGGCCTCGCCCAGCTTGATGCGCTGGGCGGCCTGAATCAGGGACTCAAAACCGGACCCGCAGAGGCGGTTGACGGTCACTGCGGGCACATGGACCGGCAGGCCCACCTTCAGTCCTATGTGACGTGCGCAGTAGATGGCATCGCCGCTGGTCTGCAGCACGTTGCCAAAGACCACATGGTCGATGTCTTCCTTGGCCAGCCCGGACTGTTCCACAGCGGCGTTGGATGCGATGACACCCAACTCGGTGGCGCTGGGCTTGGACAATGCGCCTAAGAAGGTTCCAAAAGGGGTGCGCTTTCCGGAGAGGAAGACAACGTCAGACATGGGGGGCTCCGAGAGCATTAGGTTTGAAAGTAGTGTTTAGAGCTGGGCGATGACTGCATCGGCCACCTGTGCGCCGCTCAGCGTTCCACCAAGCTCGCGGGTGACTTGGTCTGTGTTCAGGCAATGCTTGACGGCCGATTCGAGCTCTTGCTCCAGAGCGGGGTGGCCAAGCCAGGACAGCATCATGCCCGCGGAAAGGATGGCGGCAAGGGGGTTGGCGATGCCTTGACCGGCAATGTCAGGGGCCGAACCGTGAACGGGCTCAAACATGCCGATGCCAGCCGCTGGGTTGAGGTTTCCGCTGGCCGCCAGTCCAATGCCGCCCTGAAGCTCTGCGCCCAAGTCGGTGACGATGTCTCCAAACAGGTTGTTGGTGACGATCACGTCGAACTGCTCGGGGTTGCGCACCATCTGCATGGTCAGCACATCGACATAGTAGTGCTTGGTCTCAATCTCGGGGTACTCGGTGGAAACCTCCCGAAACACGCGCTGCCAGAGTTCGTGGCCGTGGCGCATGGCGTTGGACTTGTCCGACATACATACCGTGGGCAAGCCCCGGGCTTTTGCGTGGGCGAATGCGGCCCTGATGATGCGCTCGACGCCCTTCCGGGAGTTCATCTCTGCCTCGATGGCGATCTCGTCGGAAGTGCCCTTCTTGAACTGGCCACCAATCCCGGTGTAAAGGCCCTCGGTGTTCTCGCGGAACACCACAAAGCGCAGGTCCTTGGGTTCTTTGCCCTTGAGCGGGCAGTAGCGGGCGTCCAGCAGCTTTACGGGTCGCAGATTGATGTACAGGTCCAGCTCAAAGCGCATTCCCAGCAGGATCTCCCTGGCGTGCACGTTGCTTTGGACTCGTGGATCACCCAGGGCCCCCAAGTAAATGGCGTCGTAGTCCCGTAGGGCCTGCATCTCCTCGGAGGTGATGCTCACGCCGCTCTCCAAGTAGCGGTCGGCTCCGTAGGGAAGGTGCTCAAAACCCAGGTTTAGGCTGTCCCGCTGGCTCAGGTGGTCCAGTACGCGCTGGCCCTGCTCCAAGACTTCGTGGCCGATTCCGTCGCCTGGGATAACTGCGATGCGGGGCATAGACGCTCTCCGATGGGGGGTGGGGGTATCGTTGGCCTGGGGTGTGGTCAACGCCTTGTGCGGTGCGTTGACGGGGTCTCTGGCGCGTGCGAAGGTCTTCCTCTATGGCGCACTTCGAGAGAGAGCAGGATGGCGAGACCCAACCCGTAGGGGATTTGGCCAAGGTGCGTGCGATGCTGGCATCTGGGGAGCTCAAGGGCACGGATCGTTTGAGGGTGGATGGCGGGCCTTGGGCTTTAGCCAAGGAACTCCCGCAGCTTAGGTCACTCTTTGCTCCCACCCCGGACCTCTGGAGTGCCTGGGACGAAGAAGATTTCGAGGACGAGGACAGTGAGTCTGCGAGCGAGGCTCACCCGAGTGGCCAAGTCTCCGCGCCCGGGACTCCAGGGCCGTCCGAGCCCCCGCCGGCGGTGGAACCGGTGTCTTTGGATCCCTTGTCTTTGGAGCCGGAGCCTTTGGAGCCGGAGCCTTTGGAGCCGGAGGCTTTGGAGCCGGAGCCTTTGGAGCCGGAGCCTTTGGAGCCGGAGCCTTTGGAGCCGGAGCCTTTGGAGCCGGAGCCTTTGGAGCCGGAGCCTTTGGAGTCCGGCTCAGGCCAGGCCAATGGTCTGGAACCAGTCGCCCTTCCGGACCACGCTGTGGCACCCCTTCCGCCGCCGCCGGTGGGGAAGGTTCTCGCTTTTCCGGGGCCAAAGCGGGCAGGGCACCACAGCTCTGCTGCCCTGCGCTACGAGACCACGCCCCTGTTGGTTCACGAGGGACTGGAGCCGTTAGCGCGGGTCCTGAAAAAAACGGAAGAGAAGCTGCCTGGGCGCTTCCAGACCCGCCACTACTGGATGCTCGCGTCCATCTTGGCCACTTGTTTGCTTACGATGCTGATGGTGATCTGGGTGCGAGGTACCGCGGGATGGACCTCGGATGCGCCGCTGGGTCAGACAGTCCTGCAAGCTGAGCTTCCCGAACTGCCAGGGATGGTGAGCGAGGTGGAGGAGCCTCAAACTCAGGAGCCTTCTCCCAAGCCGGAGTTGGACGACGTGGTCGCCGAACTTCGAGGTCGAATTTCTCGAGAAGCCACGCCCCTGGGGGCGGATTCCAGCGCGATGGAAGACCTGCTCTTTGTGGAGCTTCGCCGGGTGGTGGCCTTGGACCGCGTGCAGATCAAACTTGTGGATTCCGCTGCGATGGACCAGCCAAGCAGCATGGAACTCAAGTTGGTGCTCCAGGAAGACGCCGCCCAAGACCTGATCCGCAGTTTCACGGCCATCGGTTTGGTGGTCGGAAAGTACGTGGATCGGGAGGGGCTGGACTTGCTGAGCATGAAGGTGCTGGTGCCAAGAGACACAGGCACCCTCGAGAGGTCCTTCGACGGTCAGCGGGCTGCAGCCTTTTGGCGGGGGGATCTCGAAGCACAGGCCTACCTGCGCGGGGAGTAGCGTCCGGTCAAGGAGCCGCTATTCTCTGAGAGCCCTGCCCTGAACTACATGCCTTCGCGGGTGGCCTGCTGTAGCGCTTCGATGCTGCGAATCAAGGCGGCAGCAGGAGGTGCTCCTCGGTTGGCCAGGCGCACGCGACGCTCGGGGTTGACCAAGTAGACGGTGCGTAGGATGTAGGTCTTTAGCGGTGTCTGCAAGGCCGCCCGGAACTGGCGTGCAACCACACCGCCCCGGTCCACCAGGATGGGGAAATCAAAGCCATATTTCTGTGCGAAGGCTTGATGAGAGGCAGCCTCTGCCAGATTGAAGGCGTAGACCATCGCGCCCAGAGCCACAAAGCGGTCGTAGTTGTCCTGCAGGTCCTGGAGCTGGGCTGTGCAGCCCGGGGTGTCATCGCCCGGGTAAAAGACCATCACACTCCATTTGCGCTTGTTGTGGCGGTGCCAGGAGTCATCGTAGGACTGAAGGTGCCACTCGGGAACCACCTCCCCCTCTTGGAGCAAAGCGGGGTAGATGCGTTCCTTGACCGCGTCTTTGACTGGCTTGGGAAAGCGGCTGACTAAGCTGTGCAGGGACATGGGACGCTCTTTAGACGGAGGAATGTGCCCGGTCCCACAGGCGGCTGCCGCGTGGGGTCCAGCGCAGCAGACCAGGTCCCAGGATCAGGGGTTTGGTCTGCAGCTCAGCCGGCGTTCTGGCACCAGCTAGCAAGTGAGCCAAGCGTATCTCGGCGAGCACTTGTCGCACCATCGTATCCAGCCCATTGATCCCGCCTTGTGCGCGCGCTTGCAAAAAAGTCCGGGCGATTCCGGCGCAGCGGGCTCCCAATGCAACGGCGCGAGCGACCATCAGGCCATTGGATACGCCACCCGTTGCACACACCGCCAACCCCAGGCCGTCCAGCTGGGCGACGCTGGCGGCGGTGGGGATGCCCCACTCCCAGAAGAGCTCGCCCAGGCTCTTTTGCTCGTTCCGCGCGCGCAATGTCTCCACCCCCACCCAGCTGGTGCCACCGGATCCGGAGCAGTCCGCGTATTGGACACCAACCTCGCGGATACGTGTTCCGACAGACCGAGACAAGCCGCAGCCGGTCTCCTTGACGATGATCGGAACGTGGAGTTCCTTCACAAGGCGCTCCAAGGTCTGGAGCCCTCCGCGAAAGTCCAGATCACCGCCAGGCTGGATGAGCTCCTGTGCAGGATTCAAGTGCACCACCAAGGCGTCCGCTCCGCAGGTGTCGACCATCTTGGCCAAGTCGCTGGTGCTGGCTTGGATCGCCTGCACAACTCCGATGTTGCCCAAGACGAGAGCGTTCGGGGCCACGTCCCGGACGCGGTACCCCGTCTGATTGCCCTCGGTCAGCAAGGGGCGCTGGCTGCCAAAGCCAAAGCCGATTCCGTAGGTCTCAGCCATGGTCGCCAGGTCGCGATTGATGGCCTCGGCTTCCTCTGTACCTCCGGTCATCGCGGCGATGATCAGGGGTGCCTGCAGGGTCTTTCCGGCGTACGTCACGCTCAGGTCGATCTCCTCCAAGGCCATCTCGGGCATGGCGTCGTGGACCAGTTCCACCTCTTCGAGCAGGTTGGTCTTGCGCTGGAAGGCGACCTGGTCGGTCTCGCAGAGGGCGATGTGCTCCGCTTTTCGAGAAGAGATGCCGGGGCTGTCAGACATGGGGGCCTTCCTTGGCGCCAGCGGCGAGCCGGATTGGGACAGGGGTCAGGCCCTCTAAAGCACACGCGGCGGTGAAGCTTGCGCGGGCTTTGGGGTCTGGGACCAGGGCAATGGCTACATCACCACCCCCGGCTCCGGATGGTTTGGCCGCTCCACCATGGGCTTCGGCCAGGGCTGCGATTCGGGACAGGGCAGGGGTGTCGTAGGCCAGGCCGGCCAGCCTGGCCATTGTGCGCAGCAGGTCGTAGGCCTGTGACAGAGCGGAGCATGGCTCGATGGCAAAGAGCGCAAGCAGCGCCGCGCTGTCTCTCACGAAGGCTTCCCGATCCGACCAGGCTTTGTAGCGCTGCACCCTTGGTCCGGTCTGGGCCGAGGTCCCGGAGTACACCGCTACAAAGGGATGGCCCTGCATTGGCGGGCCCACTTTCTGGCCGTGGTAGCGCCGCAGTCCGCCGTGAAAACTGGCCCGCACGTCCATGCCCGAGCCGCTGCCCTGTACCTCTTGGTGTGTCTGAACAGCCAAGTCACACAGGGCTTCGTTGACCGGCTTTCCTGCTGCCAGTGTGCCTGCGACAGCCGCGGCAGCACATGCGGCTGCTGAGCCGCCAAAGCCGCCCTTTTCAGAGAGCTGCGCCGGGTTCCAGTCGCTGAAGCTGTAGTTGCGCGGTGGCGCTCCGACGGCCAGAAGGGTGGCCTTGGCGAAGCGATTGTCCCCGGGGGTTCGAAGCGCATCTCCGCCACTGACTTGGCAGGCAACGCCGCGGTTTACGGCAGCCACGAGGGCTGGGCCACCGTCTGTAACCGCATATTCCCCTAAGATAAACAGTTTTCCCGGTGCCAGGACCTGCATCATTCCTCGACCACTGGATGTCCGCCCACGCCCAGGGTGTGAACGTCTTCGACGTGATGCTGTAGGGCATCTGCCACGGCAGGGGCGTCCTCGGGCTCACAGAGAACCTTGACGTTGGGGCCCGCGTCCATGGTCCACCAGCAGTTAATCCCAGCCTTGCGCAGCTTGGACACCTCGTCCTGAATGGCTACGCTGGCAGGCCGCCAGTAGCGGATGGGTGGGCTGGAGGTGAACATGGTGGCGAACATCTTCAGTGTGCTGGCCTCCATCGCGCGACCGACCATCTCTAGATCTTGGTCCAGGATCCCTTGGCGGGCACCATCTAAGTCCTTCTGCCAGGAACTCACCCACGCGGAGTACATCGGGCTGGTCGCCATAGTGCGGAGCATGCCCTCGGTGCTGCCGACAGACTTTTGCCCCTGGTCCACGACCGCGATGACCATGTTGAGCTTCCAGTGGTCAGGAGGAGCGATATGCAATCCGTGGCTGTCGGTGCCGTCCTTTTTTACGCCGCGGCGCCACTCCACAAAGCCGCCCCAGATGGACCGGGACGCGCTGCCACTTCCCTGGCGGGCCAGAATGCTGGCTTGAGCCGGTGTGTGGTCGATGTTTAGGGCTTTGAGTGCAGCCAGGGTCAGTGCTGCAAAGCCCGAGGAGGAACTGGCCAGCCCGGCCGCTGTGGGGAAATTGTTGGTGCTCACCACCCGTGCTGGCGCGCGATCGGGCTGGATCAGGTCCAAGTGCTTGAGCACACGACTCGCAGGGAGTCCGGTTGCCAGCTCTCCGTTGATCATGACCTCGTCTTGCGCGGCACCAAAGACCACGGAAGTCGTCGTGGCGAAGTCGGAGAGCGTCATGGACAGCGAGCCGGTGCTGGGCAGGTTCAGATCGCGGTCACGTTTGCCCCAGTATTTAACCAGCGCAATGTTTGGGTGGACGGTCGCTGTGGCCATTCAGTGCTTCCCTAAGGTGCAGGCGAAGGCACCGATACCACGCTGGGCAGCCGCTGCCAGCACTTGTTCTGGCCCTTGGGGTGTCAAGGCCAGCACGATGCCGCCTCCACCTGCTCCGGAGAGCTTCACGCCCAACGCTCCAGCGCCGCGTGCGAGCTGAACGAGTTCTGCTATTTTCGGGGTAGAAACCCCGATCATTTCCAGGTGTGTTTGGGCCTCATTCATCAGCAAGCCCAGTGCTTTGGGATCGGTCAGCACCGAGAGGGATTCCTCGACCAACTCCCCCAGTCGCTTCAAGCTCGGGCCGATCTTTGGTCTGCGCAAGGCTACGCCGGCGACAAGTTTCTTTGTGTCTCCAGCGTGTCCGGTGTCCAAGACCACGACCTGATGCGGCGGCATTTTGATGGGTAGCGGGGGCTGTTCCTTGCGGTAGACCACCGCACTCCCAAGGGCGCTCACGGCGTGGTCCAGGCCCGAGGGGTTGCCATGGAAGAGCGCTTCGATGGGAAAGCCGCGGGCGTGTAGCTCGTCGAAGGAGGAGCGTTGGCCTGTGATGCTGTCCGCTGCTCTTAGGAGTGCGATTGTGAGCGCCGCCGAGGACCCCATGCCACGTCCTATTGGCAGGTCGGTCTGGATCTGGACACGCCAGCCATGGGCGGGCAAGGCCAGGGCCAATGCCTGCTTCAAGCGTTCGTCTTGGATCGAGGAGTCTCCCAGATGAGTGGCCCCCGCGAAGGGCTCCAGCTGGACTTTGGTGTTTAGGGAAACAGGGCTCGCCAACGCCCTGTGTCCGTAGACCACCGCGTGCTCGCCGAGCAGGATGAGCTTGCCGGGGGCACTCCCCTGGAGCACCTTAGGCTCGCAGTTCGGCCAGAATCGCGCTGGCCTTTGCGGCAGAGAAGTTCTTGGCCAAGTGCAGGGCTTGAGCCACTGTGTGGACTTCCGCCCCGGTGGCGCCTGCTGCGGCTGCGACGCTGCGTGCGTGCATGCGCATGTGGCCCTGCTGGATGCCTTCGGTGGCCAGGGCGCGGAGCGCACCCAGGTTTTGAACCAAGCCCACTGCGGCCATTACCTGGGCCAGTTCGGCGGCCTTGGTGATCCCCAGCAACTTTAGATTGTGCTGAACGGTGGGGTGAACCCGGATGGGGCCGCCGACTGTGCCTACTTGAACGGGCAGCTCCAAGCTGCCGTGGAGTGATCCGTCGGCAGCGATTTTCCACTGGCTCAGGCTCCGGTATTGGCCGCTGCGTGCTGCGTAGGCGTGCGCTCCGGCTTCGATCGCCCGCCAGTCGTTGCCCGTGGCTAAGGCAACAGCGTCTACGCCGTTCATGATGCCTTTGTTGTGTGTAGCGGCGCGGTAGGGGTCGGCGTAGGCGAAGCGGTAGGCTTCTGCGATACCTCGGGCGACCTCCTCTCCGGCTAAATCTCCATGATCCAGGTGCTCTGGCCGCAGGTGGACGCGGGCCCGAGCCAAGCGCTGGTCGGCCAAGTTGGACAGAATTCGAAGGCCGACGCGGCCCCCGCTGATGGACTCTACGTCCGGGGCCAGTGTCTCAGCCACGGTGTTGACCATGTTGGCGCCCATGGCGTCCACGCAGTCGAGCACGAAGTGGAGCACCACATAGGATTCACTGTCTTCTCCTGGCTCATCGTAATGAACTTGACGGACGGTGATTCCGCGCATGCCACCGCCACGATCGACCAGTCGAGGGTGAACTTTCGAGGCCTTTTCCTCCAGCTGTGGAAGGGCTGCTTGCAGGCGTGCTTGCATCGCCTTGGGATCGGTGCCAATGACCTGGATCTGGCCGATCATTAGGCTTGGGTCCGAATCTGCGAAGATGCCGCCGGCCGCGCGGGTCAGGCGGGCCATGTTGGAGACCGCGGCGACCACACTGGGCTCCTCGACCACCATGGGCACAACGACATCCTTTCCGTTCAGCTTCAGGTTGATGCCCACGGCGTTGGGCAGCTT
>CAJQPC010000245.1 GCA_905480105.1 uncultured bacterium | reverse complement strand
CAACAACTACTTGGAAGATGGCATGAATGTCATCGCCAAGCTGCCCACCCTGGTGGCCGCAATCTTTCGACTGCGCGAGGGATGGGGGGCGCCCATTGCTTCCCAGCCTGAGTTGGGGTTGATCGAGAACTTCGTCAACATGCTTGGCGTTCCCGATGCAGACCCTGACAAGCTCACCAAGTTGCTCCGCGTTTTCTATGTGCTGCACCTGGATCACGGCGGCGGAAACCTGAGCACCTTCGCCGGCAAGTCGGTGGCCTCTGGCTTGGCAGACATGTACGCCAGTTTGGGTGCGTCGATGGCCGGACTCTACGGACCTCGGCACGGCCGCGCGAACCAGGACTGCTTGAACTTCCTGCGCAAGGTCGGCACCAACAACAAGGACGAGGTCGAGGCCTTTGTGCGGAACGAGCTCGCCAACAAGCGCCTCATCTTCGGGTTTGGTCACGCTGTGCTGCGCTCCGAGGACCCCCGCGCCACAATCCAGTACAAGCTGGGCGAAGAGATCTGCGCCGAGGACCCCCTCTACAAGACCGCTATCGCCATGCGCGAGCGTGCTGTGAAGGTACTCAAGGAGAACCCCAAGGTCTCCAACCCGTATCCCAACGTGGACGCGATCAGCGGCACCCTACTGCAAGCAGTGGGTCTGGCCAACAGTGACTACTACACCGTGCTTTTCGGGCTGAGCCGCTGCTCTGGCATCGTTGCTCAGATCGTGGATGAGCGGTTGAACTTCCGGAACGGAAGGGGTGTGGCCATCTACCGCTGCAAGTACATCACCGAGAACCAGCCGAACCGGGACTGAGGAGGGATCATGAAACCGACCATCTTGTACACGCAGACGGACGAAGCGCCTGCGTTGGCTACCTACTCGTTTTTGCCGGTCGTTCAGGCTTTTGTTGGTGCGACCGGGGTTCAGGTTGAGACCCGCGACATCTCGCTGGCTGCTCGAATCTTAGCGGCTTTCTCCGATGTCCTGCCCGAGGGCCAAAAGGTTGCGGACCACTTGGCCGAGCTGGGCGCTTTGACCCAGGTTCCGTCGACCAACATCATCAAGCTGCCGAACATCTCTGCTTCGGTGCCTCAGCTGATGGCGGCTATCCAGGAACTCCAGGACCACGGCTACGCGGTCCCAGACTACCCAGCCGAGCCCAAGGACAGCTCCGAGAAGGCTACCCAGGCGCGGTACAGCAAGTGTATGGGCAGTGCGGTGAACCCGGTACTGCGCGAGGGAAACTCGGATCGACGGGCCCCCAAGGCCGTGAAGCAGTACGCTCGCTCCAACCCTCACAGCATGGGCGCCTGGAGTTCCGACTCCAAGACACACGTGGCCTCGATGAGCTCTGGCGACTTCCGCTCCAATGAGCGGTCTGTGACTGTGGAAGTGCCCACTGCGGTCCAGATCCAGCACGTCGACGCCACGGGCAAGGTCACGACAACGCTCAAGAGCGTGGACCTCATCGCTGGCGAAATCATCGACGGCACCAAGATGTCCAAGGCGGCTCTCCTGACCTTCTTGGCCGAGCAGGTCCAGGATGCGCGCGAGAGCGGCGTGCTCTTCTCGCTGCACATGAAAGCGACGATGATGAAGGTCTCTGACCCGATCATCTTCGGCCACGCTGTGCGGGTGTTTTTCGCCGATCTGTTCAATGACTTTGATGACGTATTTCAGAGCATTGGGGTCAACGTGAACAACGGCTTTGGGGACTTGGTGTCCAAGCTGGACCAGCTCAACGCCGACCAATCCCAGGCCATCGGCGCCGCCATTCTCAAGTCTCTGGATGCCGGGCCCGGTTTGGCCATGGTCGACTCCGACCGCGGCATCACGAACCTGCATGTGCCCAGCGATGTCATCATCGATGCATCCATGCCAGCGATGATCCGGACCAGCGGCTGCATGTGGAACGCCCAGGGCAAGCTCCAAGACACCAAGGCGGTGATTCCGGACAGCTCCTACGCCGATGTGTTCCAGGTGGTCATCGACTACTGCAAGAAGAACGGTGCTTTTGACCCCACCACGATGGGCAGCGTATCCAACGTTGGCTTGATGGCGAAAAAAGCCGAGGAGTACGGCTCCCACGACAAGACCTTCGAGGTGCCCTCCGACGGGACCATGCAGATCGTGGACGGCAGCGGCACGGTCTTGATCTCCCATGAGGTGCAGGCTGGTGACATCTGGCGGGCGTGTCAGACCAAAGACGCACCCATCCAGGACTGGGTCAAGCTGGCCGTCTCCCGCGCCCGGGCAACCGGTGCGCCGGCTATCTTCTGGTTGGACCAGAGTCGCGCCCACGATGCTCAGGTCATCCGAAAGGTCGAGCGCTACCTGAAGGACCATGACACCAGTGGTTTGGACATCCAGGTTCTCGCACCCGCCCAGGCCACTGAGTTCACCCTGGAGCGCGTCAACAAGGGCCAGGACACCATCTCGGTGACCGGCAACGTTCTGCGCGACTACCTCACCGACCTGTTCCCGATCTTGGAGCTGGGAACCAGCGCCAAGATGTTGTCCATCGTTCCGCTGATGAAAGGCGGCGGTCTCTTTGAGACCGGTGCCGGTGGGTCAGCGCCCAAGCATGTGCAGCAGTTCGAGAAGGAGAACCACCTGCGGTGGGACTCCTTGGGCGAGTTCTTGGCCCTGGGTGTCTCCCTCGAGCATCTGGCGGGGGTCTTTGACCACCCCAAGGCCGCCATTATGGGCAATGCCCTGGATGATGCGACCACCCAGTATCTCTTGAACAACAAGTCGCCTTCCCGCAAGGTAAACGAGTTGGACAACCGCGGGACCCATTTCTATGTGGCGATGTACTGGGCTCAGGCCTTGGCCGCGCAGGAAAAGGATGCGGTCTTGGCGGGGCACTTTGCGCCGCTGGCCGCAGCTCTCGCTGCCAACGAAGATGCAATTGTCTCTGAGTTGAACGCTGTCCAAGGTGTGGCCAAGGATCTCGGTGGCTACTACCACCCAGATCCTGCCAAGGCGGTCGCGGCCATGCGGCCCAGTGGCACCTTCAATGGGATCATTGATGGCTTCTCAGCCTAAATGAATCCGGCGTTAGGCACGGCCCCTGAGCTTCAAGGCTCAGGGGCCGTCTCTGCTCTGGGGCCTGCCATGACGCCAATAGTTTCAGCGGTTCTGCTTCGTTTTCCATCATCGATTGGCCCATCACCAAGCCGAGCGCCACAGGCTGTTGCAGATGTGCGTGCGGCTGGGGGCGCAGCCGAACACTCCCCAGTGAGATAGGCCGCTGGGATGCAGAAAGCGCTGGCCATCGATGCACTGAAGAACGCCTGTCGCCAAGAGTTGGCGGCCATCGAACAGGCTTCTGCTGCTGCCCAGGACGAGACCACCAACGCAGAGACCAAACAGGAGGGCAAGTACGACACCCGGGCCATCGAGGCTTCGTACTTGGCCAGGGGGCAAGCGGTACGCGTGGGGGCTCTGCGTCAGCTCACGTCTTGGTTCGATCAGCTGCAAGCGCGGCCCTGCACCGAGATCCAAGTCGGGGCTCTCTTTCAGATCAAAGGCAGCGCCGATTGGTTGTTCATGGCCCCGGTTGGGGGGAGCGGAGTCCATCTGGATGGCCACCGGATCAAGGTCATCTCGCCAGCTTCTCCCCTGGGGAAGGCCCTCGCAGAGCTGGAGACGGGCGACCAAGCCACGTTGTGCAGCCCCCAGGGTGAGCGCTCAGTGACCGTTTCCGTTGTCCTGTGATGGTGGTGCTTTGGGGGCCTTGGGTTCGGTCGCATCCTGACGCAGCAGGCACACTGAGTTGATGCAGTAGCGCTTGCCGGTGGGCGCTGGACCGTCGTTAAATACGTGACCCAAGTGGGCATCGCATCGAGAGCAGACCACCTCCTCGCGGAGCATACCCATGGCCAGATCGGCCTTGATGGACACGGAACTCTGAGAGACTGGCGCGTAAAAGCTGGGCCAGCCGGTTCCAGACTCAAACTTGGTCTCGGCTGGAAAGAGCGGCTGACCACAACTGCTGCAGGCAAATACGCCGGCCTTTTTGTTGTTCAGTGTGGCACCTGTCCAGGGGCGCTCCGTCCCCGCGCGGCGGCAGACCTGGTACTGAGCAGGCGTGAGTGCAGCCTCCCAGTAGCTGTCGTTCTTGGCCTTCCAGTCCACGGTGTCGACGTCCAAGCCCTCCAGATGCTCCCCAACGCCTGGGTCGTGGTCGGCGGCGGCCACTGCTGCGTGGGCGCCGGGGTTGAGTTGCACGGCCAGCAGTCCGACCAGTACGAGCACTGCGGTGAGGAAGATGGGCAGTTTGCGTTTCATGGATGGCTCCTTCCAGGTCTGCACTTATTGAAGCCGCCAGAGGCCCAGGGGTGCGTCGAGACTTGTCACAAATTCTCTCCGTAGGGACAAATGGCTCACTCCACCAAGTCCCCATCGAAGGGTTGACCCAGGACAGCACCTGCCTGGCCCAAGAGCAGCTCTGCCATAAAAGAGGCTGCAAAGTGCCCCGCGATAGCAGAGCCCTGCACGGGGTCCAGGTACTGAAACTCCGTGCCGTCCGTCATGCGCTCGTCCCTTCCGCAACCGGGTTGGAAGGCGGGGTGCAGCCCTGCAATGTCACTCACGGACCAGTGCCCAGCATCTGCTACATCCAGGCGGTATGCGGGGGTGGACGCATCCTCCAGATTGCTCACGATGAGCTGATTGCCCAGGGTCGTGATCGAGTTGTCCTCGACTGCGAGCAGTATGGCGAGGGGCTTGTCTAAGGTGGATGTCTCGACGCCTGGAAGAAGAGGGTTCTCCATAGGGGCTGCCAAACCCAAGGCCCCTCTGACTCGGGGGTCTTCCTGGGCGAGTAGGCCCGAGGTGACGCTGCCGAAGCTGTGGCCCATTGCGGCGACACGGTCCGGATCGACCTGGATGCCCTCTGGTCCGCCGACGAGCATCGCGTCCAGGACTTGCTGTTGGTCCTGGAGCCGTATGGCCAGCGTGTCCGCGTTCAGTGGCAGTCCAGACTCTGAGAGCTTTTCCCACAGAGTGTTGCCAGCATGGTCTGGGGCGGCCACCACAAATCCCCAGGAGGCCAGGTGCTCTGCGACCGTGAAGGACGAGAAGCGCAGGCACTCATGACAGTGGGAGAAGAGCACCAGGGGGTGATCCCCGGGCAGAGGTACTGCCTGGAAGGTGGCCTGGGTTTGCTCGCTGGCACAGCCCGGGTCGCCCGAGTTCAACAGCTCCTGGTACTGGGCCGCCTGGTTGTTGGCCAAGAACGCCTCGGGCAGCGCTTGTGGGTTCAGTTGGTCTTGGGTGGGGTACCAGACCTCGACGGTGAGGGGACGCTCGTTATCGTCTAAGACAACTCGGGAATGCCCAGCGTTGTACGGCCCTTTTTCGCTGTAATTTGTGACCTGTTGAGCCGAGTCTCCAGGGTCTTTGGCACAGGATATCAGCAGCCAAATCATTGGGTGTCCAAGATGCGAATGCACTCAGCGAAGGTGCGGCCCAGGCGGGTCTGCTCCGCAATCTTTGGGATCAAGGGCCAGACCGCCCGCTCCCCTTGGGCGATGAAGTGGGCTAGGTCCTCGCGGGAAGGATTGGCCACGACCTTTTTGTAGAGGGACCAGGAGAAGGGGGGGTGGATGTTGATGTCCCCGCGGTAGTCCTGGCTCACCAAGCCGTGGGCGCGATCCGCAAGCTGGGAGGCGGTTCCCGTAGGCGAGGCCCGTCTCGCTAAATCCATGGCGTGTACCGCTTGAGTGCGCGCTGTGCTGCCCACCAGCCCTGCCAGAGTAGGGGCAAGGCCGCGTTGCCCGTGGTGCCGAACCAAGGGCATGGCGTGGGGGTTGGCCTGGCTCACGATGAAGTGGTTCACGTTGTGCAGACGAGCAAGACGGTTTTTGGGCAGGTCCCCATGCAGGCTGCCGTCCACCCAGAGCTCACCGTCCATGTAGGCGCGCACATCTCCGCCGGGGGCTCGGGCTTGCAGTTGCACCGGGGGAAACAGGGCCGGCAGGGCGGAGCTGGCCAAGGCGGCCGAGGCGATGGTCACCTGGGGACTGGTCAGGGCGTTGAGCAGCCGGGAGCGCTGGCGGGTGCGTGCTGGGGATACCGAGATGTTCAAGATGCGCCCGGAGCGCGCTTGGGCCTCGGCGAAAGTCCAGGTGCCGCAGTTGTGCTTGAGCACGGCATGTAGGCGCTCGGGATCCAACCAGGCTCCAGAACGCCAGGCCCTGCGCAAGCCTACCGGGAGCAGGCCGTCTAAGCGCATGTCGCCTGTCTCCTCGTACATCTGCTGAAGTTCGGCCGTGGTGCGGGAGCACACCCCTGCGGCGATCATGGCGCCGGTGCTGGCCCCGGAGAGGATCTTCGGGAGTAGGCCTTGGTCAAAGAGCGCCTTGACCACGCCCAAGTGATGAAAGCCCCAGGTGGCTCCGCCGCTGAGCAGGAGTGCGCTGCAGCCAAAGACCTTCTGACTGCGACGAAAGCGGGCAAGCACTCCGGCTCTTGGGATGTGAGCAGGAGGATTGTGGGCCAAGTGAAGCAGGCTGGCCTCGAGCTCGTCCTGCAGATCGACCAGCAGACGCTTTGGACCGGCTAGGGCACCGCTGTAGTGCTCGTCTGCCCGGATCTCTCCCAGGTGCCTAAACACCGCTTCGGTCAGGGCTTCCACCAATCCCTCGGCGTCGCTCGCTGTTCGAAGTTGAGCAAGTTTTGCGGTGCTCTGGCGCATGGCAACCGCTTGCTCAGTGTCCTGGGGATCGGCATCCCTCCAGGCATCTCCGCCGGTCACTGCATCGTAGTCGTGGGCGGCTTGCAGCCATTGGGCGTAGCTCATCGCCTGTTCCAGGCCGCGATGGGCATCTCGGATCTGGCGGGGTCGAATCATGTGGGCAAGCTAACCTGTGTCTATGTTCTTGTTTCTCTTGGCCTGGCTCTCCTGCACCCCCGAGCCCATCGAGCACACCGTTGTGCGCGGCAACACCCTGGGCAAGCTGGCCAAGACCCATGGGGTCACAGTGGAGCAACTCCAGGACTGGAACGACCTGGATAGCGACCGTATCGAGGTGGGTCAGGTGCTGGTCGTGGGGAAGAAAGGGGATCCGATCACCCAGGAGCCCAAGCCCGTCGTAAAGGCGTCTAAGCCTAAGAAAAAGCGCAGCGAGGGTGGCGCCGTCAAGGCCAGTAAGACGCTGGCCGCAGGCGCTGCGGTCTCGGCTGCGAGTCGCTTGGCCATGCCGTCGGCCAAGGAATGCCTGCGAGGGCCCACGGACGCCGATGCCCAGGGCACAGAGGCGGGCTTTGCCTCCTCCCAGGGCCTGAGCCACGGGCAGGTCAAGGCCGCTATGGACCAGGCCCTGCTGGGCTTGGGCGCTTGCGTGAGCGGCGGTTGGCCGGTGGGACGGGCCGAGTTGGAGATCACTGCGGGCTGTGATGGCCGGGTGAGCTCGGTGCGCGTTGTGGACGATGGCGGTCTGGAATCGGGGTTGATCGCTTGTATTCGTGAACGGCTTGCCTACGCGGAGTTCCCGGCCCACGATCTGCCCGATGGTGAGACTTTTGGCTATCCCCTCGTCTTCTCTGAGTGAGACTGGGGTCAAGGGGGGCCCCAGAGGGGATCGCCGTGCTATTTCACCCGGGCTCGCGCGCGTCCCCTGTTGGGATGCGACGCACATCAGCTCGAACTGAGAGGGTCACACATGAAGATCCACGAGTACCAGGCCAAGCAGATCCTGGCACGCCACGGGGTGGCAGTGCCTCAAGGACACAGGGTCACCACCGCGGAAGAAGCAGCCACCGCAGCTGAGAAGTTGGGTGGTCCGGTTGTTGTCGTTAAGTCCCAGGTTCACGCTGGTGGACGCGGCAAGGGCCGATTCCTGGGTGACGTCAGCGACGCTGACATCCAGGCTGTCCTGGCCGGAGCGGAAGAGGTGCCCGGCAAGGGTGGCGTTCGCGTGGTCAAGGGTGCCGCCGCTGCTGCCGAAGCTGCTGGCGACATGTTGGGCAAGACCCTGGTCACCAAGCAGACCGGCGCTGCCGGCTCCCAGGTCAACAGCGTCTACATCGAGGCTGGCTGCGACATCGCTCGGGAGCTCTACCTGGGTGTGTTGTTGGACCGGGACTTGGGCAAGATCGTCGTGATGGCGAGCGTCGAAGGCGGTACTGAGATCGAGGAGGTCGCTGAGCACAACCCTGAGCTCATCCTCAAGGTGCATGCCGACCCCATCACGGGATTGGGTGCCTGGCAGGCACGCGAGCTGGCCTTTGGTCTGGGGCTGTCGGGCGCCGCACACAAGAGCGCTGTCAAGTTCATCCTGAAGCTCTACACGGCCTTCATGGCAGAAGACTGCGCCATGGCTGAGATCAATCCCATGGTTGTGACCGGCGCCGGCGAGGTCATCGCCTTGGACTGCAAGATGTCCTTTGATGAGAACGCCATGTACCGCCACAAGGCGAACTTGGAGATGCGCGACTTTGACGAGGAGGAGCCCTCTGAGATCGAAGCCGGCAAGTACGACCTGAGCTTCGTGAAGCTCGATGGAAACATCGGCTGCATGGTGAATGGCGCCGGCTTGGCGATGGCCACCATGGACATCATCAAGTTTTACGGGTCCGAGCCTGCGAACTTCCTCGATGTTGGCGGTGGAGCCACTGAGGAGAAGGTGACTGCTGCCTTTAAGATCATCACGGCCGATCCCGCAGTGGAAGGCATCTTCGTGAACATCTTTGGCGGCATCATGAAGTGCGACGTCATCGCCGCTGGCTGCTTGGCGGCTGTGCGCGATGTGGGCCTGAAGGTTCCTCTGGTCGTGCGCTTGGCGGGTACCAACGTTGAGGAAGGCAAGAAGCTCCTCAACGAGTCCAACCTTGCCGTCATCTCGGCGGACTCCATGGCCGACGGTGCCGAGAAAATTGTGAATGCTGTCAACGCCGCGAAGGGGGCCTGAAATGTCCATTCTCGTCAATTCTGACACCCGTCTGATCTGCCAGGGCATCACCGGCTCTGCCGGCAAATACCACTGCACCCAGATGATGGCCTACGGCACCAACTTGGTAGCAGGCGTGACCCCCGGAAAGGGTGGTCAGGTCTTCAACTCCTCGGTGCCCATCTTCAACAGCGTCAAGGAAGCAGTGAAGGAGACCGGTGCCAACGCATCGGTCATCTTCGTGCCGCCTCCCTTCGCTGCGGATGCCATCTTGGAAGCCATCGATGCTGGCGTAAAGCTGGTCATTCCAATCACCGAGGGCATCCCTGTTCGCGACATGATCGCGGTCAAGGCCTATCTGGACGCCTCTGGCGCCCGCATGATTGGTCCGAACTGCCCGGGCATCATCACGCCCGGCGAATGTAAGATTGGGATCATGCCGGGTCACATCCACACCCCCGGTCGTATCGGCGTGGTTAGCCGCTCGGGCACCCTGACCTACGAGGCGGTGGGCCAGCTCACCGCTTTGGGTCTGGGCCAGTCCAGCTGCATCGGAATCGGTGGTGACCCCATCATCGGCACCCGTCATATCGACGCGATGAAGCTCTTCAATGACGATCCTGACACCGATATCGTGGTGATGATCGGCGAGATCGGCGGAAGCGCCGAGGAAGAGGCTGCTGCTTGGGTCAAGGACAACATGACCAAGCCTGTGGTCGGCTTTATCGCGGGTGCTACTGCACCTCCGGGGCGCCGAATGGGCCATGCTGGCGCCATCATCTCCGGTGGTTCGGGCACGGCCGAGGCCAAGTACGCGGCCATGGAGGAGGCGGGCTTCCATCTCTCCCGAAGCCCGGCTGAGATGGGCAAGACCGTCCAGGGCCTGCTCTAAGGGGAGCGCCTCGGCGCGACTTGCCTGGCAACAGGGGTCCCTTACGGGGCCCCTGTTGATGCTCTGGGGTCCATCGTGGTAGAGAGTGGCCTTCCTCAGAATCGTCAAGGTGGCCAAATGCGTCTCTCTCTTCTCCTGACTTTTGGATTTGTGTCCGCGGGCCTGCTGGCCTGCTCAGATCCTGAACCGGCCCCCTCGAACCAATCAGGTCCTGCCGCCCAGGCGGGTCCTCAGCAGGGGATGCCAGGAGCAGGACCAGGTCCAATAGCAGGGCCAGGGGCAGTAGTAGGACCGGGTCAAAACGCAGCATCAGGGCCCGCTGGGGGGCCAGCAAATATGGGCGAGGGAGCCGGTCCCGGAACGCCAGGAGAGATGCCCCAAGCTCTTGAGGGGAGCGCTCCCCCTCCCAATGGGCCCGGAAAGGTCGTCTTTGAGACTGGCGCGGAGACCGTGGCGGTCAGCGTTCAAGCCAAGGGCTTTGGTCCGGATGCCGAGCTGCATATTCTCCAGATGGTTACCGGTGACTTTGGCGAATTGGCGCCACGAGTGGTGCACATCGAGTCGCTCGAAGGTCGTGAGTCTGCGACCTTTCAGGCCCCAGCCAAGCTGGATGGCGAGTTTTACGCCATCGTCATGGAGGGGGAGCCGCCCAACAATACCGTCTCCAGCATCGACGGCGTCATTACCCTGGACGGCAAAGATATAAGCCTGAGCGTGAACAAGGGGGACCAAGCCGAATGGAGTGCCGATCTCCCTATGGGGCCGCTGCCCGAGAACACCCGGGAGAAGCAGGAACCCATGGAGCCTGGCGCCTTGCCTACGGACGCTGAGCCGACTGTCGGCAATTAGCCATGGGCCTGCTGGCCTTGTTCTTGGGCTGTTCGGAGCTTCAGCCGGCGGCTGTTGAGGCGCCCGACGCTGCGGACCCGGAGTCCAACGCCAGGCAGGTAAGCCGGCAAGGTCCGGGACCTGCCCCAGCCGGTCGGGCGGGCCCTCCGGGAGGTCCTCAAGGCCCAGGCGTTGGATTTGCAGCGGAGAGCTTGGCCAGCAGTTGGCGCCCGGAACTCTCGGTTCCGACAGAAGGGGGCACAAATCACGCCTGCCCCCAGGGACAGCTGCCCGTGCCGGCAGGCACCTTCCTGATGGGCTCATCCAGTGAGCAGGCTGGCTCAGACGAGTCTCCAGTTCATCCGGTGTTCGTCTCGGCCTTTTGTTTAGACAAGCTCGAGGCCAGTACGGCCCAGGTGCGAGAGACCTTGGGCTTGGACTGGATTCCCAAGGGCTCTGACGCGCGTGGATTTGAGGGTGGCGTGGAGGCGGGGCGAGGCTCCCATCCAGCGGAGGGGCTGACCTGGGAGGAGGCCTCGCAGTACTGCCAGGCCCGAGAGATGCACCTGCCAACGGAGGCGGAGTGGGAGAAGGCCGCTCGGGGTGGGTGTGAGCTGGGTTCGGACCCCGAGCGCTGCGATAGCCAGGACCTGCGCGCCTACCCCTGGGGCAATGCCGCGCCCGACTGCTCCAAGGCGAATCACGCCACCTTGGGCATGGGGGCTCCGGAGCTGTGCTTGAGCGACAGCACCCCGGTTGAGCAAGGGGGCGCTGGCCCATACGGGCACCTGAACCTGTCGGGCAATGTTTGGGAATGGGTGGCGGATGCCTACCACCCTCGGGTGTATGGAGTTGGTGAGCGGCGGGATCCCAGCGGGCCAAGCTCTGGGGAGACCCATGTGATGCGCGGGGGCGGCTGGAACACCTTCTCCTCCAACATGCGTGTGGCCAACCGCTTTCACGACTTGGTGCTGGGCTCTGCGGTGGGGGTTCGTTGCGCAAGCAGCGAGACTGAACGGCAGCCAGATCCGGTGCCACCGCTGGAGTTGGTGAGCGTCTCGGGGACCTTGCATCGGGACCAGCCCTTTAGCGGGCGGGCCCTTTACATCTCTGTTTTTGACGCCCAGGACCAGCGCGGGGGCATGCTTCCACCCGGCATGTCGCCCATCGCAGAGCTGCGTTTACAACCCAACGGGCGCAAGAGCCAGGACTTTGAGATCCAGGTCCCCAGGGGGGGAGAGGTCCTCGTATTCGGTGCCCTGGACGATGGGAGTGGTGCACAGAAAGAAGGCTTCCACGCGGCGTCTGGCAGTGGGGGAATGGGCCAAACGTCTTCGCCTGTGCTGGTGGATGGTCCGGTCTCAGGGGTCGAGATTCAGGTCTTGGTGCGCAGCGCCCAGGGCCCAGGAGTGGGGCCAGGACCCGGAAAGCCCCTGGCACCTGGTGGGAAAAAGCCCGGACCCGGGCCCGCGCGCTAATGGCCAAAACGCCACGAAAGCTGGCCTTCTCCCTGGTTCCTATGGTTCTGCTTCTGACCCTGGGCGAGGTGGCCTTGCGGGCGGCGGGCGGGCCGGAATGTTCTCCCGTGGCGCCTAGTGCGAGCGGCTGGGACACGATGGTGGCGGACCAAACTCTTCTCTGGAAGCTGGAGCCCAACCGCCTCTTTGAGTCTCCTGCTGGCAACACCAAAACGAATGCTCTGGGCCTGCGCTCGGCCCATCTGCCGCCCGACAAGCGTGGGATTCGGGTGGCCGTTACTGGCGATAGTTCGGTCTTTGGTTGGGGCCAACCCGATGGGTTCACCTACGCTGAGCAGTTAGAGGAGATGCTTGACCGGGCCTTTTCCGTGCAGGTGCAGGTCATCAATATGGGAGTGCCGGGCTACTCCACAGAGCAAACTTTGGGGCTGATGGAGCAGGTGGGCTGGGCCTATGAGCCGGACCTGTTGGTGGTCCACAACCTGTTCTCGGACTGCAACATCGACGCCTTTCAGGATCGGGCGGCCATGGCGCTGACCAACCCGCAGCCCTCGATGCTTCAGAGCAGCCGCCTATACTGCGCGGTGCGTCAACCTTGGGTGGCCTACCAGGCAGGCTTGAACCAAGAGAACAACCGGGTGCTCATGCCGGGCATGCCAACCGGTGCAAACCAGGCCCGTCGGCTGGAAGAGATCGACCAGTTCATCGACCTGAGTCGGGTACCGCTTCAAGACTACTTGGAGAACCTGGACACCCTTCGAGAGCAAGCGGATGACCGGGGGGCGTCCATGCTTATGGCACCGCTGGCACAGGAGTGGGATGTGGGAATGTGGACCGCTCCAATGGAAAAGCCCACAGTGGATCAGGTACTGCCTTGGCATCCATACCGCACAGCCCAGGCCCAGTGGGTGGGCGAGCACAGCTTGATTCAGGTGGACTTGCCTGGCGCCTTTCTGGCCAGTGGAGTGACCGGTCAAACGTTGTTTATCGATCATATGCACCCCAGCGTGATTGGCGCATGGG
>CAJQPC010000244.1 GCA_905480105.1 uncultured bacterium | reverse complement strand
CTCGTTGACCAGTCCGTCGTAGACCGGCTTGCCCGTCATCAGCTCAAAGGAGACCAGTGCCAGAGCAAACAGGTCCGAATCCAACCCCTCCTCTCGTCCCTCCAGCCGCTCGGGAGGGCAGTAGCGAAAGCTGTCTTCGGTTGGGATCTCGCCGCTGTCTTGGAGCAGGTGCATCACCTCGACCTGGGGCAGGGCGTAGCCCAATATCTCCACCTGCCCATCGGCCTTGAGCATCACCCGCCAGGGGTTCAAGCCACCGTGGGCATAGACCCCGTGATGGGCGCCGGCATCCGAGGCTTCGACCAGAATCTGACCAGCCGCGTACATCAGCTCCAGCCCCGCGCGCACCCCGCCAGACTCTCCCGTGTCGGCCAGCGCGCGCACCAACTCAGCCAGCGACCATGCTTGGCCCGTCTGATAAACGAAGGCGCCCTGTTCGCGGTCGCTGGCCACCAGCTCCAGGAGCCCAGTGACGTAAGGGGCCTCCAAGAAACCTTCGATCACGTCCAGACCCGCCCCAATAGCGGGGTGGTCCCGAAACTCGGGGTGGAACACGAGCGCGGTATGGCGGTAGCCCCGTGCATCATCCAGCTCGAGTAGATCTGCACCTGGGCCCAAGGTGCGACGCCCCGTCGCCTGAAAGCCCGCGATCTCGTCCATCCAAGTCCTTGACTGGCGGGCATCGTACACTGACGCGAGCCTGGGGCACAGGGGTCCGCCAAGCGCATCCTTCATCCAGGCAGATCCTAAGGAGCTCTTCAATGGCTGGTCGTGACCTAAAACGCAGGCCAGATGCCAAGGCGGTCAAGCTCCCCGAATCGCAGAAGGAGGAGCCGGAAAAGCAGGCTCCGGAACACGACCAAGAACTCGGTAAAGACCTAAGCAGCCAAGAGCAGGCCACACAGCTGGGCTCTGCGGTGGGCAACGCGGATCTCCAGCGCATGCTCAACCAGAGCGGTCGCATGGAGCGGGCCAGCGGCCAGGAAAGCGAGCAAGGGCTCGAAGAGGAAGGCGGGGCCTTGGAGGCAGAGGAGGGGCTGGCGGAGTTCTTGGAAGGCATGACTTTGGGAGCGCACCAAGGCGGGGCACGGGACGGCAGCGACCTAAACAGGCTCTTGGGCGGCGATCCCGAAGATGAGGAACCTGCCCGGCCACAAAAGAGCAACGCGTTGCGCCAGAACCAGATCCCCCGCGGCGCTGAACGGGACTCAGGTGAGCGCCCCCTGGAGATGGAGGACTTGCTCAACGAGGAGCTACCCCCGCTGGCAGACGCACGCCCGCCCATGGGGGATGAGCGCCTGGTGGCCCTCTGGCCCTGGATCCAACGCGCCGGAGCCTTTGCCTGCGCCGCACTGCGCCCTGAAAACTTGAGCCATGCAGGAGTACACAGCCGCCCCCAGCGCATGGGGACCTTTTTGGCCAGATCGGGCAGTGCTCCATTGACCCGTTGGTTGGCCCCCCTGGCCCGTCCGCTTCCCGGGCCCAACTCTGGCAGCGCAACCCTGGCCCGCGCGGTGCTCTTCGCTGAGCTGGCCGCATTGAGCGAGGCGCGTCTCTTGCCACTGGCCGTGGTGAACCACGCCTGTGCCTTGGTCCTGGAAGACGATGTGGCAGTCAGAGCGCGCAAGGCCGCGAAGCTCTGCCTGGAGCAGCGAAAACTGCGCGGAAGTCTCGTCTTGGAGGTCGCCCTGCACGGCCAAGAGCTCGGCCAGTCCCCTTCCCTACCGGCCCCTGGTCTGCGAGGACTACAGCTCTTGGAGGCGGCGCTGTACCTATGCGCTGAGCCCCAGGAGATCGTTCCCCCGGGTCGACACTCCGCTCCAACGGACACCGACCTGAGCGCGGATTCCGCCACAAAGGCCATCGACGCACTGATGGCCGATCTGCTCGGCAGCGAGCCGCCCCCCAGCATGAGCGAAGATCGAGCCACGCCGGTCTTGGACGGCGCCGATGACCTACTGTTGGTGGCTGGCCGAACCCAGATCGAACTTGCCGCAGCTGCCATCGCGGTCTCACGCATCTCCGGAGCACCGGTTCAAACCAGGGTGATGGCCGCACTGCGAGCAACGGACAGGGAACTCCGTCAGAGCGCCAAGGAGATCGCAGTGGCCTTGGGCACAGTCAACCAAGTCATTGGACTTCCTTACGCCCAGGCCCAGCTGGCTGTCAGGGAGGCAGAAGGGCAACTGGAATCCCTCACAGCCCGACTACGCAGACTCAGAGAGGCCGGTCTGGGCACGCTAGCTTGGGCCAGCACAGGCGCCTTGGTGACCCGTAGTCCGCTTCCTATCCAGCCCAACGAGAGCCGCGTCCACCCGACCCCAGACAATGTGCTCGACGCTCTGGAAGAACTCGAGCGCACCGCCCTGCTGGGCCCGGGTTTAGAGCGGGCGCTGTCCCTGGAACAACGCGCCGCGAGCCTGCTACCCCCAAACTCCCCCAAGCTCAGAGCGCGCCTCTTGCATCGACGGGGAGAACGTCTCCTTCAAGTTGGAGAAGAGGCTTCGGCCGAGGTCCTGGCGAGCGCCGCGTCTGCGGCACGATCGGCAGGAATCCCAGACAGGCCAGCGCGCATGGATGTCGTTCGCGCACTCTGCGCCCGAGGGCAATACGCCGACGCACAAGCGGTCTTTGACCTGGCGGTACTGAAGGGGCAGCACGCTGGACTACGGGAAGCCTTGGCCCAACTCGCCCTGGGCGCCCCTATTGCACTCACCGAGCTGCAAGCCCAACTGCACACCGGCACCCCCGAACTCCAGCTCCAGGCTCTGGAGCTTTTGGCGCTGGCCCTGAGCACACAAGGTCAGGGGCCCCAAGCGGCCAAAGCCCTGTCATTGGCATTAAAAATCGCCGAGGCGCATCACGATACGCTGACCGCTGAGCGCCTGGTTTTGGCCACCGCAATCGCCTACCTGCACCACGCCCAGCCGAACTTGGCAGCCCCATGGCTGGACCGAGCTGCAGCCGCCTCGGACCGCCTGATCTCCATGGCGGCCCTGGCCCTTCGACCGCGCAACCTGTGGGACTGCGGTGTTCTGGCCGGACACGCCAGAACCCACAGAAACTGGAGCGCCTGGCAACTCGCCGTCATCGATGCCCACCACATTTGTCACCAAAGGACTCCACAATTGGCCCACATGCTTTTGGTCGGGGGCTTATCTTTGCTGCGCACGCAAGGTGAGCCTGGCTCCCTGCTGCAAGCCCGAGTGCTGGAGTCGATGTACGACCGAGCACCGGCACAAACAACAAATGACTGAGACCCCTTGACGCCCACAAGCATGCCGCAAGCACTTCGCATTCTAAACACCCTCATGGAAGAGCATCTGGCAGCAGAGAAGAGCGACCCTGTTCGGGAAACCCTGACACCCCAGGCCATTCGAGCCAAACTGGACCTGGATCTACGGGCAACCGGTATCCCCTTCGAGGATCTGAAAGACGAGCTCCGCGGGATCATGGCCGTGACCCCCGTGACTGCCAACAAGAGCTTCTACAACCAGCTCTATGGCGGACGAGACCCATCAGCATTCACCGGCGAGGTGATGTCCACCCTGTTGAACACCTCCATGTACACCTACAAGATCGGCGGTGTGCACGTGCTCATCGAGCTGGCCTTGGTCAAGCGCATGGGCGAGATCATGGGGTTCGAGGACGCCGAGGGCACCTTTTTGCCCGGCGGATCCATGTCGAACTTGGCCGGAATGGTGGTCGCGCTCAACAACGCCATCCCTGGCTACAAGACCAACGGGCCGCAGGGCAAGATCCCTCGCGTCTATACCTCCATCGAGGGGCACTACTCGGTTCCCAAGGCGGCCGGTCTGCTCGGAGTAGGCCAAGCCAACTGTGTCAAGATCGCAGTGGACGAGCGGGGGCAGATGCTTCCCCAGGCCTTGGAGGCCGCCATCGTCCAGGACCTAAAGGACGGCCTTACGCCTGCGATGATCAATGCCACCACGGGAACGACCGTGCTGGGCGCCTTTGACCAAATCGCCCCCATCTCCGCCATCGCCCGCAAGCACAACGTCTGGCTGCACATCGATGCGGCCTACGGGGGAAGTTTCGTGTTCCACCCCGAGCTCAAGGCGCACTTCAAAGACGCTGGATTAGCAGACTCCATCACCTGGGACGCACACAAGGTCATGGGCGTTCCCCTCACCTGCTCTGTGATTCTCGTGAAGAAAAAGGGCCTGTTGACCCAAGCGATGAGCCAGAGCGCCAGCTACCTCTTCCAGCGGGGCACGGACGAGTACAATCCCGGCACGCGCAACCTGCAGTGTGGCCGGCGCAACAGCGCGCTCAAGCTTTGGTGCGCCTGGCGAGTCCACGGGGACCAGGGCTACACCAAGAGAACGCAGGCCATGCGAAACAACGCGCTGACAGCACAGGAATGTATCCAAGACTCTAAGCAGCTGAAGCTGATTCGGGTCCCCGAGTCGATCAACATCTGTTTCGAAGCCCCCGGAGTCGACACCGACGACCTACTGGATGCCATGCTCTCCGACGGAGACGCCATGATTGGGCACGCACAAGTGGATGGCCGAACGGTCGTTCGTTTGGTCCTGCTCAACCCGGAGGTTTCCCCCTCGGACATCCGAGTGCTCTTCGCCACCCTCTCAGCGAAAGCAGAAGCCCTGGCGAAGGGCTGAGGGCTGAGGGCTGAGGGCTGAGGGCTAAGGGCTAAGGGCTAAGGGCTAGGGCCTCCGCCCTCAGGGCTCTTAGGCCTTGGCATCTGCATACAAAGCATAGGTCGAAGTAATTCGGTCCTGCGCCAGCACATGCCCCTTCATCTCTTCGATGACCTGCTCGCGGGTGAACACCCCCTTGACCGCCAATCGGGGCACATCCAGTGCAAAGACCTCGAAGTGATAACGGTGCAAGCGCTCGTCGTTCCAAGGCGGGCAGGGCCCGTCGTAGCTGGTGTAGACGCCGCCCATGTCTGCATCCCCGTCGAACCAACCGGTGTAGTCGTTTTGCCCGGTTCGCCCTATCGGTGCCCAAGCGGGGTCTTTGCCCTTGGCGGTGATCCCGCGGGAGAGCGCGCCCTGCAGCACATGATCCACCGTAGCTGGCAGGTCCACCAGCACCAAGTGCGTGAAGGGCACCCTTGGCAGCGCGTAGGGAACCGTCTTGCCGTCTTGGTTCACCAATTCGCCGCTACTGGGAACATCCGCGTCCCACACCAAGACCACAAAGCTCTGCGTACCCGCCGGTGCATCGGACCATGCCAAGTGGGGGCTAAGGTTGTCGCTGGGTGCAAAGCGTCCGTCAGGTCCGCGCTTGCCAAAGGCAAAAGTGGTGGAGATCCGTGCGCCGTCTTGGACGTCGTTGCTCTTGAGCTTCATCAGGGGAGCCTGGTTGTGTCAATAGGATAATAGTGAAGGGATGCTCTTGCTCACCGCACTATGGCTAGCGCGCGCCCGGGATGCCTATCCTATCCCTGCCAGTGTGATCGTTATTTTAGGCTGCAAAGTGCGCCCAGATGGCTCTCCCAGCATAGCGCTTCGGCGCCGGATTGAAGCCGGAGCAGCGCTGTTCCACGCTGGCGTGGGCCCAGAGATCCTTGTCAGTGGTGGATCGGTCAAAGGCTCCCCTAACGAGGCCAGCTCGATGGCAGACGCTCTCCAGACGCTCGGCGTGCCCGCGCAGATGATCCGATTGGAAATGCAGGCGAAGAACACCTGGGACAATGCCCGCTTCTCTGCCCCTCTTATCCACGGCCCTGCGATTGTCGTAAGCGACGACTGGCACCTTCCCCGGGCCCTGCATCTCTTTAGGCGAGCAGGGATAAAGGCGCAGGGCTTTGGAGTCCGCGGAGAGCGTACTTGGCGTTGGAAGTGCATCTGGAAAGAGGTCTTTGGATACTGGCTGACCCGACTCCGAACATGGCGCAGCGCCAAAATCGGATAGACCCCGGTCCCCACCGGAAAAGCTGTGCTCCCTCTTCTGCTCACTGCAACCGCCTTCTCGGCGCCAAACCCACCCGACCCCAGCCCGAAGTACAGCTTGGACACCTCTTACGTGGCCCAAGCCCTCCGGCCGGGGCTGCGCATCGCAGCAGAACAGCAGCTGTGGTCTTCGGCGCGTGAGCGCAAATTCACCGACGAGCAGCTCATCCGAGAGTTTACGGGCAGCGCAGGCTTTATGGGCTGGTGGCACCCTCACAACCAGACCCCTCTGCTGGCCACGGCCGAGCTTGGCTTTAGACGCACGGGCACCTTCTGGGGCTTTCAGAAGGAAGCCTTGTTGGGCATTGGCATGGGCTACGCAATCAACGGCGGCCGGACCTACAGCTACACCGACAGCGGCGAACTCAAAGGCAATCCTCTTGGGGGCCGTGGGGTCATCGCACCCAGCTTGGGCTTGGGCTTTGGGCAGGAGCTCTCCCACATCAAACCCAAGCTGACAGCCTCCTGGCATGTGAGAGGACGCCTGCACTACCAGTGGCCTTACAACGTCGCAGGCGCCCCCGTGTTCACCGTCGAACTTGGCATCTCTCGCCCCTGGAGTGGCCTGTGATCGGATTCATCTTGACTACTCTGTTGGCTTGCGCGGACAACCCGGCGGACCTGCGCGACTACTGGTACTTTCGCACCGACGGCGTGGACCTCCCCGTCCGAGTCGAGGGGAAATTAGACAGCGATGTCATTCTGCTGATGCTGCACGGTGGGCCCGGAGGCAGCGCTGTGGACTACAACTACGGTTACGACACCGACCTGATCGAGGACGCTTTTGCGGTGGCCTACTTCGATCAGCGCACCCAGGGAGGAACCCACGGGAACTACGGCGCTGAGACCCTGACCATCCAACAGGTGGCCACAGACACAGCGAACTTGGTGGATGCGCTCCGAGACCGCTACGGCCAAGACAAACAGATCTGGCTCTATGGCCATTCCTGGGGCGGCATGCTGGGCACGGCCACCCTGCTGGACACCGGCGCAGACGTAGACGGATGGATCGAGGCCGCAGGCAGCCACGACTACCCCCTCAACGACGTGTACACCGCCCAGAAGTTCATCTCCCAAGCCGCGGAAGTGGCCCTGGACTCCTCGGTGAGCCGGCAGGACGCCATGTTTTGGAGCGAAGCAGGCGACTTTGCCAGCAGTCTTGATCTCGACAACATCTCAGAGAACGACTCTCTCGATCTCAACCAGTTTGCCTTCGAAGCAGAGAGCCACGTGGAGCTGGCAAGCAGCGATGAGTTCGGCGAAGGACTGATGCGCTATTTGCTGCTGAACCCCACCGTGAAGAGCACCGCTTGGTGGTCTGGATTGTGGGGGGGAGACGCCCTAAACGACGATGCCTTTACCACCTCCTACACCCCGCGCCTGGGGGAGATCTCCGTGCCCAGCCTATTCCTTTACGGGGACTTGGATTTTGTGTGCCCCAAGGAGCTCGGAGAAGATGCTTTTAACGCCGTGGATGCCCAAGGCGTCTCGACAGATTTCGTCGTACTCGAGGCCAGTGGACACAGCCTAATGGTCGACCGACCCGAGGACTTCGCGCAGGAAATTATCACCTTCGTGAACACCTGGGGCGTACCCCGCTGATGGCTACTCTCTTCTCCAAACGCGTACTGGTGGGCTCCGAGCTGCGGGAGTGCGCTGCAGCAATCGAATTAGACGGCCACCGAATTGTCTCGGTCACCGAACGGCCTGACGCTCCTTCCGGCTCCGAGGACTTGGGCGAGCGCCTCATCGCGCCCGCTTGGGTCAACGCCCACACCCATGTAGCCCTGGTCGCGGCCCGCGGACTGGGCGGCCTGGCGATGCAGGCCGGCAACATGGTGGAGGAGCTCTACTTCCGCATCGAACGCTGTATGGAGCCCGAAGATGTCGCCGCCCTGGCCAAGGTGGGCGCTGTCGACTGCCTGCTCTCTGGAACCGGGGCCATCTTCGAGCACTACTACCAGGGCATGGCCATGGCCGGCGCCTTGGCGGAGACCGGCATCAGCGCAGCCTTGGGGCCCACTCTACAGGACCTGAATGGTCCCGGAGTGCACCTATTAGAGCAGCACTTCAGCGAGCTTCAAGCACTGGCCAAGCCCGAGTGGGCCCAGCGCGGCATCGTACCGGTCATTGCACCCCACGCCACCGATACCGTCTCTCCTACTCTGTGGCGTCGCTGCCGGGACTTGGCGCTCAAGACCGGCTGGCCAATGCACTTCCACATTGCCCAGAGCGCAGAGGAGCTGGAGCGCTCCTGGGCCAGTCACGGCTGCGGACCGGTAGAGATGCTGTCCCGGAATGGTCTATTGGACGCCGATATCCGTCTGCTGATGGTCCACGCGCTCTACCTCTCAGAGGCTGAACTCGATCTCTTGGATGGGGCTCGGCACACCTTGGGGTACTGCCCCGCAGCTCAGAGTCAGTTCGACTTTCCCAACCCCGTGCAGCTCTGGCGCAAACGCGGTCTTCCGGTCGTTCTCGGGACCGACGCTGGCTCCTGCAACGACGCCATGGACCCTCAGGCTGAGCTGCGCATGATGGCGAGCGGGCCAGGCTTTGGGGTCAGTCACGGCCAAGCACTCACAGACTTTGTTCGCAAGCCAGACCCGGCAAGTCTGAAAGCCCTGCGGGCAGCGCGCTCCGCGGCCTTGGGACAGCGTCTGGGGAACGTGGAGCTTCTGGCCAGCGTGACCTCGACGCCGGGCGACCTGCACCCTGACATGCCTGTGGGCGTCATCGAGGCCGGCCGCTGGGCCAACCTGCAGGTCGTGGATTTGAGTGCTCCTTCTCTCTGGCCCGGCACGGATGCGCTCCAAGCCCTGTGCTACGCCCAGACCCAACCGGCGATTTGGGGCTTGATGGTCCGGGGCCGCTGGATCGGCCAGCCAGGCAACCTTCGCGGGGGGCTCTTGGAGACCACCTGGTGGAAGGAGAGTCAGGCCGATGCCAAGGTTCGGTTAGCCGCGGTGCTCAAGCGCGCCGGGGTCTAAGGGGAGACGGACCGACCCGGAGCGCCCGACTCAAAAAGGCTCTCAATCTGCCGCAGCTCCCCGTACAGCATCAGCTGGTCCCCCTCTCGCAGCACCAGGTCGGGGTGGGGCATTGGGTTCACACCGTCCGCGTTCTCCACGCTGAGCACGGTCAGGTGCAGACCCCGCAAGCCGCTATGTCGCAGCTGCAGGCCGGCCAGACCGGAACCAACATTGATGGTCATCTTGGAGATGCCATAGCCAGACGAGGCCATACGCAGGTCGTCGTGGGTGGAGACTATTTGATGCGGGAAACGCTGAGACACCCAGCGGCGAAGGGGAGCGTCCAAGAAGCGAAGCAGGCCACCGCGCAAGAGTAAGAAGAACGAGACAGCCACCAAGACGAGCACGGCAATGTTCAAAGCGGTCTGACCCGCGGAGTCCACATCCACAGAGCGGACCAGGGTGGCCACCACGGTCGCAGTGCTGGCGTAGCCAAAGATGATGAGTCCGACCGTGATCTGGCGGCGCAGCGGATGGCGGATCACCCGCTCGGATTCCCGGGTCGTAAAGCCGGTGCCCGTAAAGGCAGAAAGCGCTTGAAAGCGCGAAGTATGCCGGTCAAGACCAGTAATCTCGTAGGCGGTGCCCCCGGCGACGACGATCACGTATGCGACGAAGATGATGACCATGAATGCAAGAACAGACCCCATGTGGGCTCCTTGACCTGTAGGCCCTTGGGACTATCTCGAGAAACCCGTCTGTCCCAACATAGGGATGCGGCAAAAAAACACGCGTAGGAGACCCAACCATGGCCAAACTTGACCTGAGCACCCCCGTCCGCACCCTCGCCGGCGACACCACCGATCTGAGCGCCTACCAAGGCAAGGTGCTGCTCATCGTCAACACCGCGTCCAAGTGCGGCCTGACTCCTCAGTACGAGGGCCTGGAGGCGCTCTACAAGCAGTACGCGGGCCAAGGCCTTGAGATTCTTGGATTCCCTTGCAACCAGTTTGGCAAACAGGAGCCCGGCACCGATTCGGACATCCAAGAGTTCTGCCAGATCAACTATGGCGTGAGCTTCCCCATGCACGCCAAGGTCGACGTAAACGGCAGCGGCACCCACGCCGTTTTCGAACAGCTCAAGAAAGCGGCCCCCGGGCTCTTGGGTTCCAAGGGAATCAAATGGAACTTCACCAAGTTCCTGGTCGCCAAAGACGGAACCATCGTGACCCGATTCTCGCCCAAGACCGAGCCCAAGGACATGGAGAAGGACATTCAGGCGCAGCTGTAGAGAAAACCCTCAGCCATCACGCTCCGCATGAGCGGTAGGCTGAGTCGCAGACAGGTCACCCCTGTCGCCAACGTGCCGGGATTGCAGACGCTGTTTGGGACAAGCCATGGTGGGCCCCGACAAAGACGCGCCTCTTCTTTCATGGCGTTTAACGAATATCAAGCGACAACCCATCTATTAGGCAGACCACCGAAGGTCCACAGACCAGGGCCATGCCCGCCCATCATAGAAGTAGAGATGGTTCCCTCGGGTGCGCAAACGGCCTCGGCAACCTATGAAATGAACCATGAACATCCCTGCTCGATTCGGCGTCGGCTCAGGTCCCTTGGTCTTGCTCCTGGTCACCAGTTGCAACACCGCGAATGAACACGCTCGCCAGTGCGAGACCGAGCTCGGGCCAATCCCAGGCTTCCAGTGCACGGACGGCGCGGTCGTGCCCATCTTGGTGGACGGGGTCCAGGTCGACCAGCACCAGTCGGGCACTCAATGCGACCAGCCTGCCATCGCAGACGCCAACTGCCGGGTGGGCACCCGTGTCGGTCGGATCGACACCCAGGACGCTGTGTGGACATTCCTGTGTCGCAACGGCGACGACATGGTCCAGCTCATCGGGCACAATCCCGCGACAGGCGCGACCTGCTTCTTCGAGACGGTATTCGAGGTTTCCCAACAGAGCGACGCGTTGACAGTCGAAACAGGCACGGTTCAGGGCCTGCTCCCCGCTCCAGGAGACTCCGACTATGCCACCGTCTGGAAGGCTCCCGCTCAGGTCGCATTTCAGCGCTGCTGGACCTGCCATGGCGCAGATGCCTTTGTCCACAGTCCCTACATCGACGGTGCCATGACCGATGACGGCGAGCGCGTCGTTCCCAATGTCTCTGGTCCCGACTCGGCCTACTATTTGGTCGGCGACGCGTTTGAACGGCGGACGCGTGGCAACGAGCGCCTGCGCAGCATCCACATTGAAGGCAACGGCTGCCTGGAATGCCATCGCTACGTCGACGTGCGGCAGTTTGGCGAGGACTTCGCCGAGCCCTGGGACATCAACGCACGCATGCCGCCCGACGACCCCGGCAGCATGGAGCGCGACTACCAGGCGCTGTGGGAGTGCGCGCAGGACGGCCCGGACAACACGCAGGGATGCAGCTGGCGGGACGTTCCTGGCGAATGAGGGTGGAAGCCTCCGCAAGGGTTCAGTCCAAACCCGAAGCCGAACCCAGAAAACGACGCCTCGTTCTTCACGCCGTCGTTCACCCGCCGGCAACCATCGACGCATTCAGGAGCCTCGAACGCTCCGCGAAACGCCAGGCACGAAGGCGACCATTGCCCCAACTCGCGTCCGCCTGAGCCGCCAAACTACCGCTGGGTTGGTGCGTAGATCCGCGTTAGCGTCTGAGTGGGCCGCAAGCCCCTCTCACCACACGACGTAGCAAGCTTCGCTTTCGGGAGCTTAGCCTGGCGGCCCGCCTTGGCGCAGCTGGCGCCCAAGCACCTCAGCCTGTTCGACCCACGGCGACGATGCACTCTGCTGCCCGGCGCGCTCCAACGATGTTGCGAGAGACCGGGCCCAGCGTGAGCTCCGCCAAGGGTCCGGTAACCAAGACAGCAGGGTGCCATTGCAGGTGTGAATTCACGACCGGATACCCACAAGCGGCGCAGGGCAAGGCGTGGTCCTCAATCAAGCTGTCTATCAGGTCTCCCCCGGGTCGAGCGCTCTCAAACCCGGTGGCCAGCAGAACGGCGTCGACGCCCGTAGAATGGCCGTTCACCGTCAGCGCGATGCCGTCCTCGCTGCCCGAGGCTTGCAACTCACCCAGATGCCAGTGCACCTTGCCCGCTCGAATCGCCGCACGGAGTTCCCGATAAACATCCGGCGGCAAAGACCCAGTGTGCCGAGCCTTCTGAATCATTGCCCGCCTTTCGGCCAGATCTTGGGTCTCGGTGAAGCGGCGCATGTTCTTGGGCCCAACCCAACCTGAGTCGCTATCAAACTGCTGCTTCTCGAGCTCGTGTCGAGAAAACAGGTGTACCTCATGCTCACCATCCGCAAAACGGAGCGCCACCTGCGCCGCAGAGATTCCCCCTCCAATGACAGCGACCCGCTTGGGCCAGCTATTGGGCCGCAGGACAGAGTTCGCCTCAAAGACATGCTGGACGCGGTGCCCTTGCTCTTTCAGCGCTCGGGCCCAAGCAGGCCAACGGGTCGGCCCGCCCCCCATCGCCAAGACCACCCGATTCACCTGCAAAGAGGCACCCGACTCCAAGTGCACCAATGCGTGATCACAGCCCAACTCAATCTTGGACGCCTTGTCTTGGATGTGGAGCTTGGAGAGCCCATAGTCGTCGATGACCTTCTGACAGTGCTTCGCGAAGAGCGCGACTGAGGGACGCTCGTAAGGTGAGGCAAAGAGCCCCTTGGCCGCCCCTCTTCCACGTCGGTTCGCTCCTGCGAAGCTTAGGAGCCCCCAGGGATCAACGTCGAGGTGGTGAACCGCTGGGGACCGGAGAAAGCGCATCCCCGTGTTGCGAGAGCGCCTGCGCCAGGACTCGAGCAGGCGCGGTGCCGGGTCGAGAATTCGAATGCGATCCGCCTCCACACCGGCCTGCGAGAGCAGCTGAACGGTGAGATGGACCCCGTGAATTCCCCCGCCTACAACCAACCAGTCCAAGGTGGTGGCGCTCACGAGATGGCATCCATCAACCGTAGCCGAGCAAGCTTGGGAAACAGATTCTGCGGCATGATGAGCTCTCCTTTGAGAGAATCTAATTGAAGAGTATCACTAAAGCAATCTTATTGCATTAGTGATACTCTTCGATTGGTCGCCACGCCTCGACCACTCAGCCAAGGCTGACCTTGAGCCCCATCTTCGCCGCCAAGGTCAACATGGCCTCCAGCTCAATCTGCGTCTTCTTTAGCTTCACCCGATCGGGCACAAAAGCCAAGCCTGTGGCCGTCCTAAAATCCGTATGGCTTAGGTCTGCCCCAGAGAACTTCGCGCCTTCCAGCTCGCAGCCTGGGAAGCGCGCGCGCTCCAGCTTGCTGTCTCGAAAGTCCGCTTCTTTGAGTCGGCAGGCCTGGAAGACCATTCGCTTGAGTGCCATGCTGGCGAAGCGGGTGTGGTCCATCAGGCAGCGGTCAAACTCAATCTCAATGAGCAGCTGGTCGGCGGCGCTAAAGTCCACACCCATCAGGCGGCAGCGCTCAAAGCGCACCCCATTCAGCGTGCTGTGGGCGAAGCTCAGGCCATCGAGCTGGCAGTCCACGAACTGACAGTCCTCGAGCTCGCACTGGAGCAAGGCGGCCCGGCTGAGCACGCAGGAGGAGAAGCGCACGCCTTCAAAGCGGGCATGGCGCAGGACCCGCTCGGAGAGCGCTTCTCCGTCCAGGTCCGTGGTGATGTGGGCGTGGTCTTGCAGCACACAGACTCCTAATGGGCAGCTCGCAAACGAAAAGAGGCAACCCCGTCTCCGGAGCTGCCTCTCTACCTATCAGACAGGGTGCCTATGCTTCCCGTTCAAACACAGCCGCTGCGCCCATGCCGCCACCGATGCACATCGAGACCACGCCGTACTTGCTCTCACGGCGGTTCATCTCGTGCAACAGGGTCGCGGTCAGCTTGGCGCCGGTGCAGCCCAGGGGGTGCCCCAGGGCGATGGCGCCGCCGTTGACGTTGACCTTGTCCATGTCCAGACCCAGCTCGCGGGTGCAGTACACAGCCTGGCTGGCAAAGGCCTCGTTGATCTCAAACAAGTCGACCTCTTCGATCTTCACACCGGCGGTCTTCAGGGCGGCCGGGATGGCCTCTTTTGGACCAATGCCCATGATCTCAGGATCAACACCGACCACGGCGTAGCTGCGCAGAACACCCAAAACAGGCAAGTTGTGCTTGACCGCGACTTCGCGGGCCATGATCAGGGTGACGGAAGCGCCATCGCTGGTCTGGCTGGCGTTGCCGGCGGTGGTGGTTCCGTTGACTGCAAAGACCGGACGGAGGCGGGCCAAGCCCTCCACACTGGTGTCCGGGCGCACGCCCTCGTCGGTGTCCACCACAATGTCATGCCATACGCCATCCTTGTACAAGCGGGTGGCCACGGGGATGATCTCGTCCTTGAACTTGCCTTGTGCGATGGCCTTGGCCGCCTTTTGATGACTGCTCACAGCAAAGGCATCTTGCTGCTCCCGGGTCACATTGAAGCGCTTGGCCACGTTCTCGGAGGTGATGCCCATGGGGGCATAGATCTCGGGACGCTCCTTCATCAACTTGGGGTTGGGGGAAGGGCGGTCACCGCCCATGGCCAGCTGGCTCATGGACTCCACACCACCGGTCAAGGCCACATCTTGCCAACCGGCGATGATGGCCGAGGCGCCCTGGGCCAGGGACTGCAAGCCGGAGCTGCAGAAGCGGTTGATGGTCATGGCCGGAACGGAGTCCGGAATACCTGCACCCAAGGCGGCGTTTCGAGCCACATTCAGGCCCTGCTCACCCTCTGGGGTGGCGGTTCCGATGATCACATCACCAATCAACGCCGGATCGAAGTCCGGTACAAGCGCCATGGCGCCCTTGATCGTAGCGATCAGCAGATCGTCTGGGCGGGTGTCCTTGAAGGAGCCACGCTTACCAGACTTTCCAACGGCGGTGCGCACGGCTGCGACCACCACAACATCACGGGGGTTCTTGCTCATAATGTGCTCCTAACCTTAGTTACGAAGGGGCTTGCCCTTCTGCAACATGTGCTGAATTCGGGCTTGGGTCTTGGCTTCGCCGCACAGGCTAATAAAGGCCTCGCGCTCCAGATCGAGAATGTGCTGCTCGCCCACAACGGCGTTCGTAGGAACGTCGCCGCCGGTGAGCACCCGGGCCAGCTGCTTGGACACGGTCAAGTCGTGGTCCGTGGCGTAGCCGCCGCTGTGCATCTGGCTCAGGAAGAGCTCGATGGCTGCACGACCCGAGGGGCCGGGCACCTTGAAGGTGTTCTTGCGCGGAGGGGTGTAGCCCGCCTTGACCAGGCCCAAGGCCAGGTTCTTCGCGTCTTGCACCAGAGCATCGGGGTCCATGGTTACCCGGTCTTGGGGACGCAGGTAGCCCATGGCGCGTGCCTCTTCCGAAGAAGTGGCGACAGCAGCCAAGCCGATGCTCTTGAAGATGGCCTGGACATAGGGGTTGGGGTCGTAGTCGACCCCGTCCGGGATGTTGCCCAGGGTGCGCGAGAGCATCTCCTTACAACCACCACCTGCCGGGATGAGACCCACGCCCACCTCGACCAGACCGGCGTAGAGTTCCCCACCGGCTTGGGTTGCCGAGCTGTGCATCATGACCTCGACACCACCCCCCAGGGTCAGACCCCAGGGAGCTGTGACCACTGGGCGCGTGGAGTACTTGGCGCGCTGCATGCCCTGCTGCATGCCATTGATCATCGTGTCCAGCGCATCCCACTGCTGCTGCATGGCCATCATCATCACGACGAAGATGTTGGCGCCAGCGCAGAAGGCCGGCCCACCCTGGTTTCCAACAACCAGAGCCTCCCACTTTCCTGCGTCGAGCTCGTCCATTCCCTGGGAGTACATCTTGAAGATGTCGTCGTCCAGGGCGTTCATCTTGCTGTGGAATCGCAAGCCGAGAACGCCGTCACCCAGGTCGTACAGGCTGGCGGAGGTGTTCTTCGCGACCACCTTCTCCTGCACCTTGAGCTCGTCTAGAATCAGCCAAGACGCTGGTGTCGGGATGACCTTGGCGCTCTTGGAGGGGATGTCCCAGAAGGTCATGTTGCCAGCGCTGTTGCGGGCGTAGAAGCTCTCCCGCCCCGTGGCCAGCATGTCTTTGACCCATGCGGGTACAGACAAGCCATCGGACTCCATGCGCGCGACGATGTCCGCCACGCCCAGATCGTCCCAGCCCTCGAAGGGGCCGCGGTCCCAGCCAAAGCCCCAGCGCATGCCGCGGTCGACATTGACAATGTCGTCGGCAATCTCGGGGATGCGGTTGGCGGCGTAGATCAGAGTGTCGGCGGTGGCCAACCAAGCCAGCTGCGCGGCCTTGTCGGTTCCAGCCAGCAGGGCCTTGATGCCACCCTTACGGGCTGCTCCAATGGAGTCGAAGCGGGGCTTGCCCTGGTCCTCGTACTCGCCGGTCTCCAGGTTCCTGGCAAGGATCTGCTTCTTGCCGTTCTCGTCCTTGGTCTTGAAATAGAAGCCCTTGCCGGTCTTGCCGCCGAGAGCACCTTCCTGAATCATCTTGTCCAAGAACTCGGGGACGAAGAAATCTGCATGCTTCTCATCTTCCGTGCACAGCTCGTGCATGGTGTTGATGACGTGAGCCAGGGTGTCTAAACCCACCAGATCTCCGGTGCGGAACACTGCGCTCTTGGGGCGGCCCATGGCCTTTCCGAAGATGCTGTCCACTTCTGCCACGTTCAGCCCTACGGTCTGCATGTGCTTAAACACACTCAGGATTCCGAAGGTGCCAATGCGGTTGGCGATGAAGTTGGGAGTGTCCTTTCCGTAAACGATGCCCTTGCCGAGCTTTCGCTCGCCAAAGGTCGCCACGGCCTGGGTGACTTCGTCCAAGGTGTCCGGTCCAGCGACCAGCTCCAGCAGACGCATGTACCGCACGGGATTGAAGAAGTGCATCACCAAGAAGTGCTGCTTCATCTCCTCCGACATGGGCTCGGCCATCGATCCCAGCGACAAGCCCGAGGTGTTCGACGCAACGATGGTGCCGGGTGTGCGGTTTTCTTGAACCCAAGAGAAGACCTTGTGCTTGATGTCCAAGCGCTCCACCACGACCTCGATCACCATGTCGCACTCGGCGAGAAGCGCGGCGCCAACCTCGTCGTAGGTAGCCGCAGTGATCAGGTTCACGTCCTTCTTGGAGTAGAACAGCGAGGTGTTCGCACCTGCAGGTTTGAGCTTGACAGCGCTCTGAAGCCCCTTTTGGGCAGTCTCCAGGGAGATATCGAACAGGACCGAGGGAACCTGGGCGTTGGCGAGGTGGGCTGCAATGCCCTGCCCCATCACGCCGGCACCTAGTACTGCGACCTTCTTGATCGTCGGAGCCAATTGGACCTCCACCGGCTGAGCCGGATTGAGTGAATGCTCATTCAGTTTTCGGGGAGAAGACATAGCCGCCCCCATCGCCTTGGCAAGTGGGGGATCACAAAGAAGGCCAAGGGTGGGGGCCGAACGCCCCAGAGACGAGCCTGCAAGCCCCCAGCGACAGAGCAGTG
>CAJQPC010000243.1 GCA_905480105.1 uncultured bacterium | reverse complement strand
GCCAAGGGCAACGACACCGAGAGCCCAGGTGCGTAGGCGAAGTCTCCATATCCAAGCGTCGATATCTTGTAGGCGGTGGTTGCGTCCGGCAGCGGCAAGAGGTGCCTGAGCAGCGATTAGGCGGCCCTGGCGCAGGGCGATAATGCCTTTGAGGAGTTCGGCTTGTGGCAAACGGTGCCGTATAGGACAGCGTTCAAGGGAAGCCCGTGCCCCAGCGAGATCCCCGCCCCTGACCAAGGCCAAGGCCAACTGATAGAGGAGTACTGCGTCGTCCGGGAAGGCATTCAGGCCGATTCGTGCAGATGTCTCTGCGCTTGCAAAGTCGCCAAGAATATCAGCGATGCTTCCGCATGCCACGGCGATCTGCCGGGCGAAGGGACGCCCAAGCTGGGCCTCTTCAAAGTATGCCAAGGCGCTGCTAAAGTCATCCTCAGCCAGGGACCTGAGTCCCTCGGCCCATGGGCCGTTGCGGCTCTCCTGAACCAAGGTATTGGGAGAGGCCTCGCAGAGGGGCACCTCGGCATGGAGCCCTTGGCAGGTCAAAAGAAAGCCGCAGTCTCCGCCGTGACGGAAGGCCAGCAGCGCCTCACTTGATCCCCCTTCGACACACGCAAGACCCGTAGGGTCTCGAAGAAGGACTCCCTGCCCTTGCAAGCGCCATAATGTTCGAATCGGTAAAGGCTGAGCAGGTAGGCCACCCCCGTCTGGGGCTGCTCCAAGTACCAAGATTGGCCCCAAGCCTGATCATCCAAGGGCTGCAGTTTTAGTTGCTCCGCTTGCGTACCAAAGCAGCGACGTAGAAAAGCCGTGAGCTCCCCAGCCACGTCCCCAAGTCGCCGAGCCTCAGCGCTCAGGTCACTGAATCCATGGCGACTTAGGTAACTGGCCCGCAGCTGCTTGATTCGGTGTCTGCAGTGCTGAATCTCTGCGCTCACCAGATCTGCATCTCCATATCGGCCTGGCGCTGACGCGATTCGCCTCTGGTACAGGCGCACAGACGACTCGAAACTGCAGCGGCGCACAATTCCGTTTCTGCCCATAATCTCGACAGGAAAGGAAAGTACCTGAGAGTAGTCTTTACCGCTGTAACGCCTGAGCTTTCGAGTCTTGTCCATGCCGGACGCCGTGTCTGTGCCTAAAAGAGTAGCATCCCTGTCTTGGCTTTGGATATTTCCTGGAATCCGGCGAAATATCTGTCCATGGGGCCCGTATTGTTACCTGAACACCCTACCCCCAGCAGGAACCCAAACTGGCTCTCCGACTGCTCGAACGCCAAGGCTACGATGAGATTGAGCGTGTGCTCTCTGCCCGCGAGGGAGACCCCACGGCGCGCGCTTGGATTGTCGAGCGGTACACTCCAGCCGTTTACCGCTTTTGTAGGCGCTATTTGCGTAACGAAGAGGACGCACGCGATGTGACACAAGAGACCCTGATCAAGGTAATGCGAAACCTGCACCGCTTTGATGAGAACCGGCGTTTCAGTACTTGGGTGTTCTCGATTGCCCGGAACACTGCGATCGACGAGCAGCGCCGCCGCAAGCGCTTGGCACCGGAGTTGAAGAAGGAGCCAGCCTGGGAGGGGCCCTCCCCAATGGACGAGACCAGCCAAAGCCGCAGGGCGGACCGCCTGCACGTCGCCCTGGCCGATCTGTCTCCCAAGTACCGGGAGGTCCTGGTGCTCTACCACTTTGAACACCTGAAGTACCAGGAGATCGCTGACGCCTTGGACATCCCCATCGGTACGGTGATGAACCGAATTTTTCGTGCCCGTAAGTCCTTACGCAATGTCTACGGAGCGGACGAGTACCACCTCGCATGAGCCAGCACCCGCCAGACAGTTTGATCAAGCGCTTCGCCGAAGGGGACCTTCCTGAGTCCGTAGCGGTCGACTTGGCCATGCACATAGACAAGTGTTCGGTCTGCGCGACGCGGGCAGCAATGTTGGAGCCCATGGCTTTGGTCTTTGCCAGCGATGAGGACCCGCAGCTGCCCGAAGACCTGTTGGCAGAGGTCCTGCTCGCAGTCTCAGAGCTGCAGGTCCAGCCTGCTCTTCCCCCTACCCTTCCCGGGGCCATGCCCGTTGGTCCCCGAGCCGAGCTTTTGGCCGGCGCCAGTCTGGTCAGCGCCGCAGCAACCCTGTTCTTTTTGTTGGGTGACCCGAGTCATTTTGCTGTCGACTTGGCGGTAAATGCACACGCTGCGGCAACGGCCGCGAGCATCGGCGCCTCGTCCTTGGAAGGAGTCCACAGCGCTTGGCCTGCCATGGTGGCTGCCCTGGCATTCGCCGGATGTCTGGTCCTGGGCTATGCGCTGCAGCCCCAGGCCTACGCCCGCCGTAAAAGGGGTTGAGTTGCCCACCGGCATCCTCACTCTGGTCCTCCCGCTGACCGTCGATCTGGTCTTTCCGCCGGCCATGGCAGAACCCGGGCCGGAACAAGGGCTTGATCCAGTGCTGGAGCGCATAGAGGCCCTGGAGTCCGAGCGCGCTCGAGACAAGGCGCTAATGCTTCAGTACGAAGCCCGCCTTCGCGAAATAGAGGACCGCAGTGAGAGCAGCGTCAGCCTATTGCCGAATGCTCTCGTGACCGAGGCAGTGATGGTGGGCGTAGGAGAACAGGTCAGCGAGGTCCTTGCTTGGGGTCCGGTGAGCGTCCGTGGGGAAGTGCAGGGCCGAGCGGTGTCTTTCGGGGGCAACGTTCGGGTGTTTGACGGGGCCCAAGTTCGGGGCGATGCGGTGAGCTTTGGCGGGCAGGTTCGCGTGGACCCTGGGGCTGTCGTTCAGGGAGATCGAATCTCCTATGCTAGCACCACTCAGAATCCGGATGTTTCAAACGGCCCGCTGAAGCAGGGCGGCAACTGGATTCGGCACATCACGCGAAAGCTGGTTCTCGTCTTGAGCTTGGCGGGCGCAGGAGTCGTCCTGACTGGGCTCTTTCCCAATCAGGTAGAGCGGGTCTCTGAGACCCTGCAGGAGCGCCCCTTGAGTCACCTGGCTTGGGGCACCATGGCTGTGATGCTTGGCGGCTTGTTGGCGTTGGGCTTGTGCGCGACCATCATTGGAATACCCATTGCCGCCTTGATTCCTGTTCTTTTAGGCATCGCCTGGATGATGGGTATCGTGGCCATGTGCCAACTCGTCGGGGATACTCTGCCTTTCGCGGGGGCCAAGAGCCGAAGATGGGCGGGATTCCTTGCAGGCGTTGCCTTGATCAGCCTGATCGGGCTTCTGCCATGGGTGGGAAAGCTCCTCATCGGCTGCCTGAGCTTGGCCGGGATTGGTGCTGCCCTGCGCAGCCGATTGGGAACGCAGGACATTTAGGGGCTCGTCGTAAGCGGTCGGCTCGTTTCAGAAGACCTGAATCATGGTGTTCAGCGCCTGGGCTACCTGAGCGTGCTCGCTGACATCTACCCCATCCAGGGCAGCCAGAACCTCTGGGTCCTCTTGCGCAGCGCCAAAGGCTTGGACAGCCAGATCGCTGTCCCCAGTCGCTTGGGCTGCGATGGCTTTGACCAACCGAAGCTTGGCTTTCATTGAACTGTCTTCGGCTTCTACCGCCAAGCCGCGCTCGGATAATGAAGCTGCCGCGGCGAAATCACCTCGGCGGATGGCCAGTTCACCAAGCCGAAGCAGTGCTTGCAGTTGCCCGGGATCAAAGGTCAACGACTTCTCGTAGTGCTGAGCAGCCTTGTCGGCCAAGCTCATGTGTACATCCAGCACAAAGCCCTTGGTGAGGTAGGCCTCGATGACGTAGATCGGCTTTTTGGCGTGGTAGATGATGTTGTTGTAATGGTTGAGCAAGGTCGACCATTCCTGACGTTGGAAAAGCACTTGTGCAGCCCCGCGTAGGGCGCGAACGTCGTTTTCCTGAATTTCCAGAGCTTTGTTGAAGCGCTTCTTGGCCTTTTCTGTTTTACCCAGGGCCAGCTCGACTTCTCCCAGGCAGGTGTATGCCTCGCTGAGCTCTGCGCTGTTTCCGGAGCCGCCAATGAGCTGAAGCACCTGGCGGTAGGCGTCCTGGGCCTTGTTCCAATCCTTGGCCTCCATCCACAGCGGCCCGACCGCCCGAAGGCTGGGCAGGTGGGAAGGGTTGAGCTCCAGGGCGCGCTCGAGCTTGCCGCGTCCCTGTTCTGTTCGGCCAAGGCGCAGCAGCGCGGTGGCGAACTGGAAGTAGAACTGAGCTACCTCGACCTTCTCATCGAAGTCATCCAGGTCCCAGTCCTCACTCTTCTTCTCCAGCTCGGTGAAGTAGACAACGGCTGCGTCAAGGTTCTCTCTCCGGTAGGCGTAGTCAGCCAGGAAGCGCAGGGACTCTTCGTGTCCGGGCTCCAGGGCTTGGGCCTTTTCAAAGCTCTCGGCGGCGGCCGCCTTGTCCTGCATGCTGTCGCGCTGAATGCGTGCTGCCCGTACCCATGCACCGACGGCATCTCCATCTTCGGCGGCAGCAGCCTGTCTTTGAAGGGCTGTTACTACACCGTCCCACTCCCCGCGGGCGCCACGGAGCTGTTCGAGCAAACGGGCAGCCTCCATGTTGATGTGCTCGGGCGCGCTTGCCCGCTCGAGTAGAGCAAGTGCCTGGTCCTCGTTCCGGAGCTGTTGCATCCAGACCTTGCCGGCTTTGCCTTCCAAGGCGGCCTTTTCAGCGCCATCCAGCTGGTCGGCCAGTTGCTCAGCATGAGTGACATAGTCACTCCAGGCTCCGCTGGACTCGCTCAGGTGCAGCAGTCGCTCCAGTGCCTCACCTTGGGTGGGCTGAAGCTCCAAGACCTTGCGCCAAGCGTCGCCTGCGACCGCATCCTCACCCAGCTTGTCCTGCCAGGTACGTGCGATATCTGCGTAGGTTGCTACCTGCTCATCTCCAGACTGCAGGCTGGCCTCTCGTGCGAGAACACCAACCATCGCCTGCCAATCCTCGCTGGCCTCGGCCACGCCACGGAGTCCAATGAGGGCCTCGTGGTCTTTGGGGTTGTGGTCCAGGGCAGCCAAGTAAGCAGCGCGTGCCTCCTCGTACTTCCCATTGGCCGCCTGAGCCTCTGCGATGCGGCGCTGGACACGACCTGCGTCATTCGGCGAGGTCAGACTGCCTGCGAGCTGACCCAGGTACTGAAGGCTCAGATCAAGGTCGCCTCGGGCGCCTGCTATGCGGGCCAAGGCCTCCAAGACTTCCGGATCGCTGGGGTGCTCCTCGTGCAGCTGGCGGTAGAAGTCCCAAGCTTCGTCGGTGTCGGCCAGCTTCTCAGCCAAGAGCCAACGCTGCTTGGACAGTGCTGCTGCCTGCTGCTTGGCGTCGTGCAGCAGCGCCGCTCGTGCGGTCAGGGCCTTGAACGCTCCCAACCAGTCTTCTGCCTGCTCCAGGGAAAGTTCCCGGCGAGCCAGGCTCACCAGGTCTTCGTTATCCATGAGAACGGCAGCTGCGCGTTGCGGGTCGCCAGCTTCCTCCAAAGACTCGGCAAGAGCCAGCGTCTCCGCGTGCTCCAGTCCCTCGAAGTGAACCACCAGAGCGTCCAGGTCTCCCTTCTCTAAGAGGATGCGGCGTACCCCCTCAAAGGCTTTTCCGGCTGCTGGGCGCGCATCAAAGGCATCTCGGTAGGACTGTAGGGCCTGGTCCTTCTCGTCAAGTCCTTCGAAGAGGTGTC
>CAJQPC010000242.1 GCA_905480105.1 uncultured bacterium | reverse complement strand
CTTCAGCTCTCTGCCATGGACCATCTCCCCTTGGGCCACAAGGATCTACCTGCGCTGCGTGCTTTCCTTACCTGTGGCGGCCACGAATCAGGATGGAAGGCTTGGTTTCAGCACCTCTCCAGGACCGCCCGGCCCAAACAGGCAAAAAAGGTGTTTGCGGATTGGGCTAAGAGTTCGTAGATTGAATCAGATGTACTTCCCCCTGTCCGGGAAGACCTTTCATATTGCCTGGAGCCAGCCATTCGTCGCCGACCCTCACGCCGCGCCATCCCACGCCGCGACGTTGACGAGCCAAGAGTCAACGAACAGATCCGAATCCCCCGCATTCTGCTGATCGACGAGACCGGCGAGAAGCTGGGCCAGTTTGTCACCCGGGACGCCTTGGAACTTGCCAAGGAGCGCGGCCTGGATCTCATCGAGGTAGCAGCGAATGCCCGCCCGCCTGTCTGCCGCATCGGAGACTGGGGACGAATCAAGTTCGAGCGCCAAAAGAACGACACCGAGACGCGTCGCAAGCAGCGAGAGACCCGGACACAAGTCAAAGAGATCAAGGTTCGTCCAAAGACCGACGGTCACGACCTGGACTTCAAGACCAAGAAGGTTCGCCAGTTCCTCACGGACGGTGACAAGGTCAAGATCACGGTGCGATTCCGTGGTCGCGAGCATGCCCACCATGATCTGGGTGCCGACCAGTGCTACGCCGTCTACGAAGAAGTCAAAGACATCTGCAAGGTGGAAGCTCCACCCCGTATGGATGGACGTCAGATGTTCATGCTGCTCGCTCCGAACTGAGCCGGGTAAAAATCGCTCTGGGGCGCGGCCTATCCCAAGGTCAGCTCGCCAAAGCTAACGAAGCAAGTCGGCGACCTGCAATGGGTCGCCGTCGTTGTTTGCGGGCTCAACCTCCATGATCTCAGCCATCAGGTTGTAGAGCTGCACCTGATCGATGGTGGGGTGTAGGTAGCCTGTCTGAATGTGGGGACCGTGAGCCACAAAGATGCCGTGCATCGATGGGTAAGTAGGGTCCCAGCCGTGCGTGGCCCCAGAGCGATACTTCTCCCCATCGTCGGCGTAAGCATGGGTGCTCACAACCCAGCCCTCGTCTGGCAGACACACCGCCTGACGGATGCGATCGCTCTCCGAGAAGTGCAGGTAGGCGGGCGTCTCCTCCTTGGTGTAGCAGCGCACATTCGGAATCAAGGCAAGCTGCTCCATGACTTGGGGCAGGCCGTCCGGCGTGGCCGCGTCCAGGGTCAAATGCTGGGCCCAAGAATAGATCTGCACCATGTCCAGATCTACGTAGTCATCGATGTACGCAACCTTGTCCGAAGAGAAGGCCTCCATACCGTGGTCGCTCACCACCAGGATGTCCACGGCGTCCAAGAGACCCCGCTCCTCCAGACCGCTGACCAAGCGCTCAAGGCTCTCGTCCACCTCCTCCAGAGCCCGATAAACCGAGGCGGACTCCGGACCAAAGCTGTGCCCCTCGTGGTCCACATCGGAGAAGTACAGGGTGAGGAAGCGCGGCCGCTCTCCATCGGGCAACTCCAACCACTCCAAGGCTTGGTCTACCCGCTTTCGGTTCGGAATGGAGCCGTCGTAGGGCACGTAATTCCGTGGCCGATCCCCATCGAAGGAGACCTCTGACCCAGGCCAAAACATCGTTGCGGTGGGCAGGCCTTGGCGCTCAGCAGTGATCCAGATGGGCTCCCCCAACCAGAAGTACGGATCCTTGTTGTCAAAGTCGAACTCTTCTCCGCTGACGGGATCCTCAAAGCTGTTGTCCACAATCCCATGGTGTTCGGGGTACAGGCCGGTGACCTGACTGTAGTGATTGGGAAAGGTCTTGGAGGGGTACACCGGTTGCAGGGACTCCGCCCGGCTTCCAGCAGTCGCCAAGGCTTTCAACGCCGGCACTTGCGCCTGCTCCCAATACCGTTGGGCAAACCCGTCGATGGACACCAAAATGACCGTCGGCCCGACCAAGGTGATGGGGTCCTCCGGCGACTCCGCCGCTTGGGTGTCGACCACCCTTGGTGGGGCCACCTGGCCAATCGAATCTACAGGCGGAGGGTTCGAGAAGAACATGCATCCAGAAATGAGCAGTAGCATGGACACAACCTAAGGCCTCTCTTGTCCCACTGGCAGACATTCCTAGACTCCCCAGACACCCGCGGCCCCTCCCTTGGCGTACGAGAACAGTGGCACGCGGGCCGCCGCCACTTTGTCGTTTGGGCCCTGCCTGTTTCCACACCGAGCGTTGTGCGACGGGTCGATAGGGTGCAGCAGGCCTTGGCTGAGCACCTCAGCCCCGTCCCCCTTGACCAGCTGCACATCACAGTCTGGGTGGCTGGTTTCTTGGACGGGGATGGTACGCGAAATGACGATCTATCCTTCGAGACCTGGGCCGCTATTCAGCGGCAGATCCAGGCATGGCAAGAGCCCATTCCGGTCCGAATCACTGGAGCGTCCTCCTTCCCGAGCTGCCCCTTCCTGCAGGTCGAAGCAATCGGATCTGGGCTTGATTTATTACGTCAGACAATACAGTCCATCCACCCGAATGAACTGAGGTTTTCTGACTTTGTACCCCACCTGACCATTGGTAGCTACATCCGCTCCCAGGCGACTGCACCACTGGCCCAGATACTAGGCCAACACCGGGCACTCCCACCGATTCCCCTCTCGCTCCTTCCAGCAGAAGCTCGAGTCGATGCACACACCGGGACCCTGAGTTGGGTCTAAAGGTTGGGGGGCCGTGCGCTCGCGATCGATGCGGTTGGGACCGCTGGAATGCCCTCGTTCTGGAGCATGGTAAACACCCCAACAGTCACCCGGCCACGCAGCTCCAGGAAGCGCTGTCGTACAGCCCAGGCGGAGACCTGCACCTCGATCCAGCGCTCTCCCGTCCCCAACCAAATGATCTGAGGAGCCGGCTCGTTCAGGACGACATTTTCCGTGGCCAAGGTCTGTAGCAATAGGCCCTCGACCTCCCCCAGGCGGGGCGTGGGGGGAAGCCGCAATACCAAGTCAAAGCGGCGCACCGGGAAGCGCGTGAGATTGATGATCTCGGCCTTCATCACGGTCTCATTGGGGACTCGCACAAACAAGTTGTCGAAGGTGCGCATTTTCACGCTGAGCAAGTCTACGGACAGCACCTCTCCAGAAGTCACCCCGATGCGCACTGAGTCGCCGATCTGAAAGGGCCGCTCAGCGAGCAGGAACAGGCCACTCACCAGATTGGATGCCGAGGTCTGGGAGGCAAAGCCAACGGCCACGGTCAGAATGCCGGCCGCACCCATGAGTACGCTCAGATCAAAGCCGACCTGCTTCAAAGCGCCGGCCGAGCCACCAATGGCCACCGCCCAGAAGGCGATGCGAGAGATCGGCTTGGATTGCCCGGCGCCCAGTCGAGCAGCCAGGGCGCGCTGGAAAACGGTCCGCACCAAGACCGCCAGGAGCACCGTGAGCAGAAGGGCCACGCTGGCGTGGGCCCAGTCTTGCTGGAGCCAATTCATCAAGCCCCCCCGCTAAAGAAGGAATTAAAAGCGCGCAGCAGCTTGGGCCCGCCCGAGTCCGTCACGCGAGGGGGGGTCAGCAGGACCGCTTGGGACTGACATGGTGTCTGACCGGACACCTCGACCAAGGATGCATCCGGAGCGTCGCTGCGAG
>CAJQPC010000241.1 GCA_905480105.1 uncultured bacterium | reverse complement strand
GCCGGAGACTTGGTCAAGCTGGACATCCTGCTCAATGGTGACGTGGTCGACGCACTGAGTACGATCGTGCACAGGGCCAAGAGTCAGTATTTGGGCCGCGAACTCTGCAAGAAGCTCAAAGAATTCATCCCGCGCCAGATGTACGAAGTGGCCATTCAGGCGGCCATCAGTTCGAAGGTGGTTGCCCGCGCGACGGTCAAGGCCATGCGCAAGGACGTGACTGCCAAGTGCTACGGCGGTGACATTAGCCGAAAGCGCAAGTTGCTGGAAAAGCAAAAGAAGGGCAAGAAGCGGATGAAAGCTGTCGGCTCTGTGGAGGTCCCTCAGGAGGCCTTCCTTTCCGTGTTGCGCGTCGGAGAGTGAGTGGCATTGGCGCCTGAAGCGGGTCGGAACTGGGGCCGGATGGCCTTGGCGGTCTCGGTGCTGCTCTTGCTTTTGGCCATTGTGCTGCGCTTTGCTGTCTTTGGCTTGGTGAACGTCAAGACTGGAAGTATGCAGCCTGCTATTCGTCCAGGTAGCACCTGGCTTTACCTCAAGTTTGCGGAGCCGGAGATCGGCGACATGGTCGTGGTCGAGCTTCCGTGGGAACCAGGAGTCCTGCACGTCAAACGCTTGGTTGCCAGCGGCCCTGGCGAGGTGGAGCTGGTCGATGGCCGGCTCTATGTCGATGGGGCCCCCGTCTTTGTGGATCGGGACGTGGATGTGCCTTGGTTAGACGAAAGCTGCACGCCAAGGGTGGGCCGCGGCCATGCTGAAATCTATGCAGCCAATGAGGTGCCGGTCTTGGGAGGCGGGGAGCACGATCGGACGCGGTTGCTCGCCGGTGAGATTTGGCTCTTGGGGGACCGGCGTGGCCGCAGCGAGGACAGCGGACAGTGGGGGGCGGTTCCTTCGGGCGCGGTGCGGGGTAAGGTGTGGGGGCCTGTCCTCGCTGGCCAGGGCTGTGATTAGGAGTGGAAGATGTGCTCGAGGCGCCGTCGTAGGGGTGACATTGACTTGGGCAAGATCTTCTGGCTCTTCGTCGTCTTGACCGTGGCCTACCTGTGCTGGTCCTTTGTGCCTGCGTATTACGGCCATTTTACGATGCGCCGAACGGTCCAAGAGACCATTCTGATTTGGCGCGACACGGGCTCCATGTCCAAGTCTCAGGGAGATTTAGAGCGCAACATGGACAAGAACGGGGTGCCTTCCTACGTGTGGCCGCAGGACTGCGAGTTCTACATGAAGTTCGATGAGCGCCACCTGGACTGCTTTTGGGTCGTCGAGATCGACTACCCTTTGATCGAAAAGAGCACCGAGATTGAGTTCGCGGTGCACCAGTACCTGGACAAGGGCAACCTTCTTCATGACGTCCCCCCGGAGGAGTAGATGAGCGAGCAGTTGGCCAACGCTTCAGCCATGGCCGAGATGGTTCAGAATCTCGCCGAGCAGATTCATCGTTCCAGCGATAAGCAAGTTGCCTTGGTTGGTATCCATACCGGTGGGGTGCCCATCGCAAAGCGGATTGCGGCGGCTATCCAAGCATTGGGGGGGCCGGAGCCCTTGCTGGGAGAGACCGACATCACGCTGTACAGGGACGATCTCTACACGGGCTTGGAGAACCCCAGCTTGGGGGTGACTCGCTTGCCGTTCTCGGTGGACGGAGCCCGAATCATCCTGGTGGACGATGTGCTGTTCACAGGACGAACTGTGCGCGCCGCTGTTGATCTGATCATGGACTACGGGCGACCGGCCTACATCAAGCTGGCGGTCTTGGTGGACCGAGGCCACAGGGAGCTACCCATCGCAGCAGACTTTGTGGGCACCACCATCCAGACCAAACTTGCCGATCGGGTGACGGTTGCCTTGCGGGAGACAGACGAGCGAGAGGATGAGATAGCGATTCAACGTCGCACCTGAGCGTGCATACGGACGGAGTGCTCCTGTGAAGAGAAAGGATCTGCTCGGCCTGCGAGACGTCTCCCGAGACGAAATCCTCGAAATCCTTGAGACTGCATCCCGTTTCAGGGAGGTCTCAAAGCGTCGTATTAAGAAGGTGCCGACCCTGCGCGGTCGTACTGTGGTGACCCTGTTCTTTGAGAACAGCACGCGCACGAAGGTCAGCTTTGATCTCGCTTCAAAGCGCTTGAGCGCCGATGGTGTTCACATTAGCGCAGGGACCAGCGCGGTCAAGAAGGGCGAGACCTTGATGGACACGGCCCGAAACATCGACGCGATGGCGCCGGACCTGGTCATCATGCGGCACAGCTGCGCGGGAGCACCGCATATGTTGGCCCGCAACTTTGATTTCTCGGTCATCAATGCGGGCGACGGCATCAACGAGCACCCGACCCAGGCCCTGCTCGACATGCTGACCATGCAGGATCATCTTGGCGATTTGGAAGGTAAAACCGTTGCAATCGTCGGCGATGTCTACCACTCACGCGTTGCCCGTTCCAACCTTTACGGGCTGCGAACCATGGGGGCCCGGGTGTTGCTGGCGGGACCGGGCACCATGTGCAGACCTGAGATGGCTGGACCCGGGGTAGAGGTTCGCCACAAGGTAGATGAGGTCTTGGACGAGGCGGATGTGGTCATGATGCTTCGCATCCAGCGGGAGCGTCTTCCAAAGGCGATGCTGCCTACCTCGCGGGAATACGCCCACCTATATGGGTTGGACTCCGCCAAGCTGGCGCGGGCCAGCGACAAGGTGCTGGTGATGCACCCCGGCCCCATCAACCGAGGCGTGGAGCTGTCTCCCGAGGTCGCTGATGGCGAGCGCTCGGTCATCATGGAGCAGGTCACCAACGGCGTCGCAGTGCGCATGGCCCTGCTCTTTTTGCTCCTGGGAGGCTCCGATGACGCTTCAGCTTAAGGGCGGCCGCCTTCTTTGCACTGCTACCGGCGTGGACCAGCTGGGGGACCTCTGGGTTCACCAGGGCCGAATCTGTCGCAGCGCTCCTCACGGCGTGGAGGCACAGGTCATCGACTGCGTTGGCCAAGTGGTGACACCCGCTTTGGTGGACTTGGATGCTCGCCTCTGTGACCCTGGTTTTACCTGGCGAGAGAGTCTAAGGACAGGTGGGGACGCTGCTCTCCGCGGCGGGTTTACAACGGTGGTGGCCAACCCGGAGACCGATCCCGTCACCGATGATCCCAGCTTCGTTCGTGAGGTCATTGCTCGAGCTGGACTGGAGTCGAAAGTTGAGATCCGTGTCGCCGCTGCCCTGACCAAGGGTCTGAAGGGACAGGAACTCTCCGAGCTTGGCTTGATGGCCGAGGCAGGCGCCTCCCTGTTCTCCAACGCTGATCGACTCGTGAGCGATAGCTTGGTGTTGCGCAACGCTCTGCTCTACGCACGCCCCTTTGGTCTGCCTGTGATGCTGCGTGCAGGGGACGCTGACTTGGAGTCGTTAGCGGTCATGAATGAGGGAGCCAGCTCGGCCCTGGCTGGCCTTCGCGGTCTCCCTGCAGCAGCCGAGGAGCTGGGCATCGCTCGTCTCATTGCGCTCGCGCGCTACACAGGCACTCATGTACATGTCTTGGGCGTGAGCACAAAGCTTGCCCTGGATCAGCTCAGGTCAGCTCTCGCGTCCGACGTGTCGATCAGTGGCTCCACGACACCGCTACATTGCTTGCTCAACGACGCGGAAATTCTGGCCAGTGGCTACGACACCGACACGCGCTTGATGCCCCCGCTGCGCAGCGAAGAAGATCGCTTGGCGTTGTTGGAGGGTTTAGCAGACGGAACCTTGCTCGGGGTCAGCTCCGCTCACGCACCGCTTTCCCGTGTGGACAAGGAGTTGGAGTTTGCCTTCGCCACGCCGGGTGCCACGGGTCTGGAAACTGCTCTGAGTACTCTCCTTAGCTGTATGCCGTTGGAGCACGCGCTTCGCGCCTTGAGTGCAGGGCCCGCCAAGCTGCTGGCTTTGGAGCGCAGCTTAAGGGACGGCGCGCCGGCTGAGCTGCTGGTTCTCGATCCGAAAGCCACCTGGACGGTTGAACCCAGCGCTTTCGCTTCCAAGTCCGCCAACACCCCCTTGGCAGGACGGCAGCTCAGAGGAGTGCTCTCGGCGGTTATCCACAAGGGGCAGCGCTTGCATTTCGCTTGAGAGGTGACGGCCGGGCCCCAAGTGTTAGCTTTGTCGGCCCCTGTTCAGAAGGAACGAACGTCCCCATGCAGCGCACCCCGATCACTCCCGCCGGCCACGCCCGCCTCTCGGCTGAACTCACGCACGCCAAGCGCGTCGAGCGTCCCAACATTGTTCTGCAGATCGAAGAAGCGCGCGCGCATGGAGACCTGAAGGAGAACGCCGAGTATCATACGGCCAAGGACAAGCAGGGGATGATCGAGGCCCGCATCAAGTGGCACGAGCACATCCTTGCCACAGCCGAGGTTATCGACATCTTGGAGATGCCGCAGACGGGTGTGGTGATCTTCGGAACAACCGTGACCTTGTTGGACTTGGACACCGACGACGAGGTGACCTACCAGATCGTCTCAGACTATGAGTCCGACGCAAAGCAGGGCAGGATCAGCTACGCATCCCCCATCGGTCGAGCCATTATCGGCAAGCAAGAAGGCGACGAAGTGGTCGTGGTTACCCCTAAGGGTACCCGCACTCTGGAGATCTCCGGGGTCGAATACAAGTAGGGGAACTTCGTGTCTGAGTCGACCCAAGGCGAGGGGCCAACCCCGTCCGCTGCCCCCAGCTCGGTGGTCAGTTCCAAGAGCGCCAACGCACTGCGCCGCGTTGAGCGCACCCTGAGCTATGCCCTCTCTCAAGGCGGTATGGTGGCGTGGCGGCTGACTTGGCTCGAGCGCACCTTGGTGCCGCTGCTCGACGAGGTCGTGAACGCCACGCTGGCCCACCCTGGCGCGCCCCACATCACCGCGGCCGTTGGTGCTCTAAAGGGCGTGGACCAAATGGCGTGGATGGACCGGGTCCCCTGTGCGCAAGCTGCTCTGATGTGTGTGCAAGCTGCCCGCGCATCGGGTCAGGAGCCGACATTTGAGTTTGGACAAGGCGAGCTTATTGTGGTCCCGGACATTCCGGAACACCTGGACCGGGTAGCGGCTCCAGCTAAGCCTGACACAGCTGCTGCGCCCAAGGCTGAGCAAATTCAGCGCCACGCACTGGGCGCACCTCAAGGAAGCGGCCGGGCGTTGGCCACACTGGGAGAGTTGGATCCGGCCCTGATTGAGCGCTTCACCCAGGCGGGAATCGAACAGGTCAGTGACTTGCTCAACTTGATCCCTTGTGCCCACGAGACGCTGCCGCCCCTGAGCAGCGAAGAGGAGCTCGAAGAAGGTGCGGCAGTGGCGCTACAAGGGCGCGTTGTGGCCAAGTGGGTTCGCTTCAGCGGCTCGGTACGACGAGAGGAAATCTCTTTCCAAGTCGGCGAGCGCCTGGTGCGCTGTAGCTGGCTCTCGGGCATGCCGAAGCTGCATGTTGGTGCCACCGTTTGCCTGGTCGGTGAGCTGGAGTTGGACGAGGACGAAGCGCTGTTGTTCGAGTCTCTGCCGTGGGAGCCCGACAGCCGTGGGCTGGTCCGTCGGCCGCGATACGGGGTGGATGGCCTGCCTGACGAGGATATTTGGCCGCTGCTGCGCTGCGCTTTGGACCAGTATCAGGGCCAAATTTTGGACCCGCTGCCGCCCGGCTTGCTGCTGGAATACCGCATCAAGGGCCTGGAGAAGTCTTTGTTGGGCTTGCACCTGCCCAAGCTTGGACTGCGAGCTGCCCAGACTCGGGCTGTGTTTGAAGAGCTGCTCCTTCATCAACTCGCTTTGGCATCCGGCGACAAGACAGGGTTGCGTGGGATTGCGCACTCGCTGAACCACGAAGCCCTTGCCCTGCACCAGCTCGAGAGCCAGCTCAGCCTGAGCGACCCACAAGAAATGGTCTTTGACGAGATCCGACGGGATTTGCGTCGTCCTACGGCCATGACCCGTCTGCTTCAGGGGGACGTGGGCTCAGGCAAGGCCTTGATCGCCCTGCTCACGGCGCTTCTGGTCGGCGAGACCAAGGCACAGGTTTGCTTCATCGGGCCAGACGATATCGCTGCGGAGCACCGCTATCTCTTTGCAGAGCCCCTTCTGCGCGCCGCTGGCCTCGTACCTCAGCTCGTGAGTGGCAAGCCATCGATGGCACAGGCCGACGCGATCCGCCGCGGAGAGGCCCACGCGGTCTTTGCTACCCACGCTCTGTTTGAGAACTTTCCGGAGTTCAAGAAGCTCGGGCTGGTCATCGTCGAGGAGCGGGCCCAGTTCGGCGTGACCGACCGCAAGGCCATCTGCCAGAAGGGGGTCAACCCGGACCTGCTCGTGGTCACTTCGGTGCCCATCCCCCTCAGTCTGACCTTGACCGTGTTTTCCAAGCATGATCTCAGCGTGTTGCGGGAGCCCATGCGCCAGAGCGTGGCCACAAAGGTGCGCGGCCCTACAGAACGGGAAGCGGCCTACGCCACCTTGCGCGAGCAACTGGAGCTTGGACGGCAGGCCTATGTGGTCTTCCCAACCCTACTGAGCAAGGACCTCCTGGAGCTGGATCAAGCCCGCCAGCTCGCTAACGCCCTAAACACCGAGGCCTTCCCCGGGGCCAAGGTGGCCTTGTACCACGGCGGAATGGGCCGGGAGGAGCGCTTTCAGCTCTTCGAAGACTTTCAACGGCGCCGGGTGGATGTGTTGGTTTGCACGACCACTATCGAGGATGCGCCCGAGGTTGAGAACGCCACGGCGATCATGGTCGATCACGCCGACCGCTATGACTTGGTGCGCTTGCATCGCCTCCGTGGCCACGTCGCCCAGGGGCGGCTTCCGGGTACTTGCGAGTTCGTCATGACAGCCCAGCCCAGCGAAGAAGGCCAAGCGCTCGTGGAGTTGGTGGCTCAGGAGCAAGATGGCTTTGCCATCGCCGAGAAGGACCGTCAACAGCGTGGAGACGCCGCGCTGTTGGGTGGCCGCCGAGAGGAGTTGCCTAATTTCCAGCTGGCTGACCTCACCCGAGACCGGCCCTTGCTTCTCAAGGCAAGGCGTGCCGCCCTGGAGGTGCTCAAGGATGATCCCCAGTTGCGGAAGCGTCATCACCGCGGTCTGGTGCGCTTGCTTCGTGAGCGCGGCATGGTGCTGGAGGGAGAGCCTCGCCCGGAGGCCAAGCGCGGTGGCGCCAAGGCCAAGGGGCGTCGGCGCCGACGTCGGCGTAAGAATTAGAGCCGCTTGCCTCTTCGGCGGCCTAATCTAAGCCCATCTCCAGGGCCCAGTTCTCACTGAAGGGCACGTCCACCAGGGCGGAAAAGCCTGGAAAGGCAGGATGAGTGCGCACGATGAGCACCCAGCCGAACGCTACGATGGGGTAGGCCCATCGGGGCAGTGCCTTGGTCGGCGCCAAGCAGGCCAAGCCCAGGATGCAGAGGTATGCCCCCTCAAAAAAGACCTCTGGGGTGGCCAGGCGCCACAGCCCTGGAAGCAGCCGAAGGCCCATGTAGAGAGGGTTCCAGACGCCAAGAGGCTTGGGTCCAAGGGCCAAGAGTGTGAGCACCATCGCCAACGCACCCAGTGCTTGCACGGTGCCATTGCGCCTGTCTCGCCACAGCACGTACCCAGCCGCTGCCAACCAAGGCAGGTTCACTGCGCGCCAGAGCTCCAAGCGGTTCCACTGCAGGGGCCACACACTTAGGGTGTCCAACATTGCGCGTTCGTAGAGGAAGGCTTCCGGATCGGCCATCTTGCCAGTGGTG
>CAJQPC010000240.1 GCA_905480105.1 uncultured bacterium | reverse complement strand
TCCGCAGTGACCGTGACTGGGATGGATTCTCCAACCAACACCGCCGCCGCACTCGGCGTATGAGCGAGATCGGGGCCGAGGAGCTCAGTTGGGCTGTCCTCGCTCTCCCCTTTGGAGCACGCCAGTAGCAAGAGCCAGATCACTGGGCCTCCTCAAAGCACTGAGGCTCGACGGGGTCAACCATCGGAGGGAGCTCCGGCTTGCCGATCTTGGCGTCGTCGTCGTCGTCGTAGAGCCAACAGTAGGTGGCACACTGATAGGTGACGATGTTCCCATTAAAATCGCCCACGGGCAGGCATCCGTAGCCCGAAGGACAGTCGGTGTCGGTCTCGCACACCACACCGCAATAGTCGTTTGCCCCCCAGTTCAGGCAGAGATTCTCGCCGCTGCCTCCGCAGTCTGAGTCCGAGTTGCAGGGCTTACAGTAGTAGCCGCTGGCCTCGTAGCAGTCCCCTGACGCCGTATTGCAGAACTCACCAAAGCCACAGTCCAACTGTGTGTCTCGACAGGTACCCGGAACACATTCACGCACGTCGGTATTGCAGATGTCGCCAGGATAGCAGTCGGCATCTTCCTCGCAACCATCCACGCACTGCCGGTCCTCGCAGAACTCCTCGATCCCGCATTGGTCCGAGGTTGCGCAAGGAATCTCTTGGCAGCTGCCGTCGACACAGACGGAGCCAAACTCGCAGGACTGCTCCTCGGAACACTCCACTTCGGGCTCACAGGCGAGCATCATCAGAATGAACATTCAGTTGGTCCCTTCGTCGGTGGTCTCTGTACCAGTGGCACGAAGTTCGTACTCCACCGTGATGTAGCTGTTTGGGGCGGGGACCTGCCCCTCTTCGAATCGAATGGCGTTGCGCTCGACTACATAGGTCCAGTCCTCGCCCTCTTCCAAGGTACGAATAAAGGAATCCAGGTCTTCGCTCTCGTAGAGATCAACCTCGAATGAAGCGGGGTTTGGGTTGCCCGAGAGCTCGAATTCCACAGCCAGCCCAGACAGGATCAAGCCCAGCTCAGCCGCGATGGGCGAGAAGTCTTGGTCACAGATGGACTCCACCAGGCCCTCTGTTCGATTGGCCAGGTCCACATAGCGCTTCCCGTAGTCGGCCACCCCGTCTGCACTGCTGCAGGAAGGCTCTCCGCTAAATTCAGGAGCACGCTCACCGACCACCGCGGAGATGTTGAAGCGCTGGTGGTCACGGTAGGCCGACTCACCCTTTAGCTCGGTGAAGAAACGCAGATAGTCGTTGACCGGCAGCGCAGAGTCGTCGTCCTCATCCGATATAAAAATCAGCGACAAGTTCGCCTCTTCCCGAAGGAATCCAGCGTTGTCCGTGCTGATCAGCGGCTCGCTTAAGCCCAGCTCAGCGGCGTGGTAGCCCATCTCAATGCCCGCACCCGATGTGCCCTGGGCAACCATCTCTGAAAAGATCTCGCTGGCCCCTTCGGTCTGGGGTGTGATGACCACCACATTGTTGTTCAGCGTGAAGTCTGGCCCCAAGGCCAAGCCGCCCTCAACACCACCGTTGGCGCCGCTATCGCTGCTGCGGGCCAAGACCAGCGCTGCGCCCGGAGCCAGGGTGGTCCCCGCCGGGATAACGTAATCGTTTCGGCCACTGTCACTGAGGTGCATGCCGCCCAGGTCCAGTGTGGTGTCGCCCGTGATGTTGCGCAGTTCAACCCACTCTCCCAGCTCATCGGCCACCGCGGCTGGGTCGGCCATGAACTCGGTGATGATCAGCTGCCCTACATTGGGTGCGGTCCCAGCTGCGTCGGGCCCGCCAGTCTCTGTCGCTGTATCGTCCGTTCCGGTGTCTGTTCCAGGGTCCGCGCTGTCAACAACCCCTTCCTCCAGTTTTGCGCTGCAGGAGTCGTTGTCATCTCCGGGCGTTCCCAGATCCCCATCACCAAAAACGGTTTTGGACGGGCACCAGCTGGCCTGAAGGTCATTGGAGGTGGCACTGTAAAGGCTGGGGTCCAGGCTCATAGAAGCCCCCTCCGCAATACCCCACTCCCGAGTGAACTCCACCCGGTCAATGACTGCTCCCGTCGACGACGTCAGGCGAATCTCATCGTCGCCCCCTACAAAGCGACCCGAGAACTGCTCCTGAACCGTATCCGTGGTCACCACGGAGATCTGATAGTCCACATCCACACCGTCGAAGTACTGGATGAAACTGTCAAAGTTGGTGGCCAACTTGTCCTGCTCCTCAAACATGGAGCACGAGTTGTCCACCACCAGGAGCACGTCCACCTTGTTGCGTCCATTTTGCTGGAACACATCGGTGTACTTCTGGTTGTAGAACTCGTAGTCGCTGCAACCAGCCATCCCAAGGATGCCGAGCAGCCAGATCTTTTTATTCACCGCTGTCCCCCGTCTCTTCTGCTGCCTGTTCTGAGCCGCTGCCCAAATCCAGCTGGTCCACCATCGACACCAAGAGGGTATCGCTCAGACCTGGGGTCTGGGTGTTCCAGTGAAAGGAGCTAAAGATCACACGCCCTTGCCCTGCCTCGAAAGAAAAGAGAAGCGGTACGCCTGTGATGTCCGCGTATCCTTCCGTTTCTGAGACCCGGTAGGATACGTCGGCGGTCGCGTAGACCTCCACGTCGGAGGCCACCGATTCAACCAAGGCCCAGTTTGTGTAGTTAAAGTCCACGGACATGGTCTCAGCGCCCAGCTCGGTCTTGAGCCCGTCGTTGGTCAAGGTAGCGGTCACCTTGCCAGCGGAGCCCACCTGGGCCGCGTCGAAGGGGCTGCCGTCCGCATCGTCCTCGTCTCCGTAGAACTGGACACGTTCAGGCCAGAGGGCCTCGATGATGTCGTAGCTCCAGTCGGAGACGATGAGCGTGCGCCCATCGGCCTCTACAAAGTCCGCGATGTTGGCGAGTGCGGCGGGATCGCTCAGAAACTGGTCATCCGCCTCCACACCGTTCCAGGTGTACTCACCAAAGCCACGGGCGCCGGAGTTGATGAACACGGCGTCCTGGCGACTGATTTCTGCCCGTCCTCCGTCGTCCACATACGTGAAAAGGGTCTCGGACTTGAGCGCCAGGGCCTGCGGATCGACACCATCTTCGTAAGCTGGGCCGGCGATGAAGCCTTCGTAGATGGCATGGGCCACGTCCAGGCGGCCCAGATTTAGCTGCACACTGTCAAAGTCCCCTGCGACCACTGCAACGGCATCGTAGGGCTGCGCGACGATCGCATTTTCCGTACAACCCAGGCTTGTGGCCATGGGTAGCAAGAAGAGCGACGCGCCCGTGATTCGCCTGGGGGTCCAGCACGACATGGAATCTCCCTCCTCGATTACTCGAGGATGAACGCGGCCTGAAGGTAGATATAGGAACTGGCTTTGTTCTGTTGATAGATGCTGTTGCGCAGACCGAACTCGCGACCGCTGATGATGCTGTACGCGATGAAATACACCGGTCCGGGATCCAGGAGACTCAACTCAGAGGCCAAGAAGCTGTGCACGCCATCATCCCAAGGCAGGGAAGCAGCCATTCCCGGATCGGTCGTTCCGTTGTAGGTCGTGCCGCTGATCTCCGTGTAGAAGATGGCGTCGGGGTAGGTACACGCACCCAAACCACCCTCGGTGTTGGACCACTGGTAGTTCAGGTCCGTGGTGCGGTCGTGCGTGTAGTTGCCGAAGAACAGCGGCTCGTCTAGGTACCAGTTGCAGGGCACCGTAGGCTGCACGTCGTCGATGATCTCTTCGGCTAATCCATCTGGATCTCCCTGCAGATGCAGGTCGTAGAGATTGTCCGGGACGTAATCATCGATGGTCAAGTCGTAGCCGACGTAGGAGATCATGCCGCTGTTGGAATCGACGGTCTTCTCCAGCGTCACCGTGTTCGCCTCCGACTCAAGCCAGACGTAGTCGCCTGCGGAGACCGTCTGGGGGTTCGGACAGTCCTCGGCCCCGCCACCCGATCCCGAGCCGATGATCGGTCCCACGACGTTCCCGTCGTAGGGAGCAGGCTCAGGCTGGGAGCCCGACCCGCTTCCACCACCGCTGGGACATGGTGGGTCCAAGGGAATGAAGAAGGTCGCGCCAGCGCTGACCCGCTCGACCAGCTGACCGGTCTCGTTGTCAACGCCCCGGGTCACATTAAAGCCCAGGGAGATCGCAACCTCTTCCAAAGACCAGGTACCACCCTGGACTTCGAAGGCGTCCGGAATGCGAAGACCTTCGTCACCGGTCGCGATGAGCACATCTCGGTCCCCAAGTTCGGCCGCATTGGACAGCGTCATGCGGCCCCAGAGGTTCTCCGAATCCAGTACAAAGATGTCGTCCACTCGAATGTCAGGATTCAGCCCCTCTCCGTCGTAGAAGGTGATGCTGGTCTGGCCGTCCAGAAAGTTGGTGTCCCGTGCCTTGACGGTAAACTCTACTTGGGTGCCCTGAGTGCCCAAGGCTGGGTCCCAGGACGCCGCCAGAGCCACCCGGTCCACCATGAAACCGTCATACAGGGTCACGACCTTGGGGCCGTCCTCGGTGTAGATGTCCCGCAGACCCGGGGATGCGTCGCCCTCGATGCTGATCTCCGCCTCGAGCAGGGTCTCACTGATGACCTGGACCTCCAATACGTCCACGTCGTCACCCAGGTTCACCCAAGTTCGCCCGTCCTTCCACTGGGTGTTGCTGCCCTCCAGAACGATCGAGACCGATTCCCCGACCTTGCCGCGGTCCGGGCTCACGCTGAAGGTCTCGCCTGTGACCCGGAAGCCCTTGTCGATGCCGTAGCTGCGGCCCGATGTGTCGATCTGGACATTGCGAGGCCCCACCTCAGCGTCCGGCTCGATGTTGATGTCTGCCAGCAGTGTCCAGCCATCCTGCACGGTGACCTGGAGCACCTCGATTCCCGCGCCCATGCTGACCTGAGTCTGCTCGAAATCAAAGACCGAATCCTGAGCGTTGATCGAGACTTGCATGGAGCGGCCAGCAGGCCCCGCAGGCGGAGAGACCTCGAAGAGTGACGCCAGAGGACTCTCATCAACGGGCTCTTCTTCGGCGTTGTCGCAGCCAAGGCTAAGCAAGCCAAAGGCGTACAAGGGTGCGAGCGAGAGCAAAAGCCAGCTGCGCGACATGGAGGCTCCTAAAGGGCAAGGCAAGGGGATGCTCATTATAGCCGCCAGAAATGGGGCATCGCAACGCGCGTTCAGACCGGCGCGACTCTATTCGCCCAGGCTCACGAACATGGCCATGATGCACATCTCGTCTGAGGTGCCTTCCCCCCACGTGGTCGTCTCGGTCACCGAGGTGCTGTCGTAGGTACAGCGCATGCCGATGCGGTCATCAGGCCCGATGATGACCGGCTCTTCAAACACGTAGGTGAGCTGCCAACTAAAGTCCCAAAGTGGCACGTCGACCAGGCACGTTTCGGAGTCATCTGCGTGCTCGATCCAGCCCTGGTGGGCCAGGCCAAGCTTGTGCATGTGCGGGGCAACACCCCAGACTTTGACGGGAAACTGCGCCCCCAGAGATCTGCTGCTCTCCTCGACATGCGCTTCTTCTCCGGGAGGAATGTCCAAGGAGCTGTCCTTCCAGAACATGGGATAGAGCTCGGTCTCGACGCTGTCCTCTACCTTCAGGTTCACAACCGTCTCATCACGGTTGTCCTGCCCCCCGTTGTTGTAGTGCATCTGAACAACCACGGGACGACCGGCAGTCATGCGCACGCCTGTGCCTTCGG
>CAJQPC010000239.1 GCA_905480105.1 uncultured bacterium | reverse complement strand
GCATAGAGCTGACTGTGAGGCACACTGGCAGGCGTCAGTACGTCGTTGTGCCCCACGTAGAGCACGACAATATCAGGTGCCAGACGGGCCATCTGACCCTCGGCGTAGAGCGTCATGTGCAGGGTATTCCAACCGCCCACGCCCTGGTTCACCACCTCCCAGCCCTGGGGCAGACGCTGCTCCAAGCGATTGGGCCAGAACAGATCTAAGTTGTCCATCTGGTAGGCCCCCCCCGTGCTGGAGCTCCCCAGAGCCACGATGCGCTTGCGCGTCGCCACGCGCTCAGGCGGCCGCACCGGAAAGCCTTCACTGGGGTAGCGCCGGTACTGCTGGAGCTCCAGAAGCTCCTCAAATTCAGTGGCTGCCCGGTCCCAACCCGCGCTGCGAACCCAGGACTGCAGTCCTACATGCATGCGTGCACCAGACTCACCGAGCAAGATGCACATCCCCAAAGCGCCGTAGGACCATAGAGGACGGCGAGACACAGGGTTTCGGTTGACCCAAGTGAGCCCGGCCAGTGGCAACGCGACCCCTGCAAGGAGCACCCGTCCGGCCAAGCCCGCCGGCGAGATCAGGCCGGCCATTAGAACCAACAGCGCCGGCACAGCGCCAGCAATCGCCATGGCCCACCACGGCAAGCGCTTGGCCAGGGTCAAATACAGTCCGAAGAGCAGCAGGGGCCCCAAGATCAGCCAGGGCGCCAGGGCCTGGGGGGTGGAGAGCAAGCGCAAGGCCTCCAGCCAGGGCCCCCCATCCCAGATAGACAAGACCGGGTAAGCCAGTGCAGGGAGTCCCCAGACCACCCGGGCTCGGGACGACAACACCAGCCCACCAAAGAGCCCACCCAGGGCCGCACCAAGCCACCGCCAAGGCCCCGGTGAAAAGCTCCAGTCCCGGCTCTGCTCCGCCCAGCTCACCCCAAACTGGTGCACCTGGATGCGCTGCACGCCGCTGCCGACGACCACCCGGCCTGCAGGCACCTGACCCTGGCAGCTTAGCCAACGCTCCGACCCAGACCAGACACTCAGCGACTGCGGGTCAAAGACGACCCTCAAGTCCAGCTCCCGACCAGGCTCAGCCTGGCCAGTGCAGTCCATACCCGAGACGGAGAGCCCCATGCGGCTGCTTCGATCCACCCTCAGGGTCACCGCGCCAGTGACCTGCCCAGGCAGCTGAGGACTACGCCCCGGCTGTGCCACCCCTGGAGCAGCCCCTTGGTTGCCTTGGTTGCCCCCGCCTGAGAGCCGTGCCGGAGGTCCTGGGGGTCCGGCAGGTCCCACCCTACCCATCTCGGGCGAGGGCCCCCGTCCCTGGGGTGCCTGGGGCCCCGCACGATCCAAACGCCCACCCAAGCTGAGCAAGAGCTGGCCCCCTGCCGGGACGGTTGCCCGGACGCGCAGCGCACCAGACACGGGAGCAGCGGGCTCAAGGGGGCTAAAAGCCTGAAATGTGGCCAAGTCCACGACCCCTGGGCGAGGGGCTAAGTCCCCCGCGTACTGGGACGCAGCCAGCTGCACAGACGCCTCGCGGAGCTCAAAGGCCTGCTCAGGGAGTTCAGGCCCAAGGGACTGAACCGTGTCTGCAGCGGCCCAGAGCAGGCATGCGCCCACAACGGTCCCAATGACGCGCCAAGACCAAGCTGGAATGTCAACCTCCGAGTGCTGTGCATTCTAGCTGAAGGATGTGCCAAGATCAGGTAATGGAAAGACGAACACTTCTAAAAGCGGGTGCAGCCGCCGTGGCATTGGCAGCCATCGGCGGAGGAATCTGGGTCAAGCAGAGCCGTGACCAAAATCAGCGACGCTCCGACATCATCACCGGGCCCTGGATGGAGCTGGGGGCCAACGCCGGTCAAACTCGAAAAGGGGGGCCCCGCGCAAGGAGCCACAGCTGGCTGCTACCCGAGCTCCAAGGTGCCCTGATGGTGGTACCTGACCGTCCCCACCGAATTGACGAGGCGATGCAACCTGGGGAGAGAACCACCATGAAGCGCACCCGCAGCTTCTCGGTAAGCACCAGCAGGCAGCGCCTACGGGATCTCTACGCCGGACCAAAACCCAAAGGAGAGCTTCGTGTTCTCGCCGTTGGGGACTCCGTGACCTTCGGCTGGGGGGTCGCCCGCGAGAACAGCTGGCCCGCCCAAGTCCAGCAGCGCCTTCAAGCACAGGGCATCAATGCCCGCGTCCTGAACTGCGGTGTTCCCGCCAACCCGCTGCACACCATGGCGGCATTTATCAACACCGCGGGACGACAGCACCAGCCCGACTTGGTGCTCTTTTGCCGCCGGCCTCAAGGCCCGCAAGCCAAGGAATACGCCCGGGCCTGGCAGACCGCCAAACAGGCCAGCGTGCCGATGCTTCCTTGCCTTCCACCCATCAGTCGCTTCGACCTGATGGGCATGCGCATGTACCAACAAGAAGGCGCGCTGATCGAGCGGATCACAGGAATCAAGCCGGTGGAGCTCACCGACGACATCCGCAGCGCACAAGGCGAGCGAGGCTTTGGCGTGCGGGCCATCGGCCAACAGGTCGAGCTCTACAACTTGGAGAGCGGCGAAGTCCTGGCCAAGGAGACCGCCCCCGAGCGTGATCTGCCCCAGAGCTTCTACGAGATCATCGACGACGACCAGGACATCACCGAACCCCTGATGTTCGACTCCGGACACCCCGACGCCGCAGGCTTTGAGGTCGTTGCCGACACACTGACTCAGGCCATCCTGGACCGTGGCCTGCTCAAGGCCTGACCGCGGCGCACTCCGCCAAGGCTTGGGCCACCACGGCGTGGCCTTGGACATTCCAGTGTCCATCAAAGTCCAGGTAGACCTGCTCCCCACCTTCATAAGCCGTCCGCAGGGGGCCACTCAGGGGACAGGCTTGCACCCCTTCGGCGCGCAGCATCCGCACCATCGCGTCTTCGGGGGCCTGAAGCAGCGCTCCCTGGGGATCCAAGCCCACCAAACCCAAGGTCGCGGCCGTGCGGTGAGTCTCCACAGCGAATGCTGGCGAGGCAAGCGCCACGATCAACCGGTCTCCAGCCTTCCTGACCTGGTCCCGTAGGGAGCGGATCGACGGCCGGGAGTTTCGAACAAGGCTGTCCAACTCCTTGGCACCTTCGCTGTGGAAGAGCGCAAGCTCCCCACGCCAGCGGTGCGCATCCTCGGAGCGCCCAGAAGCGATCTTGCGGCGGCGCACACCCATTTCCCACATTCCGTAGAGCACCGATCGACGAGACAAAGCCTGCTGCCATGGGGTGCGAAATCCGCTGTTCAGAACAGTGCCCTGGGGTCGCCGACGGGCCATCTCCAGGCTTTGCGGCCAGCGTTGGTTGTCGCTGAAATCATTGCCCGTGAAGAAGACCAAAAGCACCACATCCGGCGCAAGAGCAGACTCCAGGGCCAAATATCGCGCGAGTTCATGTCCGGTTCCGTAGCCATCGGCGCCTGCGTTCCAAGCCTCTACCCCCAGGGTCGTAGCCAAGAGCTGGGCAAAGGTCTGCTCTTCGAGAACCTGGGCGGCAAAGGTGAAGGAGTCCCCCAACACCAACCACCGCTCCTGGGTCTTGGGGGTCAGCTCGGGCCCTCGCAGTCCCTGAGCGTTGATCCGCAGCGGCACCCGATAGCCCATGGAGTGGATCTCCCCGTCAAACCCCGGCGTGGGAATGTAGGCAGCCTGATGATCGGCGCTGTACATTCCTGTCGGGGCATTGTCCGGCGCGTTGAACAGCAGCTCGGCGGCCCCATCCGCTGGCAGCATCCGGGCCCCAAGCTCCACCAAAAGCACGCCAACAAACAGGCCTCCCAGGACCAACAGGGCGCGAGAAAGCCAACGCTTTACGGGAGAGACAGGCACCCGACAACGATACCCTAAGGCTCACATCTTTGATGCTTGCCACAGGCCTGCGGAGCTGCATTCCGCAGCGGCCCTGGCGGCAGCATGGCCCGAATGAGTTCACGACCAGTGCCCGGACACGCAACCACGCCCCCGGTGCCAAGAGGGCGATACACTGCTGCAATGAAAGTCATCTTCGATGCAGCCCCCAGTCCACTTCAGGAACTGCCGCCCACTGCTTGCATGTGGCGCAGCCCCAGCTGGAAGCGGGTGGGTGATCGCATGGACCTGGTCTTAGCCATGGAGGGGTCGTGAGCCCTCTTCGCTGGGGAATCCTGGGGGTGGGAGCCGCGGGTCGGGCACGTGGCCGCGCCATTCAACAAGACCCCCGCGCTGAGCTACTCGCTGGGCATCGCGGAGATCCCGCCGCCCTGGGGATCCCCAGCTGGTCCATGGAACAAGTTCTGGAGCAGTGTGAGGCGGTCGCCATCTGCAGCCCTGATGCTGTGCACGCCGCCCAAATCAAAGCCGCCCTTTTGGCCGATTGCCACGTGCTCACGGAGTTTCCGGTCTGCCAGAGCAGCGCACAGGCACGGGACCTGTTTGCCTTGGCCAAGGACCAGGGAAAGGCCCTGCATGTGGAACACATTGAGCTGCTCGGCGGCGTATCTCAGGTGCTTGGTGCCCAGACCCTGTCTCCTCGCAGCGCCCATCTGGCCTTTCAGACCGGCCATAGACCGGTGTCCGTAGCCTGGGGCAACGTGGCCCGAATTCACCGGGCCCTGCATGCACTGGGAGAGCCCACTGGCCTGAGGGTCGAGGCCCGAAGCGACAAGCATCTGATTGGCGCCTTGACGTACCCCTGGGGCGAGTTGGGCCTGGACTTCCGCCAGGCACCAGGACTGACGCGACAGACCCGCTTTGTGATCTCCGGAACCCACACTTGGGTGCAGCTTGATCGCAGCCTGAGTCGGGATGAAGCGCACCTTTCCCTGCCGCAGAACCGCGGATTGTTCCTGGAGGATCAGCTCTTAGCCAGCGCCCACATCTTGGATGACTCTCCCCAAAGCCTCCCCCAGGCGCGCATTCTGAGAGTCTTGGAGCTCGTCGAAGCACTGGAAGCTGCACCCATTGTCTCCGGCGTAGATTAGCCTGAGCCATCCCTGCTGGAGAAGCCGTGTCAGAGCATCCGCATCAGACCCCTGCTGCCCAGGCCTTCTTGGCGAAGTTCCACCCCGACCTCCTGGAGCACGTGCGCAGCACCGTGGCCTCGCAGGCAGTGGTGGTCGTAGGCATGGCCCAGAACCCGTTCGTCAAAAAGGCGCGCAAAGCGCTCGACGCCGCCCAGATCCAGTACACCTACCTGGAGATTGGCTCCTACGTCTCCAAGTGGCGCGAGCGCTTGGTCATCAAGATGTGGAGCGGCTGGCCCCTCTTCCCACAGGTCTTCGTACAGGGCGCCTTGATCGGTGGCTGCAATGAGACCCAAGCCGCGCTCGAAGACGGCAGCTTTATCGCGCTGCTCGAGAAGGGGAGGGCTGCGCACTCGGAGGTCTAAGTGCCGACCCTGAGCCTGGGCCTGAGCCTGGCACTTTCTCTGGCGTGCAGACAACCTGAAGCACCCTGCTCTGGCCTAAATGCGGACGGGGACGGAGTCTGCGAAGGGCTGGCTGTAGACTGGTCAGAGGACGTATGGCTTGAGCCCGGCACGCACCGGGCCAACATCTACGGACTGGCCCTCCAAGATCTGGAGCGGGTGACTCAAGACGGCCTGGCGCACACGATGGTCTGGCCGGTCACCGTCACAGGGCTACGAATGCCCTACCGACCACTCAAAGAGCTGCTGAGCAACCCGGACAACGGCACCATCCAGGGCCTGACCCGACAGGTGGCTGGCTTTGGCTCCATGGAGGAGCTCTACGAGCCCTTGGGCCTACCGCCCATCCCGGACAACGGCAGCGTGCCACTACCCCTGGACCTACAGCCAGGCGACCCGATGGGCGCGGCGGTGGTCGACACCGAACATGGTCAGGCATTGGTCTTCTCTTGCGCAGCTTGTCATGCCCACGAACTCTTCGGCCAGACCGTTGTGGGATTGCCCAACAAGAACGCCCGTCCCAACGCATTCTTCGATCTGGCCGCCAAGGTGTTGCCCACGGTCCCAAGCGATGTGTTCCAGGACTTGAGTGGGGCCACAGACGGCGAGATTTTCCTATACGCGGAGGCGGTAGAGAGCATTTCTTGGGTGGGCACACGGAATCCCCAGGTCCTGGGCCTGGATACCTCGCTGGCCCAGGTCAGCCTCAGCCTCTCCAAGCGAGGACAGGACGAATCCGCCGGCTACCGCGGCAGCGTGGAGAAGGTGTGGGACCAGCCCGGCGCACAGGACCTGCCCCTGGGAGACCAGCTGACCACCGCCGCGCTGTACTACAGCCCTCGAACGCGTCCGGTGGACGTGGGCACGGACTCCAGCCGCGCCCAAGGAGTGCAGGCGCTCGAAGAACTCAACAGACTGGCCATCTCCCAGAGCATGGGTCCGGTCGTGCGTGCTGGAGTCGGCTAGGTACCGCCCCCTCTGGATGGGATCTGGTCTCGCTACCCCTACTTGCACAACAACGCCGCCCCCTCACTCTGCGAGCTGCTCACACCAGCCCTTCAACGCGTGCCTGACTACTGGCAAGGGCCAACCGAAGACCCGGAGACGGACTTTGACGCGGACTGTGTGGGCTGTCCTGTGCGCGAGAAGGTGCCTGAGACCTGGACCTGGGTCGAAGACGCCTATGTTGATAGCGCTCAGCCTGGGCTTGGGAATGGGGGGAATGACGAGATGCTCTACAATGACACTGGCCAGCTTGTGGTCACCGGTGCCGTGAGAGAGGACCTGATCCTCTTCCTAAAGACCTTGTGAGAAAACCCACCCACCTGTGAAACACCGATTTCACAGACGCCGGACTGCACATCCGGCCATTCCATGGGCTAAATACATTCTAAACCAATCGGAGCCTTTTGATGCGTAGCCTTGCCCTGATCCCCTTCCTGGTTCTTCCCATCGTGCTTGTAGCGTGCACAAACGAGGAACCCGACGAGGCCCAGGAGCAAGCAGGTGTGGCGGTACTAGGCAACCAGAGCAACAGCTTGGAGCGGGTCAACATCGACGTGATCGCGACCAGCGACGACAAGCTGGACCTTCCCCGCGACCTGGCTTTTGACCCGGAGACTCCTGGCCGCTTGTGGGTCGTCAACCAAGCGGACGACTCGGTCACCATCGTGAACGATGCCGGCCTAACCAGCCAGACCACGGAGAACCTGCTCGACCCCTACGCGGTGCACTTCATGGACGAGGTGAGTTCCATCTCCTTCGGGCAACCCGGGACCTTTGGCACCTGCCAAGAGAGCCGCAACACCTACAACGGCCAAGGCGGCCCCAACGACTTTATGGGCCCCACCCTTTGGTCCAGCGACTTGGACGTATTCGCCACCTCCAATCCCGATGCGGTCGACTACCTCAGCGACATGTACAACACCTACGTCGATTTAGGCAGTCACCTAGACATGCAGCACGAGACCCCCTTGTGCACCGGAATCGCTTGGGAGCGGGACAACCGCTACTGGACCTTTGACGGGATCAACCAGACCATCGACATGGTCGACTTCAACGCAGACCATGGCGTGGGATTCGACGACCACAGCGATGGCGTGACAGCGGCATACGACTCGGGCGGAATCACCTACACAGAGGGCATCTCCAACCACATGGTCTTCGATCAAGACACGGCCATGCTGTACGTCTCCGACCCGGCCAATGGGCGCGTAATGGTCTTGGACACCACCGCCGGAATCCGGGGCCGTGACCTGCCCATCAACGAGCCCCTTACCGAGCATTACGCGATGGACGGCGTGGCAGCCACCGAGTTCATCGTCGGCTTAAACACCCCCAGTGGGCTGGCCCTCCAGAGCGGCGTGCTCTTCGTAGCCGACTACAAGACGGGCACGGTCTACGCCTTTGACCTGGACTCCGGGGTACAGATTGACAGCCTGGCCACTGGCCGAGCTGTGATGGGAATCACAGCGCCCTACCCTGACGAGCTCTGGCTCACTGACCCCATCGCCAACGAAGTGATTCGTATTACTCCGAGGAACTGAGATGCTGATTTTCTCCCTGATGATTGCTTGTGATGGCGGGGAAATGGACATGCCGGAATCTCCCTGCATGGAGGAGCTCCGTGCGAGCACCCTGGAGCAGGGGGCCACTTTCGACGGGGATACGGTCTCTGTGCGCGTTGAGACGCTCTCGCCAGCCACGCCGGTGGTGGGGATGAACACCTGGGAACTGGCCATTCCAGTCTCCTCTTCTTGCTCGGTGGACGTGGTTCACACCATGCCGGACCATGGCCACGGCGGTTCTCTGGGCGGCGTTGAGTCCACGAGTACCGGCATTTGGGAAGTACAAGACTTAGAGTTCACCATGGGTGGCTATTGGGAGATCGACGTGGAGATCACCTGCGACGACACAGTCGCGGTTGTGCCAATGGCGCTCTGCGTGGACGCTTAGGGAACGCAGCACTCACTGCTGCCCTCCCACGCAGCTCCCCAGCTCGTCTTCCCAATGCAGGGCCGTGCTGCCCAAGTCAAAGGTCGGCATCGCCTGGACCTCGGCTGGGGAGAGCAGCCCCTCCGCCACCAAGGGCATGAGCAGGTCCAAGCCGACGGGGCGCATCCTCACGCGCACATCGACCGCCTCCAAAACCTGACCGGGCACGCTCCAAGAGTAGGAGCGTGCATGGGGTAGGCCGAGCTCTCTGGGTGCCTCCAGCCCCCGCCGAGAGACGGAGACCGCGTCGACGATCCCGTGGCTGATGTCCCCGCTCGCCGTACGGGCCTCGTCGTGCAGCAGCACCAGATCGGCCTGTTGCAGGTCCAAGACCGCTTGTTCCTCCCCCACCTCGCCGCTGCTCAGGACCTGGGTGCTGCCCGAAAAACCGAGCACTTCCACCCAGACCCGCCGATCGTGGCTGGCACCGCTCGGGAAGTTGTGGCCCGCGAGCACGTTCTCGAGGGTCAAGATCACCTTGGAGCCGCCCGCCTCGGGCACGACGCAAAGCTCAGCGAGCAAGGTCTTGTCTAGGAGCTCTTGAATCAGATCACGCTGCCGATCTGCATCGGGCCACGGCACCAAGGCCACGTCTACCCCAGGCATGCTGTGGTCATGGATGCGACGGCTGGGGGCGCCATCCACCTCGGCGGCGCGTCCGGGTCGACTGGGCAGGTGGCAGTGGCCGCAACTCTGACGGGACAGCCCCTCGTAGAATACGGACGCGTCCCACTCCACGTAGGACTGCTCCAAGTGCAGACCGCTGGGCAGCACCACGTCGTGACAGGAGCCACAGACCTGGCTGCTCTCCGGCGCGTCCCGGTCCAGGGCCGCCCCATAGGCGTTCTTGTGCGCGTCGTTCTTGAGCGGGTCGTCCAATGCCCCGCGCATCACGCCATCCCACACCCAGCTCACCGCCCCGTTGGCCGGCCCGGTGGACCCCTCAAGCTGGTGGCAGAAGGTGCAGCCCACCCCCTTCATGGACTGGGGCACGCTCTCCAAGTTCAGCCCGTCCTGGGTCTCGCCGAGCGCCAGAGCCACCGGTGCATGACAGCGCACGCAGAAGTCTTCGGGCACGCCCTCGGTCGCCACGGCCTTCTCGTTGAGCGCCAAGAAGACCGGGTCGTCCGCTGCGTGCGCGTGCATGCTGCCCTCCCACTCTTGGTATTGGGCAGGGTGGCAGGCCGCGCAGGTGGCCGGGTCCAGGTCCGTCACCTCGGGTGTTGGGTCACAAGCCAGCAACCACAGGATCATGAGCGCCGGCGCCTGAGCAGGAGCAGCCCAGCCAGCAGCGCCCAGAGCCCTCCCGCCTTCGAGGTCAGGCTGCTGCAGTCGCACCCTTCCGGTTCCTCCAGGCCCGAGTTCTGCCCAGAGGTGTCCAGCACCCAAGGATCTGTGGGTCCATCCCCAGTGTCCGGTGATGGTAGGAGCACCTGAGCCCACAGCGGCCCGCAGATGTCCGCCCCCTCCGTGCCCGCGGGGCACTCCAAGGGGCCCGCCACATCCTGGGCACCATAAACCACGCTGAGCACTCCCTGGGGTGTGAAAGAGAAGACCAAGTGCTCTGTCAGTATTGCTGAACTTGAGAGCATCGCCAGGTCCCCATCCATGGCCAAGCCAATGGCTGGGACACCCCCATCCACCGACGCAAAGCCCGCCCCGTCAGCCGAGTAGAGCAAGTCCCGGTTGCCCTCGACGATCCAGACGCCGCCCTGGGTGTCCACGCCACCGTCGATCAGAGACCCGTCTTCGGCGTGCACGAAGGTCTGGGCCTCCCCGTCGACCAGTAGAAGCTGGTGACCGCCAGTCAGGCCGACCCCTACCCAAGCCCGGCTCTCGTCTGCGGCCAGCACCTTCAGGGACAGGGAGCCGCTCTCCGGCGCAACAGACGACAGGTCGAGCGCGGTCGTGGACCAAGACAGGCCACCATCTTCGGAGTGGTGCAGCAGTCCCTGATCTGGGCTGTCGACCAAAAAACTGGCCGCCCAAATGTACGACCCAACGGCCTTTACGGACACCGAGAGTCGCAAGCCGGGCCAGCTCTCAACCAGGGTCCAGCTTAGGCCAGCGTCTACGCTACGGAGAATGCCATTGCTCTCCCCTTCCAGATCTGCCGTGACCCCCACCACCACGTCCTCGTCTACGAACACTACCGAGCTCACCACATGCTGCTCAATGCCGACAACTGGATCCCACGCGCACCCGTCGGCGCTCCGGTACAAGGTGACCTGTGGATCGCGCGCCTGCGCGCGGCTGGGCACCGAGGCCAGCCAGGCACCGCTGGGGCTGGCACTGTAGCCAGGGGTCAGCAAGGATGTCGGTGTGGTGACCGCTTCGTGACACACCCAGTCCAATCCCTCCGCGCCGGGCAGCAGCAGACCGAAGGTGGCCTGGACCCCAGCAGGGCTCCAGTCAACCGCGGCGACCTCTGCACCCGCGTGGGCCAGGACGGGAGAGGACAGCACGAGGGTCAACACCAAAGTCAGCATGGGCTAAAGCATAGTCAGCCCGGGCTCGGGCCGGGCGCTTCGGCCCCCTAAAATCTGGAGCCCGCATGAAGGGGCCGACACGGTTTACCCCGCCCGGGAATGTCCGCCTGGATGGCCCCCCCTCCGAAACGTCTACTTCAGTGGAATCCCTGAACCCCGATTCAAACCCCTTGTGAATGAGACCGTTACGCATCAAACCGCGTATGGCTGTGCTCGATTGCTGGGGCTTGAACTCAGGCACCCAACAGACCACCTACACCGAGCCCGACTTGGCGAACAGAGACGTTTTGCGCAGGCAGCGATGCGGACGAGGACCACGACTTTTGGGGACATCCACGTGGGAGGGCCCATCCGGAGGCGGGTGATCCGCTATCCTGCTTGACCTACACCACAGGTGCCCATGTTGTTGCTCCTTGTTGGCCTCGCACGTGGAGCGGGTCCCGAGTCTGCCGTGTGCAAGACCCCTGACGCCCTGCGCGCTCTGGCTGGCCAAGCGGAACCCACGCATTCAAACATGCTTGTACCGCCCCCAGGATTTGGGGTGCCCGGCCCACAGATGTTTGTGGCTGACAAGGTGCCCTACGGCACACCCTACGCACTGAACCGCCAGACGGAGAACTTCTCCATCAACTGGACACAGACGGACATGCCGCAGCCTGCCGTGGACATGGTGGAGCAGGCCCTGGAGTTGGCGTGGACCAAGCTCATCGAGGAGCAAGGCTGGCCTGGCCCAGTGAGTTCGGATGAGCACCTGGTCTGGGTGGTGCTGGACGAGACGATGGAAGGAACCGGCTTTACCACCGAGTTCTTCACGGACGACTACCCCCAGGGCTACCCAGTGGTCTACATCAACCCCACCTGGGCCACCAGCTCTGCCTTTTACAAGGGCCTAGCGGCACACGAGTTCATGCACGCCATCCAGTATGAGATGCGGGAGTGGAACGGCGGAGCCGAGGACCAGAGCTGGTACTGGGAGGCCAGCGCAAACCTGGCCCCGGAGCTGGTCGAGTCCAGGTGGGACGGCCACCACTACACTTCAGCTTGGTACGCCGACCACGCTCACGAGCGCTTCGACACCTACATCGGAGGCCACCAATACGGCATGTATGTGGTCAACGCCCACTTAGAAGACATCCTGGGGCCGGGCACGATGAAGAGCATCTGGGAGGCGGGCCGGGATGACCCGGAAGCCCCCTGGGACAACCTAATGCAACAAGCCACAGGCTTGACCCCCGAGGAGACCTTCGGCGGATTCAGTGGTCGCTATGGCAACGGCACCCTGCCAGAGTCCAGCTTTTACGCCTTCGTTACGCCCATGGGGACCTTGATCGAGGGCGCCTCCAGCACAAGCAGCTACCTGGGCAGCGAGTTTTGGGAGGTGAGCGCGGACACCTGGGTCACAGTGGAAGGACGTGCTGTCCTGGGCAACGCCCGGGGCGAGACTGGGGCCGAGGTCCAGGTCTTTTCAGGTGAGCTGCTCTCGGTAACGGGTCTGGCCCAAGACACGCAGTATCAGCTTGGCCTGGCCGACGAACCGACCCCAGATCCGGATCCAGTTCCCGGTTCTCCAGCCAACCCGAAGGATTGTGGATGCAGCCAAGGCCCCTCCTCTTCCGACTGGTGGCTCCTGCCCCTGCTTGCCTGCGCCCTACTGACCCGACGACGCGAGCGCTCAGCCCAGTCAAGCTGATCTGATACGCGCTGTCACCCTGTAGGTGGCAAAGCTGCCACTTAGGCGGTACAAGTCTTCCCCATTCCCGGCGCCTCCCTTCTGGAAGGCCGGTGTCCTTCAGCCGATGGATTTGCATGTCTTTGCAACAGAAACTGACCCACCTGCAGCAGCTCGAGACCGAGAGCATTCATATCCTGCGGGAGGCAGCCGCCGAGTTCGACAACCCAGCGATGCTCTACTCCATCGGAAAAGACTCCGGTGTGATGGCGCACCTGGCCATGAAGGCGTTCGCCCCAGGCAAGCCACCCTTCCCCTTCGTGCACGTGGACACGACTTGGAAGTTCAGCGAGATGATCACTTTCCGGACGCAGTTCGCGGAGAAGTACGGAATCGAGCTCATCGTTCACACCAACCAAGACGGTGTGAAGCAGAACATGAATCCCTTCGACTACGGGTCGAACGAGTACACCACCGTCATGAAGACGGACGGCCTAAAGCAGGTCCTGAACAAGCATGGCTTTGACTGTGCTTTTGGTGGTGCCCGCCGGGACGAGGAGCGCAGCCGCGCCAAGGAGCGCATCTTCTCCTTTCGCGATGCCTTCCACCAGTGGGATCCCAAGAACCAGCGCCCAGAGCTCTGGAGCAACTACAACACCCGCATCCGCAAGGGGGAGAGCGTTCGCGTGTTCCCCCTGAGCAACTGGACCGAGCTGGACATCTGGCTTTACATCGAGCGCGAGAACATCGACATCGTGCCCCTGTACTTGGCCAAGAAGCGCCCCATGGTCATACGCGACGGAAACCTCATCATGGTGGACGACGAGCGCATGCGCCTAAAGGAAGGCGAGGTACCCAAGATGGTAGACGTTCGCTTCCGCACCTTGGGCTGCTACCCCCTGAGCGGCGCGGTCCCGAGCACCGCGCGGACCGTGCCCGAGGTCATTCAAGAGATGCTCAGCACCACCATGTCGGAGCGCCAGGGCCGCATGATTGACTTTGATGAAGATGGTTCGATGGAGCGCAAAAAGCGCGAGGGGTACTTCTAATGGCCGTCACCGACGCACAACTCATCAAGAGCGATATCAACGCCTACCTGGCCCGCTACGAGTACAAGGAGCTGCTCCGCTTCGTGGCCGTGGGCTCGGTGGACGACGGCAAGAGCACCCTGATTGGGCGCCTGTTGCACGACACCGGCATGATCTACGACGACCAGTTGGCCGCCGTAAAGAAGGCCTCGAACATCGAAGGCGAAGAGATTGATTTCTCCCTGCTGACCGACGGTCTCCGCGCTGAGCGCGAGCAGGGCATCACCATCGATGTAGCCTACCGCTACTTCAGCACCGACAAGCGCAAGTTCATCATTGCGGACACACCGGGCCACACCCAGTACACCCGCAATATGGTGACCGGCGCATCTACCGCCAACGTGGGCATCATCCTGATCGACGCCCGATTGGGCGTGCTGCAGCAGTCCCGTCGCCACGCCTACATCGCCAGCCTGTTGGGCATTCCCCACTTGGCCGTGTGCGTGAACAAGATGGACTTGGTCTCCTACGACCAGCAGGTCTTTGACCGCATCCAAGCCGAATTCACCGAGTTCGCCAAGAGCTTGAACTTTGCGGATGTGACCTGCTTCCCTATCTCCGCGCTCAAGGGGGACAATGTGGTCGGGCCCTCGCCCCGCACCGAGTGGTTTGCCTCCCCGGCGTACCACGGCAAGAACGTGCTGGAGTACCTGGAGACCGTCGAGATCGACGAGGACATCAACCACAAGGACTTCCGCCTTCCAGTTCAGAACGTCCTGCGGCCAAACCTGGACTATCGCGGATTCTCCGGTCAGATCTCCAGTGGCAGCGTCCAGCCTGGAGACGCTGTCATGGCACTGCCCAGCGGCAAGACCAGTCGCGTCAAGGCCGTGGACATCCATGGTGAGCCTATGAAGGGCGCTACGGTGCCCCAGTCGGTGACCCTGCGCTTGGAAGACGAGATCGACATCAGCCGTGGCGACATGCTCGTCAAAGTCGACAACTTGCCCCAGGCAAGTCGCACCGTGACCGCACACCTGGTGTGGATGTCTGAGACCGAGCTGGACCCACAAAAGAGCTACCTGCTCAAGCACACCACCCAGACGGTGCGCGCTCAGGTTGACTCCGTCTCCTGGGTCAAGGACATGGACACGCTGGAGAACGTCACCAGCGCCACCACGCTGCAGCTCAACGACATTGGTCTGGTCACCTTGACCTGCACCCGGGCCCTGTTCACGGACCCCTACAAAACCAACCGCACCACCGGCGCCTTTATCCTGATCGACTCGCTGACCAACAACACCGTTGGGGCCGGCATGATCGAGCCCATTGGTGGCGACCGTCAGGACCTGGATGCCATGCTGCGCGAGGCCCGCGCGGGCTCTGCGATTCGCCCGATGACCCAGGTCTCACCGCGCGAGCGCCACGACCGTCTGGGCCAGAAGGGCGCAACCGTGTGGCTCACTGGGCTACCCGGCTCTGGCCGCTGGGCTCTGGCCTACGCATTGGAGCGCCGTCTCTTTGACCAGGGGCGCACCGCGACCGTCGTTGACCCAACCGGCAATGACTTGGCCGGCGTCTTGGCAGCCTGCAAGGCCGCCACCGACGCTGGACTCATCACCATCTGCGCCTACCCGACCCCTCACCGTGACGACCGCCATGCTCTGCGTGAACGCGTCGGTGAAGACAGGGTGCTGCACGTCTACGTCAACACCGACCCAGCCATCTGTGCGGAGCGGCGTCCCGACGTAGACCAGAGTGGATTTGAGCCTCCCGTTCAGCCCGATTTGACCTTGGCACTCGACAGCATTCGTCTGGACGAAGCTGTCAAGAGCATCCTGGGCCAGCTGGACAAGGCCGGACAGTTCGAGAAGCCTGAGTAGTGCTTTGGATTCTCAAGCCAACAATCCCCTCCATGGCGTGACCCTCAAGGTCCTGATGCAGGACCTGGTGGACCGCCATGGATGGGAGGGCTTGGCCGAGCAGTTCGACTTTGCTTGCTTCCACAACGACCCCACCCTGAAATCGAGCCTGAAGTTCCTTCGCAAGACCGAGTGGGCGCGCGCGAAGGTGGAACGGCTCTGGGTGGCGGAGTGGAAGGTGGCGGAGAAAAAGCGGGTGCGGAACGCGCGCAGGAAAGCGCGGCGGGCGTACAAGGCGGGATTGGGGGAAGAGTAGCCAAGCCGAGCAAACAGCTGCCCCCCAGAGACGCTTGTTCTAAACAACGTGGGGAATGCCTTTGGGTTTAGGCACTGTTGGTTTGAAGGGCCAGCTGATTATCCGGCTGGTTCCGCGTCCTTCCTGCGCCAACTGCATCCTTCTTGCCAGCGGTTGCACCCCCAGCCTGTACGCCCCCGCATGATGCGTCCATCGCGGCAGTTGGGGCAGTACATGCCGACGGGGTCCTTGGCCGTGGCCGGGTCTGGACGCTCCCGGGGAGGAAAGTCGAAGGTCACGCGCCCAGTCTCATCGAGCTTCAAGGCGGCCTCGAAGGGCTTGCCCTTCTTGGACTTGAAATTCTTTAGGACCGGGGTCTTGCCCGCGGTGAGCAGCTGCTTTGCCGAGCGCAGGCTGACAGGGCGTTTGGCCACGGTCTTGAAGATCACGAAGGTACAAGCCCGGCCCTTGGCACAGGAAAACGCCCCTTTGCCCTCGCGCACGGGAGACTGACAGATCGGACACTTGCCAATGACGGGCCTGTCGTCCGCAACAAACTCTGGGGGGGGTGGATCTGCATCCAAGATGGCCCGAACCACCTCGCCAGTACGAATGCGCACGTCGGCCATGAACTGCGCGCGCGACTCTTTTCCATCGGCCACTTTGGAGAGGCGGGCCTCCCAACGGCCTGTGAGCTCTGCGCTCTTGAGCTCCTCGATGGGCACAGCGGCTATCAAGGCGCGCCCTCGGTCCGTTCCCAGGAGGAACTTGCCCTTTCGCTCCACAAAGCCACGGCGCTCCAGGGTGCCCAAGATGTTGGCGCGGGTGGCCGGCGTTCCCAATCCGGATTGGCGCATCGCGCGCTTGGCAGCGATGTCATCCAGGTCCTTTCCCGCGCCTTCCATGCCCTTTAGAATGCTGGCGTCGTTGTGGTGGCCCGGCGGCTTGGTCTGACCAGCCTTGTGAGCGACCTCTGCGCAGAGGACACCGTCCCCGTCATTGAGCAGCGGCAGTTCGGTGTCCGCCCGCTTCTTGGGTGGGTCGACAGCCTGCCAGCCGGCCTGGACACACATGCGGCCACGGGCACGGAAGCTCAGTGGAGTTCGCACGCCATCAGGGAGCTCAACGTCCTTGCGGGGCGTGATCTGCAGGACCAGCTTGGCCACATCAAAGAGGGCGTCCTCGGAGAGCACGGCCAGGAAGCGGCGAGCGACCAAGTCGTAGATGCGCTTCTCTTCGGGGTTCAAGCTGTGGCTGTTGGGCACACGGTCC
>CAJQPC010000238.1 GCA_905480105.1 uncultured bacterium | reverse complement strand
ACGGAGACGGGGACATCGACGAAAATGACGTACCCGACATCGTCTACACCACCTTCTCTGGCAGCGCATACAGCTCCGGCGGCGTGCTCAACGCGATCAGCGGGGACGGCGGCGAATTCCACTGGGCCTTGGACCAGGTAGATGGTCAAGGTATCTACAGCAGCAGCAGCCCCGCCATCGGCGATCTCGAGGGCGACGGCGTGCCCGAGATCTGTGTGGCCGGCACATCCTTTGCGGTGGTCTGCGTGGAGCTGGTCAACGGCGGGCCGCGGTTAAAGTGGGCTGCCGGCTCCGAGCTCTACGCCTACGGCGCCCCGGCCATCGCCGACATGAACGGCGACGGCCTCGCTGAGGTGATCTTCGGCCGACAGATCTTCGACCACACCGGCGCAATCGTTGGCGTGGGCGCCAGTGGCGTGGGCCGCAGCTACATGAGCTTCGCAGCGGACATGGACGGGGACGGTTCCCTGGAGGTGGTCGCCGGCAACGCAGCGTACAAGCGGGACGGCACCCAGGTCTGGGCCTCGAGCTCGGCGGATGGCATCCCTGCGGTTGGCGATTTTGACAGCGATGGCCTGCCCGATGTGGTGAGCACCTCAAGCGGCTTTGTGCGTCTCGTCAACAACGACGGCACCCTGACCTGGGAGACGGCGCTGCCCGGCGGCGGGAGCGGCGGCGCGCCTACCGTGGCGGACTTTGACGGCGACGGGGCCCCCGAGGTCGGGGTGGCCGGCAAGGCGTTCTACTCCCTGTTCGACACCGACGGCGCGGTGCTCTGGTCCAACCCAGTCTCCGACTACAGCAGCTCCATCACCGGAAGCAGCGTGTTCGACTTTGAGGGGGACGGCGCCAGCGAAGTGGTCTACGCCGATGAATACACCCTCTGGGTCTTCGACGGCGCCACCGGCCAGGTGCTCATGGAGCAGGAGGGCCATGCAAGCGGCACCCTCTTCGAGTATCCCCTCATCGCCGATGTGGACAACGACGGGTCCACCGAGATCATCGTAGCCAGCAACAACTACTCCAAGGCCGGCTGGACCGGCATCACCGTGATCGGTGACGCCAACAGCTCCTGGGCCCCAGCGCGGCCCATCTGGAACCAGTTCGCCTACCACATCACCAACGTCAACAACGACGCCACCATCCCCCTAAGTCAGTCCCCGAACTGGGAGAGCTGGAACAACTTCCGGGCTGGCGGCACCGCGCTCGGCCCGGGTCACTGGCTCCCGGATCTGGCCCCGGCTGCCCCCGAGCTGTGCACCGATGCGTGCAGTCAGGACTTGGTGAGCGTGCTCGTGCCCGTCGAGAACTACGGGTGGATGGACGCAGGCGATCTCAGCGTGAGCTTCATCGTGACCCGCAATGGGGAGCTAAGCGAACTAAAAAGGCAGACCTTGGACGTGCCCTCGGGACAGGGGGCATGGCTCATCGAAGAGCAGTTCAACCGCACGGACTGGGGCGACGGCGAGCTGTGGGTGGTCGTGGACCCCGACAGCGAGCACGCCGAGTGCGAGACAGGCAACAATCGGATCTCACTGGGGCCTTGGCCCTGCGAGTGAGCCGAGCCAACGGCTCCAAGACCGAGCAGAGAAGCAGCGCCCCCCAAGAGCCAAAATGGCCCAGCGGGGTGCACCCGAACCCAACTCAGTCCATCAACAACGCAGCCGCAGCGCGAATTCGCTCGACCGTAAAGTCCAGCTCTTCCATCAGCACTTCTGCGGGAGCGGAGGCACCAAAGTCGTCGTGGCCCACAACGGCCTCGGCGTAGCGCTCCCAACCCAATGTGCGGCCGGCTTCGATCGCGATGCGGGGGGCATCGCCCAGGACTTTGTACTGGGTGATTTCGTCCTGCTCTTCAAAGAGCTCCATGCAGGGCATGGAGACGACCCGTGTCCCAAAGCCATCGCCTTGCAAGCTGTCCCGGGCGCGCAGGGCCAGCTCAACCTCACTGCCGGAAGCAATCAGGGTGAAATGGTGGTCGCCGTCGGCTTCTGCGAGCACGTAGGCCCCTTGGTGCACACCCAGTGCACTCCCGTAGACGTCTTGGTCCAAGGTAGGCAAACCCTGCCGGGTAAAGACCAAGCAGGTGGGGCCGTCCAGATGCTCTAAGGCGGACTTCCAAGCCTCAACGGTCTCGTTGGCGTCGGCTGGACGAATGACCCGGTTGTTCGGAATCAAGCGCATCGCCATGAGCTGCTCAACAGGCTGGTGCGTGGGTCCGTCCTCGCCCAAGTAGATGCTGTCGTGGGTGTAGATGTAGATGACCGGCTGGTTCATCAGACCGCTCAGGCGCACGCTGGGGCGGTGGTAGTCGTGGAAGACCAGGAAGGTGGCGCAGTAGGGGCGCAGTCCACCGTGCAGGCTCATGCCGTTACAAATGGCGGCCATGCCGTGCTCGCGCACACCGAAATACAGGTTGCGACCCGCGCGATTCTCAGCGGAGAAAGCGGTCTCCCCCTTGAGCAGGGTGCCATTGGAGCCAGCCAGATCGGCGCTGCCGCCAATGACGTTGGGCGTGGCCGAGGCGATGGCGTTGAGCACCGCATAGGAAGACTTGCGGGTCGCGATTCCCTTACCGGCCTCGAAGCTCGGCCACTCCACGTCGGCCAAGTTTGGGGGCATGTGCCAGCTCAGCCACTCCTTGCTCTGATCGCTGCTACGCAGACGATCCGCCCAGGCACCATGAGCGGCGGCGCGCTCGGCATCTTGGGCACGGAAGAATGCCAGAACCTCATCGGGCACCACAAAGCTCTTGTCCGGGTCCATGCCCATGCCTGCCTTGGTGATGCGGATCTCCTCGGGCCCCAGGGGCGAGCCGTGGCTGGAGCTCTTGCCCTGCTTGTTGGGGGAACCCTGTCCGATCACGGTCTTGCAGCAGATAATGCTGGGCAAGTCAGAGGCCTTGGCCTCTTCGATGGCAGCCGCAATGGCCGCATGGTCATGACCGTCGACATCGGGCACCACATGCCAACCCATGGCCCGGAAGCGCGCGGGGGTGTCATCGGTGAAGGACAGGTGCGTGGCGCCATCGATCGTGATGTTGTTGTCGTCGTAAAGCACGACCAGCTTGCCCAGCTTGAGAGTGCCCGCCAGAGACACGGCCTCGTGGGTCACACCCTCCATCAAGTCACCGTCGCCTGCGATGCAGTAGGTGTGGTGGTCGCATAGGTCAGCACCAAACTTGTTGGCCATCACGGCCTCGGCCAGGGCCATACCCACCGCCATAGAGATGCCCTGTCCCAGAGGGCCCGTGGTGGTCTCCACGCCCCAAGTGTGGCCATACTCGGGGTGGCCTGGAGTGTTGGAGCCCCACTGGCGAAAGTCCTTGATATCGTCCATCGATACGGCGGGGGATCCGTTGTCTGGGTCCTTGACACCAGTCAGGTGCAGCAGCGCGTAGAGCAACATCGAGCCATGGCCAGCGCTGAGCACGAAGCGGTCCCGGTCAGGCCAGGTGGGGTCGTTGGGGTCGTACTTGATGAACTGGGAGAAGAGCACCGTGGAGACGTCGGCCATCCCCATGGGCATGCCCGGGTGCCCGGAGTTGGCCTTCTGGACCGCGTCCATGGCCAAGCCCTTGATGGTGTTCACGGCGAGCTGCTGGATGGGCGATGCGTTCGTAGACACTGTGAGGTCTCCTCGTAGTGGGCCGCGACTAACGAGGGGCTCCAGAGGAATCCTGCGTCGATTGCGCAAAGTCCCCGCCCCGAAGGTTCTCAGGCCGGTTAATTGCGGCCCCCTAAGTCACACGCTCGCGAGGACATCATGGCCAAAGACACCGGAATCAAGCTGCGCGAAGACGACTACAGTCAGTGGTACCTGGACGTGATCCGGGAAGGCAAGCTGGCCGACTACAGCCCGGTCAAGGGCTGCATGGTCCTGCGGCCCCACGGCTTTGCACTGTGGGACGCGATCAAGGTGGACCTGGATCTCCGCTTCAAGGAAACCGGCCACGTCAACGCCTACTTCCCCATGCTCATCCCCATGGAGTTCCTGAGCCGTGAGGCCCAGCACGTGGAAGGCTTCGCCAAAGAATGCGCGGTCATCACCCACCACCGCCTTCGCTCCGCGACAAACGCCAACGGCAAGGTGAGCGTCGAGGTCGACCCCACCGCCAAGCTGGAGGAGCCCCTGATCGTGCGGCCGACCTCTGAGACGATCATCTGGCACATGTACGGCAAGTGGATCGACTCCCACCGCGATCTCCCCTTGCTGATCAACCAATGGGCCAATGTGATGCGATGGGAGCTCAAGACCCGCCCCTTCCTGCGCACGGCAGAGTTCCTCTGGCAGGAGGGCCACACCGCCCATGCCTACGAGGACGAGGCCGTGGAGGAGGCCGAGCGCATGCTGCACGTCTACACCGACTTTGCCCGTGACTTTCTGGCCATCCCCGTGGTGCCCGGACTCAAGTCCGCTGGCGAGCGCTTCGCTGGCGCTGTGGAGACCTACACCATCGAGGCGATGATGCAGAACGGCTGGGCACTGCAGTCCGGCACCTCGCACTTTTTGGGCCAGAACTTTGCCCGTGCCTTCGATGTGACCTTTCAGTCCAAAGAAGGCAAGCGGGAGCATGTCTGGGCCACCTCTTGGGGCGTGAGCACCCGGTTGGTGGGCGCCGTCATCATGACCCACAGCGACGACGTGGGCTTGGTTCTGCCGCCCACCATGGCGCCTGTGCAGGTGGTCATCATCCCGATTTGGCGCAAGGACCACGAGAGAGACGAGGTCATCGAGTTCGCAGACAAGATGCATGAGCAGCTCAAGACCGCCGGCATTCGAGTGAAGGTGGACGACCGCGACAGCATCAAGCCCGGCGCCAAGTACTGGGAGTGGGAGCGCAAGGGCGTGTGTCTGCGCATGGAAGTCGGCCCACGCGACGTCAAGGGCGGCTCTGCATTCTCCAAGAAGCGCACTGGCGGAGACAAGTTCGGCATCCCTCTCGAAGGCGCAGCCGAAAGCGTTCGCGGCATCCTGGCCGACATGCAGGCCGAGCTCCTGGCAAAGGCCACCGAGCTGCGCGAGACCCGCACCCACCGCGTGGATACCTACGCCGAGTTTAAGACTCAACTCAAGACCCAAGGCGGCTGGTACAAGGTCTTCTGGAACGATGACGCAGAAGCAGAGGACCGGGTCAAGACAGAGACCAAGGCTTCCCTGCGCTGCTACCCCATCGGAGAGCAGGACATCCCAGAAGGCGCGGTGTGCTTCTACTCAGGCAAGCCAGCCACCCATTTGGCCATCTTCGCCCGCGCCTATTGATTTGCAGGGAAAGGGCCAGCCTTCTTGGGATTCAAGGGGCCGCAGGGCCCCACCCCAGTCGATGAAACCAGCGGCAGTGCTCCCCAACCTACGCTCGGCATACGGCCCGAAGATCACCAGGGCGGATGCTTTTGGGCCACGAAGCACACACTTGCATGTCGGTGTCGTAGCCTGATCTACCCGTGCGGAATACCCCTTCGCATGGCCCACATCAACGTAAGAGACCTGGGGCGGGTCCGTACCATTGCAACGGTGCTGGCCAGCCATGGATTCGGGAGCCTACTGCAGGCATCGGGTCTCTTGGCGTACGCAGCCAATAGCAAGCACGAACAGGACGGTTCTTCCCAAGCTGTCCGGCTGCGGCGGGTATTGGTTGAGCTTGGCCCCACATTCGTCAAGCTCGGCCAGGTACTCAGCGTGCGGCCCGACATCGTGCCCCAGAGCATGCTCACGGAGCTCTCCAAACTGCAGGACACCGTACCGCCCGTGTCATGGGAACAGGCCAGATCGGTGATCGAGGCGGAGCTAAACGAGCCCTTGGATGGAGTCTTTTCCCAAATCCAACAGGTCCCAGTCGCCAGCGCCTCCATCGCACAAGTTCATATCGCCACCCTCAAGGACGGCCGCGAGGTCGCCCTGAAGGTGCAGCGACCTGGCATCCAGAAGGTCATCCGGTCCGACCTCCACATCATGCACAGCTTGGCCTCGTTGGTAGAAGGACGCCTGGATCTTCCAGGCGTATATACGCCCACCGCTATCGTCAGAGAGTTCGATGCAGCAATCGCCGAGGAACTGGACTTTGCATGCGAGGCCAGGAATGCCGAACGCTTTCGGGAGTGCTTTATCGAGGAGCCTCAGGTCATGGTTCCGCGCATCTACCGCCGCTTGACCACGCCCCGTCTACTGGTAATGGAGCGGGTACATGGCACTCCCTTGTCACAAGTGCCAGACGACGATCCACGCCTCCAACCAGGGATTCAAGAGCTCGTCGAGAGCACGATTGCCCAGATATTCGACCACGGTTTTTTTCACGCCGACCCCCACCCAGGCAACTTGGTGCTGACCAACGATGGGCGACTGGCTTTCTTGGACTTTGGCCTATGCGGCAGCCTGACAGCCCAGATGCGCGAGACCTTGGTGACCATCATGGTGGCCCTAGTCTTCCAGGATGCCGAGACCTTGGCGCTCAGCATCTACCACGCAGGTGGAGTACAAGGCCGCGTGGATTTACGAGCATTCAAAGCGGAAATTGAGCGACTTCTTCAGAAATATCATGGCGCGTCCTTGGCGAACCTGAGCACCCAAGCCAGCTTGGTGGAGTTCATCCAAGTCTCTGCTCGATTCCACATCAAGTTGGTGCCCGAGTATGCCCTACTGGCCCGCTCAGCCTCCATCGTGGACGGTATCCTGCGTAGCCGCGTGCCCCATACCGACCCTGTGGAGCTGGTGCGCCCCCATGCCCGTCGGCTCATGACCGACAGACTCTCACCAGAGCGTATGGGTGCAGACGCCATGCGCCTGTTTGTGCAGGCTCAAGGTGGATTCCGACAGCTACCCACTCAGCTAAACCAGCTGCTCCTCGACTTGGAGCGAGGCCAAATGCGCATCGAGGTCGACACGGTCGACAGCGCCGAGCTCCGTCGGGAGCTTCGCACCAGCTCCTTTCGGCTCTCCCTCTCGCTGACTGCGGCTGCATTGATGGTGTCCGGCGCACTCTTGGTGAGTTCAGCCACCAGCCTGCCGGGCCTGCCATACGCGACGGGCACCATGGGCCTGCTGGCATTGGCCGCCGCGGCAACGGCATTTGCTGTGCTAGCCGGGCACATGCTCTTAGGGCAATACTTAAGCTTCTCAAGGTTGAAAAACCGGGTACAGCAGATTTGGCGGTTCTTTCGCGGCACCCCTTAGCCGGCCTTATCCAGGACATCTTGGGGTCGCTTTGTCATTGAAGTCCCCAACGTGGTAAACTTCCCGAAGACGAGCTGGGTCGGTGGAAGCCGCATGAGCCTCGGCGCCTTGACCTTTGTGGTCAAGAGCGAACAGAGGCAGTCTGAAGCTGGAGATGGTGTGGCAGATTCAAGTCTGACTTTTGCACGCGGTGACGTGATCACGCGCAAGTACGAGATAGAAAACCACCTGGGCAACGGGGTCTTTGGCAGCACCTACTTGGCCAGGCACATCGCCAGTGGCCGCCATGTGACCATCAAGTTCATCCGCCCGGAGATGCTCGCCCCCGAAGGCGCGTTGGAGCACTTTAAGCAGGCGTTCGCCAAAACCAAGAAGGTTCGGCACCCCTCCCTGATCCGCTACGGCGAGATCAATCAGCACGATGGGGTCTACTACCTGACCCAGGAGTACTTCAAGTCCCAATCCCTGCGTCAGGTAATGGACGAGTATGTCGCTGAAGGCCAGGCCTTTAAGCTCCAGGATGCTTGCCAGATCCTGATCAAAGTACTCGAAGCTGTGCAGATAGGCACCGACGCCGGAATCTATCACCGGGACGTCAAACCCGAGAACGTGCTGATCCACACACAGCGCAGTGGGCCCGGCGGGAAGAACGTCGTACGCGTCGTGCGGGTGACAGACATCGGCGTGGTGGAGATGCTCGGCGCTGCTAAAGTCGGTGACCGCTATGACTCCGAGGACCTGAACAGCCCGTATCTCGCGCCGGAGTTGGCTGGGTATACCAGCACCGCAACCCCCGCAGCCGACGTGTACAGCGCCGGGGTGATTCTCTACGAACTGCTCTGCGGTCAGGTACCCCGGGGCACCTTCCTCTCGCCCACCCAGGTCCGCGAGGACCTACCCGAGCACATCGATGCCGTCATCGAACTCGCGCTGTCCATGGACCCCAGGGACCGATACCCCACTGCCCGAGACATGGTCAGTGACATCCAGCGCGCTTTCAACCTGGAGATGCAGGACGCCCCCAGAAAGACCTCCTACCGCAACATCCTGCTCGGCATTGCCGGTGGTGTAGCGCTTTTGGGGCTTGTGGGGCTGTACTTCTCCCAGAGAGAGCCCCCACCCCCCCAGCAGGACTCGCGGGTCCAGGACAACCTGCTTCGCAAGAAGGTGCAGCTGGCCAACCCTGTCCCTGACCAAGCCATCGTCAAGAAGATGCTCGAGGCTGAGCCCGACATGGTTTGGGTCCCCAGTGGCACCTTCATCAAGGGCCGCCTGCGGCACGAAGACAGCACGATGGCCTCCAACTCCGAGAAGCTGGCCGTCGTTACCGACCTGCCCAGCTTCTACGTTGACCGCTACGAGTTCCCGAACCGCAAGGGTGAGCAGCCGGTAGGCAACGTGTCTCACAACCAAGCCAAGATGGCCTGCGAAGAGGTTGGCAAGCGCTTGTGCAGTGCAGACGAGTGGGAAAAGGCCTGCAAGGGCCCGGAAAACTTGATCTACTCCTACGGCGACACCCCCGACGGTTCCTTCTGCGGGGAGGCCATGAACGAGCCCTACCGCGTGGGCGACCGTGAAAACTGTTTGAGTGGCTACGGTGTCTTCGACATGAGCGGTGGCTTTCGCGAGTGGACCGACAGCGCCAAAGACGCCAAGCCCACCCGCAAGTTGGTCAAGGGCGGCCAGCGCGGCAACTACGAGCGCGGCACCCGGTGCGCCTATGGTGGGGACGAGAACGAGGGCTACGCGGAGTCTACGATGACTTTCCGATGCTGTAAGAACCCTTAGAGAAGGTTCCGGCCTGGCCAAGAAAGCGGCTCAGTGCCGCGCTTTCCACACCCGAGCACTCTCTTGCAAGCAACCACGTACCTGTAGGTAGACCCCAGGGTCGTGGCACAGCGCCGTGTGACCGACTCCATGGACTTGGATGTTTCGCATGCTTGTCTCCCCTGGCCTGGGGTTGAGCTTGCTACTCCAGTGAGGACAGACCAGGTCAGCCTTGGAATAGATACTTGTAAAGGGCACATGACCGGGAAAGGTGTCTTCGGCCAAGGCGCGAACAGTCTTGCTTCCGGGCATCATCTGCCAGGGGCTTCTTGAAACCAGGCCGCCGCCAAACAACGCGATCCCCAGGAGTGCGGTCGGTGTGCCGTGGTGCGGTGAGCCCAGGGTGGTCAGGCTACGCACGCGGCGCAGGCCGCCCAAATTTTGAATGTAGTGGCGCGCGATCAAACCGCCCTTGCTGTGGCCCACGATGTGGAAGCTCTCCAAACCGTAGCGCTGAGAGATGCCTTCGATCTTGTTGTGGATGGTCTCCGCCAGTTCCACAATGGGCTTGGTGTTGAAGCGGTAAAACAAGCCACCCAGATCGAAGCTCACCACCCCGTAGCCGTCGTAGCGCAGCCTATCTTCCATGACCTGCCACACCGCACGGGTCTGCATAAACCCGTGCAGCAACAGCACGGTCTCCTCCTTTTGGCCCAAGTCCCCCCGACGCACGATCCTGTTGCCCTGTCCGTAGACCTCCCGCACCGAGCCGAGTTGGCCGCGGAGGTAGCGATAGAAGCGGGTGGGGGCGCCAGTGAGGGGCATGTTGGCCTTGCTTGTGCCATCTAACCCAATGCAGCCCGCGCGGTGATACCTTGGGGCAACGGAGGGCCTGATGCTCTGGACGATCCTGATTGCCTGCACAAATCCCACGGACACCGGCGATGAGCCCCCCTCCGTGCGCACCGACGACTCAGCCGAGCCCTGCGAGGGAAACAACCCTGAGATCACGTCTTTTACCCTGGGCAACGGCGGACTTGTTGACTTTGACGGGACCGAGTCTCCGACCATCCAGCTCCAGGTCGAGGCCACCGACGCCGACGGCAACCTGGACCAGGTGGTCTTAGAGATGTGGTGGGAGGCGGACGGCAACGGCGAGGTCGACACCTCGCGCAGCCCCGACAACGAATACCCCTCAACTCTGTCTAGCGATGGGGCCTGCGAGTTCTTCCAGGCCAGCGGCAATGACAAGCTCGCTCTAAACCTTCAGGTGGGCGGCGGAATTCAGTCCAACACCCTCTACGACTTCGCTGTGCGCATTGTCGACGCCTCCGCAGAGATCTCCGAGGCGGTCGTTACCACCGGCGTGACCCCCAAGACAGACGGTAGCGACGGCGACCCCCAATAGACAGCCTTGCATGGCAATGGATGCAGCAACGCAGCAAGCGTCGCCAGACCGTTTCTCTGCGCGCAGGCCCCTCCGAATAAGGAAACCTAAGCAGGAGGCCGCCATGTCGGACGACGCGTACAAGCGAGCTGGAGTGGACATCGATGCAGGTGAGGCCGTGGTCAAGGGCATCGGCCCGGCTGTGCAAAGTACCTTCCGACCCGAGGTGCTGACCGGACTGGGTGGCTTTGGCGGGCTCTTTGCCCTGGGCAAGTACAAGAACCCAGTCTTGGTCAGTGGGACCGATGGGGTGGGCACGAAGCTCTTGGTTGCCCAACGCTTAAACAAGCACCAGAGCATCGGCATTGACCTGGTCGCGATGTGCGTGAACGACATCGCGGTCAGCGGCGCAGAGCCACTGTTCTTCTTGGACTACTTCGCCACTGGGAAGCTTGCCCCCGACGTGGCCGTGCAAGTGGTCGAAGGAATCGCGGAGGGCTGCCGACAGGCCGGATGTGCCTTGATTGGTGGGGAGACCGCTGAGATGCCCGGCATGTATGGCCCAGGCCACTACGACTTGGCGGGCTTTGCAGTTGGCGCTGTGGAGCGCGACGAGGTCATCACGGGCGAAGAGATCCAAGCTGGGGATGTGCTCTGGGGCTTTGCCAGCTCGGGTCTGCACAGCAACGGGTACTCCCTGGTCCGTCACATTGTCGACCCCTTGGACTGGGAGCAATCTCATGGTTTGGAACGTTCTCTGGCCGAGGTGCTTCTCACCCCCACCCGCATCTACGTGAAAGAGATGCTCGCTTTGCGCAGTCAAGTGCGCGGCTGGGTGCATGTGACCGGCGGCGGCTTCTACGAAAACATTCCAAGGATACTTCCGAGGGGTCTGGGCGCCACCATCGACCGCGGCAGCTGGCAGGTCCCTGGCATCTTTGGCCTGCTTGAGCGAAAGGGCGGCCTGAGCGAGCGCGAGCTCTACCGAACCTTCAACATGGGTATCGGGCTCATCGCCGTCGCACCAAAGGGCGTGAAACTGGATGGCGCGACCCCCATCGGTGTGGTCAACAGTACCCCCGGCGTGGTCCTTCAGTGACCCAGGTTGGGGTTTTACTCAGTGGCTCAGGGACGAACCTCCAGGCGTTGATAGATGCTTGTTGTGGTGACTTTCCAGCACGAATCGCAGTGGTCATCTCGAACAAGAAGGAAGCCTACGGGCTAGAACGCGCAAGAGCCGCTGGGATTCCAGCCATTCACATTCCACATCGGGGTTGGGGCAGTCGCGCCGCCTTCGAGAGCAAGCTGAGTGAGACTCTGCGTGACCACGGCGTTGAATGGGTCGCATGCGCAGGCTTTATGCGCATCCTCAGCCCCGCCTTTTTAAGAGAGTGGCCTTGGCGGGTGCTCAACATCCATCCTGCCCTTCTTCCAGCCTTTCCTGGCATAGATGGGCAAGCCCAGGCCTTGGCAGCAGGTGTCAGAATCGCGGGCGCAAGCGTACATTTTGTTGATTCAGGCACCGATACAGGGCCGATTGTTGCGCAAGCCGCGACCTTCGTGAATCCCACGGACTCGAGAGAGGATTTACTGGGTCGAATACTGACAATGGAGCACAAACTCTACCCCATGTGCCTCCGCATGGCCGTGGAGGGTCGCCTGCAAGTGAAGGATGGCGCCGCAAAGGTCGATCTGGCCCCAGGCGAAGCCCTGCTCTTAGTCGACCCTGCCCTGCTTGCCGCACAACCCCGGGGCGCATAGACAGCGGACATGTCCGTAAGCAACACCGTCTCAGGCAAGGAATCGAAGCCCTCGGCCAAGATGCTGCGCGCCC
>CAJQPC010000237.1 GCA_905480105.1 uncultured bacterium | reverse complement strand
GCTGCCGATGAGCTTGTTGAAAGTGCGAACCTGGCCCCGGTACTTCCAAGTCATTGGCCGGCCGATCTGCACAGGCTCGAAGCGGGGGTTCTCGATGCCTTGATCCAGACCCAGGTCCAACATGGCGAACTGGGCCAGCTGGAGCAGGGCTTCGATACCCAGAGAACCTGGCTGGACTGGGTCCTGGAAGAAGTGGGCCTTGAAGAACCACTCGTTGGGATCCACGGTCTTCTCTGCGCGCCACGCACCCAAGCCAGCAGCGCCGCCTTCGGGCCAGCGGCCAGTGACCCGGTCAATGCAGCGCACATAGCTGCGTGCCAATGGCGCGCCGTCGTTCTTCCAGCGGTCCAGATCGATGACCTCGCCGCCTTCTGCGTCGATCACAGCCTTGTGCTCTGGCAGGATAGGCAGCCCCTTCTGGTTGTCCAGGGCGATCTTGGGGAAGAAGCCAAAGACGGTCTTCAAATCGTAGACATGAACGTCTTCGCCGTCCGGTCCGCTGATGTAGCAGTCTACCTTGAAGGACTCGATGATCATGCCAGCGGACTGGCTGATGTTCGTGATGGTGACCTCGGTCCGCAAGGTGCCACAGCCGGGAAGCAGCTCGACCTTGATATCGCCGGTGCCATCCAAGTTCCGGAAGAACACATCCGTCTCGATAGTCAGAGCCGAACCGACGAAACTGGCCAGCCAGCCGCAGGGCTGAAGAGCGGCCTCGAGCAACACGCAGAAGGGCATGGTCGGCGCGCCGTTCTCCAGGAAGTACCAAGCCTTGTCTGGAATGTCGTAGTCCAAGACCACCTTGTCCCCGACCTTCATGCCGCCCAAGGTGCCGTCAATCTGACTGGCCCGGGTCATGAAGTGGTAGGGAGGACCTGGTAAACGCGCGACCCGGCGGGTGCTGTCAAAGGTCTCGTACATGGGCCCAAAGGCCTTGGAGGGGCAGGACCACGCACAGGCCAACAGGGCGCTGTAGTCGAAGGGGAAGGGCTCGGTTGGGGTGTCCAGCAATGCCAGTGGGGTGCCGGTCCATTCCAAGCTGGCGACGGTACCCTGCTTGATCAAGCCGCGTGCTTGGTGCTCCGCGGGCATGTCCTCACGGGAATCCAGGGGCCAGCTTGGGACCAGTCGAAGGCCCATACGGCGACAGTGGAAGGCCTTGAGACCATCGACCGTGCACAGCATGTCGGCGTAGAGAATGGGCTCCGGGCCGGAGATGATCTCCTCCACGAAAATCTCGTAAACCAGCTGCTTGCTCTCGGGCGTGACCTGTCCGCGGCACAGGAGCTGGTAGGGCTCGTTGGGCACCGGCTCGAAGCGCCATCCGTCCCGGTCCACGGTGTAGCCAAGAGAAGCCATGTAGACGGCCATGGCCTGCAAGCAGCCCTCGAACATCAGGTTGCCGGGCATGCAGGGGTCGTTCTTGAAGTGCCCGTCGAAGAACCAGTCGTCGGCGGTCACCTCGTCGGTTGCACGCAGGTAGCCACGCTTCCAGGGCCCACCCATTGGGATCAGATCGGTAACCGTGTCCAGGTAGAGCATTCGGCCGCTGCTGATACGCGGGGTGCGGGTGTGGGCACGGGAGAGGTAAAAGCTGTCTCCAAAACAGTCCGCGGTGCGTCCCTCAGAGAAGGCGATCAGGTCCTGCTTGCTCAGGCTGCGCTTGTCCGTCAGCACATCAGGGGCGTCCATGCGAGGTGTCTCGCAGCGCTCGCCTGTCTCGGCCTCCCACAGGATTCCGCCCGTCTCCAGAAGCTCCTCGTCGGTGAAGAATCCGGCTTGGCCCTGGCGCACAGTCAAGCGCGGCTTTCCCTGAACTCGGCAGTCGTAATGGAAGAAGAACAGGCGCTTGTCGCCGTGCTGAGCGTGACCATCGACGTGAATGTCGTAGGTCAGAGTCTCGCCTGGGACCGGCAGGTTGTCGTGGTAGGTCAGCTCACAGCCCAGCAAGCGGTAGATCCGGTCGCCTTCGTGCAGCAGGTCGATGCCCAAGTAGGAAATGAGCATCAGGTCGGCCTGACCGGACTCAATCATGATTCCTGCAGGCATGCGTCCTTGGTGCAGATACCAAGAGTCCGCTTCTACGTCGGTCTCGGTCCAGAGGGTCCCGCGTCCCATCGAACCTGCCTCGGCGTCGATTCCCAGCAAGCGGTCAGCCAGGAGCAGGGGCGGCTCAGGCATGCGGCACTGCCGTACGTATTCGTCCTGTGGCGTGAACATCTCTCCGTAGACTTCGGAAATCTTGCCGGAGGCATGGACCCTCAGGCCCTCGCGGTCCAGCTTCAACCCGGGCAGGTTTTCGGCCTGTGGACGCTCTCGGAAAGGCACAGGGGCAGCCATCGGGTCGGTGCGCCAAGGGTGCTTGGCATCCTTGAACTCGGCCTTGCGCAGCGTTGCAACGGGCTGGGCCTGGGTTTTGGCAACTGCGGGCGCGGGAGGGGCCGGCTGGGCCGCCTTTGGCATTGGGGCTGGCGGCTGAACCTTAGGCACAGGTGCACGAACCGCCGGCACGGAACGCGGCATCTGCGTTTGGCGGGCCTGAATCACAGGAGGGGCGACTTGGGGAGCCGGCGCGGATGCAGCCACGGGAGCTTGCGCGTGCTGGGCTGCGGTGGTCACAGGTGTTGGGCTGCCAATGAGCGCTTGCAGACTGCGGGAGCGCATGCCCAAGAAGTGCTGCTGAACGGCGGCCTGCTGGGCCAAGAACTGCTGATGAACCTGCGAGAGCATGCGCTGCTGGTCTACCAATCTCTCGGCCATGCGGGCCTGTTCGGGGGAGGACTGAAAGACGGGCGCAGGCACAGCCTGAACCGCCGCAGACTCCGCGACCGTCTGGGGGGCAGACGCGATCTGATGCGCGGGCAAGGCCACAACGGGCGCGCGGGACACGGCAGGCTGACGCACTGGAGCGGCCATCACGCTGGGCAAGCTTGGGGCCGGAGCCATGGTCTGAGCGCCGGCTGGGGTCGACTCGGAGAAGGACTGGGACATGGTGGGCTCCAAGGCAGTGGCCTGGGGAAGCTGAACGTCTGGGAGGTGCAAGGGCAGCCGAAGAACGGGCTCTTGAACCTGATAGGCAGGGAGGGATTGGAGACCGGCGGAGAGCACAACCAAGGTGTCGTGCTGGTGACCCAGGGCGTCCACCGAGAGGCTGGCTCCCTGGCTGCGGCCTTCCATACAATCGACCACAGCGGCAGCCACAAGGAGCAGGCCCTCTGCAGCATGGGTGTGCCCAACGCGCTCTCGCAGCGGCGTCGGGGTGATCGGCGGCGCGTCCGCGTCGTCCAAGACTGCCAAGATGGAGTCCCCGGCTGCCGAGGCGTCTTCCAGGCGCTTGAGCACCAAGACCACAGCCGCGTCTCCGCCGGGCCCGGCACGCCCGAGCGCTGCGGCCGCTTTCTCGTGTACCGGGTCGGCACACATGTCCACAGCGCCCACCACCACCGCATCCAGCTCGCCGCTGCGCAGCGCGCGGCAAGCGACAGCTGCGGCTCGAAGACCAGAGAGTTCCTCCGAGCAGAGGACCAGGCTGGCACCGCCCAAGTCCAGTTGGCTGTTCAGCCGGTTTGCCGGAATGTTGGGCATGCAGCCCAGCACGCCCGCTGCTTCCAGGACCGGTACGAAGTGAGCACGCAGGGCGGCTGTGTCCAGACCCAGCTGCGGTGCCCAGTCTGCGGAGCGCCAACGGGCGCCGTAGCGGGCCACATTTGGATCCGTGCCCAAGCCGACCATTACCCCCGTGCGGTCTCGCGGAAGCTCAATCCCAGCAACCGCTTCTTGTGCAGCAGCGAGCAAGGAAGACTGCTGCCCAGTGGTTTGCTGCAAATCATTGGGTGGGAAGCGCATGCCGTGCAGGGCCAGCTTGACCTCGGTGGCTCGGAAGCTG
>CAJQPC010000236.1 GCA_905480105.1 uncultured bacterium | reverse complement strand
CAGGTCTTGCCTACCTTGGCCGTCAAGACGGAGTGCCGCTACGCCAGCTGCTCCAACAAGGTCGATGCAGCCAGCTTGCCAAGCTCGTTGGAGGCCAAGTTGCTGGCCCCTGTGATGAGGCGACGGTCCAAGCAACACGTCGTATCGTTTTTGGTGTTGACGATCGTAGCCCCCAGCTCTGTGAGTTGGGCCTCCAGCTGCCACGGCATCGGACCCGGCAAATAACCGAGCATAGGCGTTTGCTTATCGACTGAATCCGGGAACACCGCCATGTTGTACCCCCTGTAGAGGAACTCGTTGCCCTCGAGTGCAGTGGCCAGGAACGCACCCGGCCCATGACAGAGGCTGATCGTGAACAGGTCGTTCTCATGAGCCCACCTCAGGACGCGTCCCACCTGGGCGTGTTCGGGAATGCCCAGCATAGACCCGTGACCGCCGGGCACAAAGACCGCCGCATAGGACTCAGTCTCGCCCATACATTGATCCGCGGCGTCCTGTAGAGGACTTGGGGACTCGAACCTCGGCTTCAGCTCTTCGTAGAGGGCCATCACCTCGGTGTCCTCGCTGGGCATGGCCCACATTTCGAAGACCACCGGCTTTCCGGACAGGGTCGCGATCTCGAACTCGAATCCTGCGGCCCGAAGATGCAGCATGGGCACGAGCGCCTCGACGGGATGGTTGCCCGTGGAGAACTCCTTCTCGTTCTGCATCATCATGTTCTTCTGTTCAGTGAAGATCACCAGGATCTTGGAGCGCTTTCCCTGGTACTTGGCGTAGGCAATGCGCTCGTAGTCGGTAACCTTTGAGGTTCCTAATTTTAGGGCCAGCCAGGAAGGACTGAAGGACCCGTCTGGTTCCTGCTTTGGAGCGAGCCCTAAGAGTGATTTGAGCATGAGTGGTTTCCGAGTGTTGTTCGTTGTGTGCATGGCGAACGCATCGCCAGAGATGGGCTTCGCTTTACGCAGGAACGACTTCGAGCACGATTTTGCCCTTGGCCCTGCCAGTCTGACTCTTCGTGTGGGCGGCCCGCGCCTCTGACAATGGAAAGACAGAGTCAATGACGACTCGGACAGTGCCGTTGTCGATCAGTCTGGAGATGCGGACCAGATTCTCACTGCTGGGTTGCACCATGAAGTGACCACCCGTCGCCCCCACTGCTGCCAGCGCCGCAGCGTCCGGGGTGGCCACTACGGAGAACATTCGCCCCCCTGAATTCAGGAGTGGAATGGACCGGGCCTGTGTGTCACCGCCGATGGTGTCCAGAATCACATCAACCTTGTCGAGCACCTCCTCGAAGCGCTGGGCTCGGTAGTCGACAAACTCGTCGGCACCCAAGTCACGAACCAAGGCCGCATTGCCGGACGATGCAGTCGCGATGACGTGGGTCCCAGCCGATTTTGCAAACTGAATGGCGAAGCTGCCCACGCCCCCGGCGCCTGCATGAATCAGGACCCGCTCGCCCTTCTTTAGCTGGGCGTGCTGGAAAAGCGCTTGCCAGGCGGTGAGCCCCGCCAACGGGACTGCTGCAGCCTCATTATGAGACAGTGTCTCGGGCTTTGGAGCCACTTCACTGGCCCGAACCACCATGTACTCGGCGTAGCTTCCGTCCCGAGCGATATCGGGCCGGCAATACACCGCATCGCCCACCGCCAGATGGGTCACCTCCGATCCGATTTTGTCGACCACGCCCGACACGTCCCAGCCCAGCGTGAGCGGCATTTTATAGGGGATAAGCGCAGCCAGATAGCCAGCTCGAATCTTCCAATCCACTGGATTCACGGCCGCAGCGTGCACCCGTATGCGTATGTCGGCAGGGCCGGGTTCTGGCATGGGTGCCTCCTCGTAGCAGAGGGTGTCAACGTCGCCGTAGGCGTGGATGCGGATGGCTTTCATGAGAGGCTCCTTGGAGGTCTTGGACCGCGAGAGTAATCGCAACAACGGGGAGTGAAATTTCCACCAACGGGATAAACAATCCCCCTGGAGGGAAGGTTGGACGATGACCTCAACCAAATGCGGGTGTTCGTGGAGGTGGCACGACAGGGCGGAATCACCGCCGCGGCACGGATTTTGGGCATGCCCACATCCACGGTGAGTCGCTGGGTGCAGGAGCTGGAGAAGCGCTTGGGCGTGCGATTGCTCCAACGCACCACCCGTCGCATTCAGCTCACTGAAATCGGAGAGGGCTACTACCGGCGGGGTCTAAAAGCCATCGAGTCCGTAGAGCTGGCCCAGTCCTGGGTCCGAAGCCAAGCCGAGGTGCCCCAGGGGACCCTTCGCGTGACGACCTTCCAGCTGTTTGCCGAAACGCTTCTGGGTCCGGTCTTGGTGACCTATTTGGAGCAAAATCCAGGCATGTCGGTGCAGGTGCTCATCCATGAGCGCAATGTCGACCTGGTGGATGAGCGAATCGACTTGGCGGTCCGGGTAGGCAGCCAGACCGATTCTTCTCTGGTGGCTCGCAAGCTGGCCGACATGAAAGGCTGGATGCTGGCCAGTCCCGCGTATCTCGCACAGCACGGCACCCCGACGCACCCCAGCGCGCTGTCCCAACATTCGAACCTTATCTACCGACACGACCGAGAAATCGTGACGCTGCCTTTCACCAAGGGTCCGGAGCAGGTGGACGTGTCCTTGCCCAGCCGCTGCGTGGTCAACAGCATCGCCTTGGTCCGGCAAGTCACCCTGGGCGGCCTGGGCATCGGCTTCTTGCCGCCGATGCTGGCCCACGAGGACGTCGCGGCCGGTCGTCTACTGCGCGTCCTGCCAGAGTGGAACACGGTTTCGCTGCCGATTTATGCGGTCTATCCCAGCCGAAAACATCTCGCGCAGAAGGTTCGGGTGTTCATGGACTTGCTCTCTGATCAAGTCAATTCGGCTGTGGTGCAGGGAGCCCCGTCACATCCCATCTGACCCGACCAACACCATCGTAAAGCCGACTCAACTTCCCTGGAAAACGGCCGACCGGGCCGACAGAACACTCCAGCACGCGCGCCCCGCGCATTCGAGGATCAGTCTCCTCCGAACCAGCGTCTCCTGCGCAGTCTGAGGCGCTCCGTGAGAGGCGGGGGCGGTCCGAAAGGGCCGGGTCATGGCCCACGCCAGTGACCTACTCGACGACCGTTTCGGCGACCGCGAACCCGCCATCACGGATGCCCGGCGTCGAGTCCAGGGGGTCGAGTAACAGATCCTCAACATCCGACTTCACCTTCAACAAGCACCTGATCTGGGAGAGAAGTTCTACGACGTTCTCCGCGAGCTGGCCCAGCAGAAGAAGGAGGCCGAAGACTACCTGCGACGACTTCGGATGGGCCATGACCCCAAGGAGCGGAAGCGGCACCTGGAGGCGGTCGAAGCCACGGTCACCGGGGTCGATGAGCTCTGGGCTGAGGCGATCTCTGAGGAACGGAAGACCATCCTTCGGGGCTTCGTCACCTGCATTGAGCTCGCAGACGGCTAGGGGACGGCGACGGTGCAGATTCGGGTGCCAGTGCTGTTTGGAGAGCTTGCCGAGGTCGTTGAGGTGGAAGTGGACCGTCGTGGAACGTGAGCGATTAACCTGCTTCGTCAGTTTCACATTCATCGAACAGCCACACTGCCCCTTCGACGTCGGCAAACTTGTCAATAGGGGCGAACGCCCTCTGCCACGTCTTGCCCTTCACGCTGGCAATGTGCTCTGCGAGAACAGGCACGAGGGTCTTGCACGGACAGTAGACAGCGGCGACAACCTTCCCGCCCACCGCGTGGCCACAGACTGCCCCCTCGTACCCTTGGAAGTGCTTCTTCACCAAGGCCACGCCATCCTCGCCATCGCAGGCGTGGCCGAAGTTGACGTTGTACTGGTTGGAGGACGGACCGCTGACCTTGTACTCGTACTTCTTGCCTTCGTGATCGAGGCCGTCTGCCCCTTGTCGCCTGCGACGAGCTTGTGGCCAAGTCGGTGGGCAAGCAGGATTTCTCCGACTCGGCCCTTCGCCAGGCTCTCTCCCAACCCGAGTTTGGCCATCTCCTCGAACGCCGCTCGACGGTGACTGGCGAGACCATCGTAGCCATGGCTCAAAGAAGCTCGGCGAGGTGGATGTCTTTCGTGGATGGCGGCGGGTCATGGGAATCGAACCCACCAGGCCTCGCCTTTCGACGCACCTCGACCGGTTTTGAAGACCGGGGCCGCCACCAGGTCGGCACCACCCGCCGCGCCACCCCTAACGTCCTGGCAGATCCACGCCCCAAAGGCAGTCGATATATGACACCATGAGCAGAGAGAGACGTCATCCATGACCCACGACCTAAACCTGCCGATCACGCTGTCTGTCGACGGAGTTGAGCACGCCGCCATCCTGGTGTGCGTGCAGGATGATGGCATGCTCTTTCTGCACGTCGAAGGGCTCCAGAGTCTTGGACCATCTGCAGGCGCGCCGAACCTGCACCTTCACGACGGCCAAGTACCCGACCAGACCCTAAGCCCTCTCCAGGAAGCCCCAAAGGAGAGTGGTGCGTGGACACACTTGGCAACGGTGGTCTCGCCTACGAAAGTCCACGAAAGCTGGCTCCAATGGCTCTCGGGCCTGAAAAAAACCTCCTCTTCGAAGAACACAATCCTGGAGCAGTTCATGTCCAGCCCGACCGGCAACGATGACCCCTTCGGCTTCAACGCAGAAGACTCAGCGGAGACACGGGACATCGACGACGGAGAGCGACGGTCCCTCCTGGCAGCGCTGCGCGATTCGATGAGTCAGACCACCGAACAGACACCGGAGTCGAGTACGCCGCGACTAAGTGAGGAGACCGGCGACTGGCTGGATGGCTTGGGAGAGGAACTTGTAGGAATAGAGGTTCATTCCCCACCTCCTGTGAGCGAGGCCGACTTTGAGGCGCTGCTCAGCGACGATTCTCCGATCGTAATCATGGAAGGAGATGAGGACGACTGGACCGAGGACAACGTCAACTGGGAGCACGAAACGGAAAACAACCTCCTGGAAGGGCCGTCCACCCTAGCGCCACAGGAGACCTACGAACCCCTGACGGACTGGGGTGGCCCACCAGAATTTTTAGACAAAAAGGACGTGCCCGACGACTTTGAGCCTTCAATGAAAGCGTCCAACGCCAGCCTCCCGGATCAGAACGAGGCCCCACAGGACGCTGAGTTGACCCCTGCGACAGAGGAACAACACTCCAGCTCCTTGGGCTTGGACGAGCAGACCAACACTGCAGACCCAGGCAGAGATGCTCCACCGGCAAGCTTCAGCGTGCCTGCCAGCGCCGAGGACTTCGCCTTGCTCCTGGAACGCGACGAGCCGGAGTCGGACAGCGCTCCAAGTGACCCGCGCTACAAAAAGGACGACAAGGGCCTACACGTGCACTGGGAAAGCATTGAAGCCCTCGCACGGGACTACGATGCACAGCTCAGCCGAAAACGTCTAACGATCTACCGCGATGACCCTCCTGCTCCTGGCTCATCGATGACCCTGTGGCTGCACCTCCCGGACGCGCAGGTCCTGGCCCTGTCGGCGCGCTTGGCCGGCGCCGATGCAGACCGCTTCGAGCTGCGACTGGACCTCCCCCTTGTCACCAAAGGCAAGCTCAAGAGGGTCGCGCGCTCCAAATGAGCCACGGTATTGATTCCTCGCGCAGCTTTCGTCCCTTGGGCATCGCCGTGCTCACGGTCTCGGACAGCCGAACCCTCGCTGACGACCGAAGCGGCGACCTGCTCATTCAGCGCCTCCGCGACTCAGGCCACCGCTTAGTCGAACGTCAGATTGTGACGGACGACGTTTCCCTGATCCAAGAGCAGCTCCGAGACTGGGTAATGTGGGACCAGGTCCAGGTGATCTTGACCACCGGAGGGACTGGCGTCACCGGCCGCGATGTCACCCCAGAGGCTGTCAGGGGAATCTCCGACAAGCTCATCCCTGGCTTTGGAGAGCTCTTTAGACAGTTGAGTTTTGCCAGCATCGGAGTGTCGGCCATCCAATCCCGGGCCTTAGCTGCTCTGTCAGGGGCGACCTATATCTTTGCATTGCCCGGCTCCACCGGCGCCTGCCGGGACGCATGGGACCAGATTCTCTCGCTCCAGCTCGACAGCCGACACCGACCCTGCAACTTCGCTGAACTCATCCCACGTCTGGACGAGTAGCTCGGCGAACTTAGCGCAAGCCGGCCATGCGCAGCATCCCGCGCAGATCCGGCTGTGGCCCGATCAGACCCGCCTCTGGGTTGGCCTGGGGTGTTCCGCTCTGAACCATGAGCTGCCGCAGGGCCACCGGCTCCCAGGGCCCACGGCCAAGGGCGATGGCGATGCTCTGAAACTGTGCAGCCAGCGAGGCGACTTGTGGGCTCGCTCCGCTGGTGCCGCCGAAGTACGCCGTGTAGCTCTGGCGCTCGTCCCCGGGGACGTTGAACAAGTCATCGTTCAGGCTGCCGCTTGACGTGCTGACGATGCTCCCGTACCAGCCCTGCAGATCAATGCGACTGCCGTAGCAGCTGCCACTGGGGTACCACGACCGAGCAGGGTTGAAAGAGGTTCCCGGAGCAGGCATACCGCCACCCACCAGGATGGCACCACTGTCCCGCTGACTGCGATCGAACCACCCGTTCCATTCCGTCGCGTCTAAGTTTTGGGCACCGTTTCCGGCCGGCTCGATGACCACAATCCCTGCTGCAACGGCGGCCTGAATTGCGTCGCTGACCGCACCCGAGATCTCCACCGGTGCATAGTTGTCGAAGGCATAGGACTGCTGTTCGATCAACAGAACATCCCCGGGCTCCAACAGGTCGATGCTGGCTTGAATCGCCGCCCCGACGTTGTAGACCCCTTCTACCGTCGTAGGGTGAATCATCACCACCTCGGCGTTGGGGACCATGCCCGTCACGCCGTAGCCGTTGTCTCCGCCCGACGTGATCCCCAACACGCCGGTTCCATGGTAGGCAAAGCGCTCGGTGGCTTGTCCCCAGGTTCGCACATCACCCAGATGACTCAGGTCCTCATGAGAGGCCAACCAGTCGTATTCAATGTCCGCCAGGGCCACATTCTCTCCGCCTCCCCCAGGCCATAGCGCAGCCTCGGCCACGCCAAAACCGTCGGGAGCCGGTCCCACGTAGGTCTGTTCTCCACTGAGGTCCGGGGTGGCGGGCGGTAGGTCAGCGGGTGGGCTCACAGGCAGCTGCGCGAGCTCGACATGACTCAGCCAGGCGGCATCCAACCAGGATTCCGCCAATGTCAACGCAGCGCCATCCGGTGTCTGAACGCGCCACCACCGGGACAGCTCTGGGTGGTCCCCAACAAACAGCGGCTCTACCTTTAAGGGGCCCGATGGAAGACGGGAGATGCCGGGAGCCAACTTGACCCAGATCTCCGAGTCGGAGTGCCCCAGATCTACCTGTAGAGGTGGGCCGGGCTGAAGCGGCTGCTGAGGAGAATCTGCAAAAGGCAGGGAAATCAAACACAAGAACATGGACACACCCTGCCCCCTGCTGGAAGCATCAGCAAGAGATCAACGGTGGATGAACCAGCGACCCGCACGGAGGGTGTGGCGGGTCGGGCCCTGCACAGGAGTCTCCGAGGGGTAGTCCACGTCACCGGGCAGCAGCACCGTAAAGGTATCCGGTCCCTGAACACTTCGAGGCTCAATGGGTACCACACGCTTGGAGGAGAAAGCCGAGATGGCCTGGGCAGCGGTACCAAAGGCTGAGAGTTCGAACAAAGAACGCCAGGTCGGCGGAGCCAAGATGACCTGGCCCGCATCGAAACGCTCCAGCCAACCCTGGGCAGTGTCCCAGCCCGAATCTACGGTCTCATAGTCGTCGTGTCCGGCCTTGTTTCCGTCCCTGACCCAGGCCAAAAAGAAGCGCGTGTCGTATCTGCGGGACTCGCCCTCTGGCGTGATCCACCAAGCAAAGTAGGTCAGCCGCCCCGCGTCGACCACCCAGCCGGCTTGTTGAGCCGCTTCAGCGAAACTGATCTCCCCCCCCTGCAACTGGGCTCGCAGACGATCCTGTTCGGTTCCTTCGGCGAGAAGAACGCCACACTCCTCGTAGGTCTCTCTGACAGCTGCGACCTGGTAAGCCAACGGTGGCGCGCCGAAAGTCTCGCCCATGCGCTGACGGTCCAACTCTCCGCCTTTCACAGGGCACGCGCCATCCGCAGCATCTACGCGCCCACCAGGAAAGACGAACGCAGACGGCATGAAAGGGCTGCGGGCAGAGCGCTTAACCAAAAAGACTTGCAGTGAACCGTCGCGGTCTCGGAGCAGGGCGACGGTAGCGGCGGGGCGGGGCATTGTGCTCATGGCTGGGCTCTAACCTTTAGCCCTTGGATTCGACACTTGACTTGTAAAGACATCCCCTCTGAGGATAGGTCAAGAAACGAAACCCCTTGGAGAGCCCATGCTCCTTGCTCTGATGAGTCTTCCCGCGTTCGCTTGGCCCACCGATGCTGATTGGACTCCGGTTCAACAGGGCGGAAGCTCCATGACAGATGCATCCGAAGACAACGTCACCGGCGATGGCCACGTAGACCTGGTCGGCACGACGGCCTCGCCACTTTTCTACTGGAGCAGCAATGGCACTGACATGTACCTGCGGATGCGCTTGGATGAGAATCCAGTCTCCGGCACCGGCTTCCTCCGAGACAGCGGATGGGGTGTCGCCTTTGATCTGGACGCAGACCAAAGATTTGACTGGGTTCTGAGTGTCGATGAGTCCATCGGCACTCTCGAACTTCGCGAAAACGACGGAGGAAGTGCCGGCTCGCGTGGAGACACCAGCACCAACGTCATCAACATCTCGGGCGCCGCATTCACCACCGGCGAGGTCCGCGTGGTCACGGCCGACAGCAACACCACCGGAGACAGCGACTACTTCATGGACATTGACGTCAGCTGGGTTGACCTGGGCTCTGGTCTGGGTGTCACCGACCTGGATGGCTTTGAAATGGCCCTCTTGACCGGAGAGAACGGTGTCGAAGACTTTGACGCAGACGTAAGCGGCACCGGTACCCGCGGTGACCTGAAGGGCGCATGGTCCGACACGGTGGGCTTTGACCGAGACGGAGACGGACTCACCGACGCGGAAGAGGCCGTCTTCGGTTCCTCTCCCACCGACGCGGACAGCGACGACGACGGCTTGGATGACCTGCGAGAGTTCAACAACGGCCTGGACCCAAAGAACTGCGACAGCGACGGAGACGGCCTCACAGACGGCCTCGAGCGCGGCGTGGAGACCCCCGGTCCAGACACAGACACCAGTGTGGGCTGCTTCTTCGCAGACAGCGATCCCTCAACCAAAACAAACGCCAACCAGGACGACAGTGATGCTGGCGGGG